>JACRIE010000043.1 GCA_016220165.1 Candidatus Peregrinibacteria bacterium
GGTCGCAGAAGCCCGTATCATGGGATCGGCCCTCAACCGTATGAACGCCCTCGGGATGCCGGAAAGCTTCAGGGCGGCATAACGGAAAGCAGGGGTCGGAACGTCATATTCCTAAAAAAATATTTGTGCAACAAAGCCCTTGTAAACTGTAATAATGGATGGCCCGCCATGAGCGAATCCAGCCAAGGCGGGATGAGTCGAATGGTGGGCGGTCGAAGAGTTGAACTTCGGACCTCGACATTATCAGTGTCGCGCTCTAACCAACTGAGCTAACCGCCCTAAACTTTTAACCAGCGGCCTATGGCCTTTTTCCGCTCGGAACGCGGCTCTCGCATCTTTGTGGTGGAGCCTAAGGGATTCGAACCCTCCACCTCCTGCGTGCAAAGCAGGCGCTCTAGCCAAATGAGCTAAGGCCCCTTTCCTTAAAAAAGCCTCATGATTTTATCGAAGCCCTTTTTTAAAGTCAACTCTTCCTCGTCGGCTCTTTGTTTGTTTTTTTGGCTTTAAATGAGTATAATCACTTTGCAAAAAAATTAATTTTTAAACTCAATTGTCTATGAACAAAATCGAACCAGCTAAGAGCGCGCATTGCTGTTGCGTTCCTAGTAATTCGGGGTGCTCCTGTGTCCTGAGGGGAACATACCTTTTAAGACTCGCTCTTGGCGGAATGCTCCTTTTTATGAGCATTAATAAATTCTCCGGAGGCCTTAGCGCGTTCGTAGATAATATGAGCGCTATATTCGCCGGATCCATTCTTCCAATGGTTCTTGTAAAAACTTTTTTAACGATTACTCCTTTCGTCGAAGGCGTTCTGGGCGCTTTGATTCTTTTGGGCCTTTTTACCCGCATCGCGACTTGGGTCGCCGGACTTCTTTTCGCCCTGTATGCCGTTGGAATCACCGCGACTGGCAATCAAGCCCTTTCTCCGGAAATCGCTTATAATTTTGTTTATCTTTTTGGCGCTCTTTTTCTGGCGAAAAAATCAATGAAGCACGACAAAATCAGCCTGGATCATCTGCTCTGCGGAGGTAAGTGCGAGAGATGCTAAGCGCCGGCGACCGCCTTTCCGAGCTGCCCCCGAATGTACCGGAGAACCACTCGCTGGGCGTTGTCCGAAAATTGAGCCAATTGTTCAGGCGTCGATCTTACCTGATCCCCTTCCAGCCTATTCAGTAGGGTGGTACACACTATGGCGGCAGGAATTCCCGCGCGTAAGCAGAATGCGGCAAACGCGGGGGCTTCCATTTCAATATTACGCACGCCTGCTTCGTTGGCGCGTCGTAAAAAGGCCATTCTTTGGGCTTCCGTATATCGTGGCTTCAAAGCCCCGTCCAAACGTCCCTGGCCTTCGTAAAAATCGTCGGTTCCCATGGTTTTTCCCAGCTGAGCCCGTATGTCGCCCCGCGCGGCCAAAATATCCTGCGCAAGTTGACGGTCGAGACGTGTTTGATATGAGTATGTTTCGCCCAGTTCAACTTGTTCAAAAGCCAGCTGTAATTTTCCATTTAACCCTTCTTCGGCAACAATGACGGTCCCTGGCTCAACGCCCACCCCGCCTGAGGTTCCGACACGGATGAATTGCACATCCTGACACCCCGCGTAATCCATCAATTTCGCCATTTCGTGCAACAGAATGGACATGGATGGCATTCCCATTCCGTGGGAGCAGGAAATCACGGGGCCTACCCTATAAAGAGAGAAACGCTCTGTTTTTCCGATTGTTTGTACCCCCCCCTCCGGCACTGCCACGCCGAGTTCTTCCGCCGCCTTTTGCGCAAGCGCTTCCGCCCTGTCGGCACTCCCCCCCATGCAAACATACTTCACGCCACTGAACATGTTTTTTAGATCCATGCCGGTATTCAAGCCAAGATGATACAAGAAATCGATATCCAATTCGTCCAAATGAGGGTTGCGCGCTTCGGACTTCATAGGGATTATTTAAGTTAGCAATTAAGGGGATTAAAATAGTGCTTTTCCGAATATTTTGCAATCAGAAATTTCTATTTAGTAATGATATACTGATTATTGAAAATAAGACTTGATGATTTAAGTGTACATTTATGAAATCGATTCTCGTTGCCTTTTTTATCGTCCTGAGCGCCCTGACGTTTCCAAGCTTTGCCGGAGCGATGGGTTTCAATAAAACTTTACAACCCACCATCACGGCGAATGAGATTGTCCGTGTTAATAATAATATTATTTTTGACGCCTCCTCTTCGTTTATATTGGACAATCAGATCGCTCCTCAATTCCGATGGGATTTCGGGGACGGCACTTATGAGCGAGGCGGCAACGTGGTGCACGCTTATAGCAAGCCCGGCCAGTATCTGGTGAAACTCACCCTTGTTCAGGGAAAAGAATCCGCTTCCCTGATGCGCGAAGTGTTCGTCTATCAAAAATTGGCGGTTCTTATAACGGATATGGCTGACATGAAAGACCGTATTATGACTCTTACCTCGGAAGCCCGGAAAGAAGGAACCGCTATTGAAGTCATCGACTCATACGACAGCGCGACAGCATTTATGGCTGAAGAATCTTTCACTAAAAAATTAACGGAGCGAGGAGATGCTTTGAGCCATGCGGATTTTATTATCAGCTGGACCGCCAGCGGCGCCGGTATTAACGCGTTAAGCCATCTGATCCGCGGAGAGAATGAAACGCTTGCCGCCAAAATCAGAGAATCGATCCAGGATAAAACGATTGTTCTGATCACGGATAAAAATCTTAAATCTTTGGCGCGTACCCTTCAGGTGCATTTTAATATCATTCGTCCTAAACAAATTATTTTAACCCGCGAGCATGAATTGACTAATCTGATTGCCGCGGAAACGCCGAGCGCCTTTACAGAACATTTAAAAGGGAGCCTTTCCGATTACCGTATTATCGATGAAGAGACCGGGCGCATCAGCCTGCTTAATTCCATCTCGTATTTAGTCAATTTCATGATTATTAAGGGTATTCCGACGAATACCATTGTGCTGCTTCTGATGCTGCCGATCATCGCCACCCTGATCGCTTTTTTTAAACAGGTGATCGGCATCACCACGTTCGGACTTTATCTGCCTTCTATCATCACGCTTTCTTTCCTGGCATTGGGCTTAAAATTCGGGCTGACTATCCTTATTATTCTAACGATTACGGGCGTGCTTTTAAGAAAAGCGCTGGATCGGCTCCCCCTGCTGCATATTCCCCGCATGGCGATTATTTTAACGATTTCCACTTTTATCATTCTCCTGATGCTGGCGGCAGGAACAATCCTTGGTATCAATCAACTCGCGACGCTGGCTGTTTTCCCTATGCTGATCATGACGTCTCTGGCGGAAAAATTCGTAAACGTGGTGAGCGAACGAGGCATCTTAGGGGCTCTGGTTTTAATGTTTGAAATTATAGCCGTATCTCTTTTGTGCTATTCCGTGGTGGAGTGGCAGTTCCTGCAAACCCTGATTTTGGGATATCCCGAGCTCATTCTGGGGCTCATTATCATCCATTATTTCCTGGGTCGCTGGACGGGCCTGAGACTCATGGAATATCTACGATTCAAAACCGTGATGAAATACACGGAAGAAGAATGATAAATTAGCTGTTAGCTATTAGCTGTTAGCGTTTAACCGGATTCAATTCGGGCTAATAGCTAACCGCTAACTACTTATATCGCGGTCAAACAAAAAATGCATAAAAATTATGAGTTGATAAAAGGTGTGCCGCGAGACCAGACGGCGCGGA
>JACRIE010000045.1 GCA_016220165.1 Candidatus Peregrinibacteria bacterium
ACAGACCGGCGAGATTATAGTGCGCCTCGGCATACCGCGGGTTGAGAATAATGGCCTGTTCAAGGGCATCAGCGGCTTTTTTCTTGTCATCCAGCTGAATGTACGCCTGGGCCATGGAGAAATAAGTGACGGGATCATCCGTCCGAATCGCAAGTGCCTGCCGGAAACTGGCGAGCGCTTGCTGCGGCTTGCCGTGCTTGGCATAAACGATCCCGAGGTCGTTGTGCATCAAAGCACTTTGGGGATTGGCGCGCACGGCCGACTCAAACAAAGACACATCATCGCGCAATTCCTGGTTTCTTGTCCGGATCCGGACAATATCAAAAACGACAAGCGCCATGATCATAAAAACCGATATCCTTGCCAGCCCAAGGCGGTTCGATCTCCTTAATTTATTGATATAATAGGCCAGTAACAGGCAGAATGTGAATGTCCCGACGAAAAGATACCGCTCGGCAAAATAGACGCCGCTGGGGACAATGTTCAAGACCGGCAAAAGGCTGATGAAAAACCATCCGAGGCAGAATGTCACCAAAGGTTCTTGCTCCCATTTCCTGACGGCGATGTAGAAAATGGACCCCAAAAGGAGCAACGCCATCAAAACCTGTCCATCCAGCCAGGATTGCGATAAAACAGCGTACCGATCAAAATCATCCTGATCAAATGAAAAGATCCCGTCAGCGATCACATGATTATGCGTGAGGACAATCGGCAAAAAGCAGATATAAACGTACTTCATCAAAGCTTTGACAATAACAAGCATCGTCAGTTCAAAACTGTCGTATAGATAATGGCCGCGCGTGATCGATTTTAATACCAGAAATTTCAGAAGAATATAAACGGCGCCGATGATAAAGAATGGCATGACTCTGCCGGCGATCCCCTTGCGGGAAGATTTTTCTCTTAAAAAACAAAAATCGTACCAAAGCAACAAGAACGGCAAAGACAACGTCAATTCGTGGGCAAACATAGCTAAAAAAGCAAAAAGAACCGCAACAATGTAACGCTTTTTATTAAGCCCTGAAGACGGTCCGTGCGACCGGATATAAAAAAAGAAGGCGACAAACAAAAACGTAATCCCTGCGGCATCCACGCTCCCAGTCATGGAAGCGACATACTCCGCGTGAACGGGATGCAGCGCGAAAAGTAACGTCGTTATGAACGCAATCCTGTATTCTTTGATAAGATAAAAGCTTGTGCGGTAAATAAAATAAACGGTGACAAAATAATTGAACAACCCCGCCACATGATAACCTGAAGGATTTAACCCGAAAAGGTGATAATTGACGGCATGCAATAAAGTTTTAAGCGGCGAGAAAACACCTTCCTGGCCAGCAGGAGGAACATAGCCCCAGAAAAATTGAGGGAAATTACGCCAATCCTGAATGAGCGGCCAGTTTTCGATATAATCATGGTCGTCCAGGATAAATTGATTTCGAAAAATGTTGCTGTACGCGATGAACGTCAACAAAAATATTATACCGATCCCGCCAGCGGGACGGATAAACAGCCGTTTCACTCTGTCCGCGAATTTGTCCATAAATTTACCGGGTTATCAGCACTTTTTCGTCGGCCACGAGATTCTTAAAGACGGGGGATCGTACGTTTTGGAGATTCAGGGGTCGCGTGGCCGGCGGCACGCGTATTCCTATTTTCGCTAAAAGAAAACGCCCCATATGATACAAATAATATTTGGCATAAAGGATATGATCGGGACTTGCCCGGATCAAGCCGATAAAAATATCGGCTAAAAAACTGATCATCGAGCAAACAGAGCCCGGAAGTTGCTCAAACAGTTTAGCGTGAAGTCTTTTGCGGAAAAAAGCGGGTAAAACGGGAATCAACTTAAAAACAAGCTGATACGCCTGATAAGCCTTTATTTTCTCAGGATCGATATATTTATTGCTATGGGAATAAACATCACAATCCATCCCATCATTGATCCTGTTAACATCCGAGAACGTAATAAGTCCCGCTTCCAGCCCTTGCTGGACCAATCTTGTCCCCGGGAAATATTTGACCCAGTACGTTTGAATATTATAGGGCGGCGCACTGGCATAAAATTTCCGGGCGGTCTCCTGGGCCTCCAAAGACTCCCCCGGGAGCCCAAACAAATGATCAAATTTTGGTTTTATTCTGTATTTATTCATCCATCTTAAAGTTCTTTCAATTTGCCCGGTTGTCTCATAACGCTTCGTTGTCTGGCGTTTAAATTCATCATCCATGCTCTGAATCCCGATTTGACCGGAAAAACATCCCGCCTCAGAAAGCCACCGGGCAACGTCTTCATCGACAAATTTCACATGCGTAAAACACTGAAACGGAACCCGGATCTCTGTTTTATATTGATCAAGAAAAACTTTTAACCATTTCTTATCCACGGTAAAAATATCGTCAAAAAATTCAATCATATGCAGCCGATAGCGTTTCTTCGCCCAACGCAGTTCCGACATCATATGCTCGACACTTCGCTGGCGGACGTATCGCCCCGTCCTTTTCTCCGGAAGATTGGCAAAAAAATTATTAAAACAAAATGTGCAGCGGTAAGGACAGCCGCGCGAGGCCATCGTAATATAGGTTTCGTCAAACTGCATATAATCTTCCCACAACGTCTTGTCATACATGGGGAGCGAATCCAAATCCTGGATAAATCCCGCCTGATGTCCCCGGACGATCTCTCCGCCGGGAAGTTTAAATCTTGTATTCGGAATCGGCTCAAGCGTTTGACCGCTCTCGATAGCGTCTAAAATTGCGGGAAAAGCGATATCCCCTTCCCCTATGCACACATAATCAACGCATGACCGGGATAAAACCAGATCAGGGACGGCAGAGGTGTGAACCCCTCCAAAAATAATTTTGACATGCGGAAAAAGCATTTTCGCCTCCTGGGCTATCCCCACCATCCATTGATAATTCGGCGTCAAGGCTGAAAAGGCCAAAACATCCGGTTTCTGTTTTCTAATCATTTCAATAACATTTTTACGATCATCAAAAAAGGGAGAAAGCCGAGGAATATTTAAATGACAGCGGTCATTAAAAAGAGAGACGCTAAAGGCGAGGTTAACCTCATGGCCCTTTTCTTTAGCGATGGCGGAAAGCAAACTAATGCCTAATTGTTCCCAGCCGATAGCGACAAATGTGACGCGCACGGATCATCCTCCTTTGGGTGATATTCCTTATCTTTGTTGCAACGACAAGGAATGGTCGCCGGGGCAATCTTGAAACCAAGCTTCCTCGCAATAAACCGATAAAGATGATACAGATTGTGCTTGGCATAGACAAAATGATCCGGATTCTTTTTGAGAAGCCCGATAAAAACATCGGACACAAAACTTATGAAAGAACAGACACGCGGCGGAATTTTCTTAAACAACCGGGGATGGAGCCGCCGCCGGAGAAATCCCGGCAGGATGGGAATTAATTTAAAAAAGACTTCATAGGCCTTATAAAGCCTCATTTTCTCCGGGTCGTGGACGCAGGAACTGCTTCGGTAAAAATCGAAACCCAACCCTTCGTTAAGCCGTTCCATAT
>JACRIE010000044.1 GCA_016220165.1 Candidatus Peregrinibacteria bacterium
AAACAAAAAAGACCCAACGAGAATGCGATGATTCTGAAAATACCCGCCTAATGACGGGCAGAGAAATTAATCTGTTTGTTTGCCTTTACTACGATAGCTGTCTCCTTCGATTTTAACCACCTGACAACGATGAATAATCCTGTCCACGGCTGCCTGGGCAAGCACGCTGTCGTGAAAGATCCGACCCCAATCTTTGAAGGCCAGGTTGGTCGTAATAATTGTCGCCCCCCGGCCATACTCATAGCGGTCGGAAATCACTTGAAACAACAGGTTGGCTTGCCCCTGATCCAGCGGCAGGAAGCCGGCTTCGTCTAAGATCAGGAGGTCGGGTTTGGTAAAACCGTGCAAAGATTTAGCTTGCGAATTATCGCTTTGGGCGGCCTGCAGGGCGCTGACCACCTGAGCCGTTTTCGTGAACAGCGCCCGATATCCTTGGCCGCAGGCCGCGTAACCCAGCGCTTTCGCCAGATGGGTTTTACCCAGACCGCTGCTGCCTAAAAAGACCACCCACTCTTTTTTCTCAATGAATTTGAGATCAAAAAGCTCCAGGACCAGCTTTTTGTCGACCTTTTTAGGGTGGGAAAAATCATATTGGTCTAAAGTGGTAATGGCCGGGAACTTGGCTTCGCGCACCCGCCTTTCGATGCTCCGTTTGTCTTTGGCGCATAATTCCTCGTCCACGAGCTGCTCCAGGAATTTCTCGTAGGAAAGATTGTGCCGGGCAGCATGTTTGGCCAGGGCTTCGTATCTTTCTACCGCGTTAAAGCAATATAGCGCTTTGAGTTTATCTGTTAGTGTTTTTGGTTGGTTAAGCATGGTTTTGCCCTCCTGCAAAAAGTTGATCGTAATAATCCAGTCCTCTTGCTTCAATTTCCAGGTTTTCCAGATCAGGATATTTGGAGAGTTTGAGCGGCTGGATGGTTTTCTCTTGCCGTTTGGCCCGATTCTGGGCAATGATGTTTTTGAGATAGGCGGCGCCAAAGGCCTTGTACTCAAGCGCTTTTTCAATGGCCGGAATAACTTCGTAAACACCGTAGAGGTCAACTTGCCGCATAATCTGGCGCAGTTCTTCCTTCAGGTCTTTTTCCAGACCCAATAATCCCTCAAAATATTCAGCGCAGTGGGGAGAAATGGATAAAAACCGCTCCCGCAGTTTGGAATCCCTGGCCGCTTTTTTGATCTTTAGGAGGTCGGCAAAGTGTTTAGGATTATCGATCTTTTCGTTTTTTCCCCAGGAGCGCCGATGAATGGCAATACAATGCCCTTGATAAAAGATTTTCATTTCATATTTACCGGCTCTCAAAATCAGCGGCAAGCAGATATATTTAGCCGGCACGGAATAATAATTGCCGTCAAACCGCAGACGGCAATCGTGATAAGCCCGAAGCTGAACCGGCACCGTCACATCGTAATCATTAGGTTGCAGCGGCAGCAGGAAGTCCTTTTCTTTTTGAAAGCGCTCTTCCGGGATTTCTTTGGTGGTTCCGTGTGTGCGCTGGTTGGCCTGCTCCCGCCATGGACGGCATTGCAGTTCCAGATCGCTAAAATCCCTGAAGTCCCGGCCCGCCAGAAAGTTTTTCTCAATGAAACCAACACCTGATTCCACCTTGCCTTTCTCATTGGCTCTTCTAACATTGCAGGCCTTAGGAGTAAATAAATAATAGCCGGCAAACTCCATGAATTTCTGGTTGAATTGAATGTGATTGATGTAGCGGGAAATGACGACCGATTTCAAGTTGTCATAAAGGATGGTCTTGGTAACTCCGCCGAAATACTTAAACGCGTTAAGATGACATTGCAGAAAAACATCCAATGATTGGGAAACCGTAAACTCCACATAGATTTTGCGGCTGTAAGAAAGGACCATGACAAAAAAGTAAATTTTACGAGTACAATTCCCGAACGGCAACAACCCGTAATATCCCCAGTCCACCTGGGCTTCTTCGCCGGGAGCGGTCTCATAGCGGACAAAGGCCTCCCTGTGCAGGCCGCGCAAATCGGCCAGATATTCCCGCAAGATGGTTGTTCCGCCGGAATATCCCAATTCTTTTATCTTCTCAAATATTCGTACCCCGCTTAAATCAGGATAATCTTTCAGAATCTCAGCAATGGCCGGTTTAAATTGGTCAAGCTTGGAATCTACTTGCCGTGGCTCTCTTTGAGACGGCAATCCGGACAGCGCCCGCCTGACTTTGCCTCGTGAAATGTTTAACCGCTCTGCGATCTCCCGCTCTGATAAACCCTCAACTTCCTTCAACCGGCGAATCTCTCCCCAAATTTGTGCATCCATGATTACGGCCCTCCTTTGTCATCCATTATGGCCCACTGGCCAGGCAATTAACCATGTTGTCTTGTTTTGCGGCGGACTCCTTCCAGAAAAGGTAGTCCAGTATGCCATTTACCCGACGGTGAACTGCGTCTTGTTTTGCGGCACAAATGGGGGTCAAATCCCTAATACTCTCAAGTTTCTCGACGGATATTTGGCGAACTGCGTCTTGTTTTGCGGCGTTTTTGGCCTTTTGGTGGGCAGACCGCCTTCTACGGCGGTCTTTTTCTACATAATCAGGGTGTTCTTTACGGTATTTGCGCCAGTAATCAGGATATTCCTTGGCCCAAGCTTTTATCTTTGGTCTCCGGCTTTGGCCATATTTTGGGTTATTTAACCACCAATTTTTATCCGCCGCGGCTTTCCGCTTCTTGCGACAAGCCGGACTTGAACAGCAACGTTGATGCGGCGCCTGGGGATGAGGGGTAAACCATTTGTGGCAGAATTTACATCGTTTCTTCATACAGCACCCCCTTTATCCGGCCAAGGCATGGCTGGGATACTGTACTATCGAAAAGAATAATCGAAAAAGTTATTAATTGACTGGTACTATCGTGGTCGGTGAAATTGGTACCGTTCTAAAGCGGGGATGACACAAAATACCCCCTCGCCCAAAAATGCTGCCCCCAGTATCTTTTCCGTATCTCCGGAAACACCCTGAACACCCCTTCAGAACTTT
>JACRIE010000046.1 GCA_016220165.1 Candidatus Peregrinibacteria bacterium
ATGTCGGACCGCGCGCCGTTCAGATCGATCATCTGATCGCCCGCCTTCGCCTTATCGCCTTTGATAACGAACCGTATCCCGCCGCCGCCGGGGTCGATCGTGATGCCGGCGAGCGCCGCGGAGGTGAGGTCCACGCCGCCGAGCGCGTCAATGGCTTTTTGGGGGATCTCTCCCGAATTATTATCCGTCTTCGACTCATTCGGGGAGACGCCCTTGATCTTGATCGTTTTGGACGGATAATCGAAAAGTCGGATCAGGGGAATCGAAAAAGAGAAATCAACGATTTTGACCGCCCCCGGGGCCAAATATCCGATCGTGCCCTGGGTGGCGGCGCACGCATGAATGCCCGCGATCACATAATCGAAACAGAGCTGACCATGGGTCGCCGCCCCGTTCCCGTTATTTTTCACCGTCACCCTGGCATCATAACGGTAGCCGCTGCCCGTGGGGGTTTCATTAAGGGTGAACGTGTCGTCGTCCAGAACCGGGACGAGGTCAGGGGATTGGATGACGGGGAGGATCAGGGGTGGAGGGGGTTTGGTTTCTCCATCGCCTCTCACTAAAGACATAAAATGATCCCAGTCCCAATAGGCTCCGGGGTCGACATGGCAGTTTTTTCCGCCGCCGGAATACGGGCATCCGGGAACTTGGATATGGCCGATAATGCCGGGGCCGCTGGCGGGATCGTCCGCAGGATGCACCAGCGGAATATTGTATTGTTTGGCAAGAGATCGGACCAGGGCCGCCGAAGACCGGTACATCGCTTCCGTAAACCAGCTTTTATCATTGAGGAATCCCTCGTGTTCTATACCGATACTCCTTTTGCTCGTGGCGTCATCCCCGGCATGCCAGGCGATGTCTTCATCCGCCACCATCTGGGTGATTTCACCGTCTTTACTGCGGACATAATAATGCGCCCCGTATTTTTGGTCATCCCGGGCGAGCCGGATGCTGGATTGATAGTATCCTTCCATCAGATGGATCACGATCGTGTCGATATCCTCATCCGTCCGGTGGCTATCCAGATAGCGATGGGGACTTGCGGGAGTATTGATAACCGCGGGCTTGCCTTCGGAACCGTCAGCGCCGTCCGTGGCGATATTCAGAAAGGGATTGCTCAGGGCCAGATGCCGGCTATTGAGGGATAGGCTTTCTCCCGCAAGTAGCGTCTTATTCACACCTTTTTCAACCATGTCGGCAACCGCCCGGGCGTAATTGTGGGCGAGGGGATCGTTCGGGGTTGAAAAATTATTCCGCACAACGATGAACCACTGCTCGTCCGACAGGCCGGCAATGGTGGGGTAGAGCCTATTTTTATCCGCCCGGAGGAGCGCCGCCTCGGCGCGGATATTCGTTTCCCTGTCGTTTTTGATGCTTTCCGGCAGAGCGTTGATCAGTCCGCTCGCTTTTTGGATTTCGGCATCGTTCAGCTGCATGACGCCATACTCTCCCGCCGCGCCCGTCTGCATTTCCCAATGCGAGCGCACGTAGCCGATGGCCTTGAGGAAGTCCTCCGGGATTCCGAATTCGGCCGCCGCGCGCCTGAAGAAGGCATCCAGTCCTTCCGTGGGCTCGGTGTCCTTGTGTGTCTCGCGCCAGAACAAATCCATCACTCCCGCCGCATGTTGAACAGCCAGGGGAATGAGATCATCGGCAAAGACTCCGGCCAGAATTTTTCCATTATTCGGATCATTCTCGACATACGGGCCATCATAAGGCGTCTTAAACCGCTGGTCGCGCGGTTTTTTCATCTCATTCAGGGCATAGGTGTACCAGTCGGCTTCGTAGCGCGCGGGACGGACTTCCGGAAGGTCTTCCATGTAATAAGAATTTTCAATGTAGTACCAACCTGGGTCTTCTTGAGTATTTCCATCCATTCGTTTTGTCTCCCACCAAGTATCCTGAAGATTAACTTGATCTTCTCTCTGATAACTTCCAACGAATGAAAGAAACCATTGCGGTTTTTTGCTGCCAAAAAGGTGGAGCTTTGGAAACATTTTTTCTAACTGCCCCCTCTCTCCTTCTGATTTATCCAAATCGCCTTTAAAACGATTGCGATAATAGCTCAAACTCGCCATTGAATCGAAATATTGATCCAAGAAGGTAAACTTTGAAATCACCTCATTGTAGTAAGAAAAAACCTTTTTATCATTTGATGTATAAAAAGAGGCTGATGAACCAGGATGAAGAAATTGTCTCAATTTATTCTCGGATGCGACTGTTTCGGGAGAGCCATATTGATCGCCAACAAATTGCTCGTAGCCTGACCCCATCTCTCCTCCCCCTAAACCCAAAGGTCCATCATAATGAGATTCTAATTGGGTATGTTCCGGCAAAGATGCATCCTCTATCAAATGAAGGATGTGTCCTAAAATTTGATACGCATCGGCTCTATGTTCAGGACCTTTTTTATATTCATTAATAGCATCCTGAAAACTATAATGATTATCCGCTTGATCTGCTCCAACCTTCTGATTGGTAGCCCACTGGTAAGAATTGCGATAGCGGGTGTCATCGGGCACATCTGGTTGATTTAGAGCCCAATTAGTCGAACGGTTAAAATTTCCACCATCAAAATAACCTAATTGATCCGTAGGTCGATAAAAATGGCGAAGCGGACGCCAAGAGGTATCATTATTCGGATCATTTTTATCGGGTGTAGTATCATCCTCTTTCCCAGCTCCTTCGCGCAATTGTGGAATATAATCTTTCATCTCCTTATAAGCCTCTAAATTGAGATTATTTGCTCCAAGATGATTTAGGGCCTCTTCAGTTAGATACTGATGGACAGGAGGATTAACATCGTATTGAATGATAATCATTCCATTATCCTTCCTCGCGAATAAATTCCGGATAAAGGAATTGTTTTTTATCGTGACGTCACTTGAAATTCCTTGGATTTCAGCTCTAACAATAAATTTATTATTTTCATTGGACGCGATATTTGGCATCCAGGGAAAGCTTACAGTTTGGATAGCCTCTGGTTTTAAATCTAAAAGTATTTGGTCAGCGCCTATCTGGACATCATTGATGTACAAGCGGATTGCAATATTCTTTTCTTCCACCTGTCCAAGATTTCGGATATGGATTATGATATTGACTGTTTGATCAGGCGTAACTGAAATATTATGGAAAAAATTTTCTGGCGTATTATTACTGGAATTGTTTATATCTCCGCTATTCTGACTGGTACGGACCTCTTGATTCGCATTGCCGACCGTTTCGGCTGGTGTTCGTGTCGATTCTCCTGGCCCTTTTAAATGAGAAAAAGCCATCTTGTCATCATCGGTGCTATTACTTTTATCGATATCATCTTCCGTTTTCTTGATTTCTACTCCGTTTGTGCCTGCTCCTGGTAATTCTATTTTGATATCCGTAATCGCAAGATCATGAAGAAGCACCTGCTCCCTATCGTCACTATTGGCATTATTATAATTATTATTGTTATCTTGTTTTTCTTCCCCTCCATCTTTTTCATGATTTCCTTCTGAGTTTATTTTTTCTTGTGTAGACGAAGGGGGGACTTCTTCGGCTGGTTTAATTTTTACTTCCATCTCCACCCTTCCCCACCCGTAATACGCATCCCTCCCCGCATCCCCCAGGTCTTTCGACGAGTCATAGAGTTTCTGTGAAAGCTGACCGCTTGTAAAAACAGGGTTATCGGACAGCAGCAGTCCCGCCGCTCCCGCCGCGTGCGCCGCGGCGCCGGACGTCCCCGTCTGGCCTTTGTAGGCGCCGTTGAGCGCCAGGCCCAGGATGTTCACGCCCGGGGCGGCGAGGTCGATGGAGTCTCCCGTATTGGA
>JACRIE010000047.1 GCA_016220165.1 Candidatus Peregrinibacteria bacterium
AGGTTCGCTCTAAAATTTGACTTTCAATGATTTTCTTGCTACATTTTATCAGAATTTTTGGGGAGCCGGAAAATCACCTCGCTTTTTTTCATTTTCATCCGACAGCTAGGTCTTTTTGGTGTTTGTGGGGGCCGCGCGGCCCCCACAAACACCAAAAAGACCTCTAATCAATAAACCCCAAAAAAAGCAAATTCCTATCAAGCTATCAAGCCAGTGTGGCGATTTCCGCGTTTTGGACTTCCAACTGCAGTTTGCCGGAGCGCGGAAAGAGGTGCTCGCTGGCCGAAAGAATTTCGATCCCCACCACCTCGTTCTTGCTGTCATAATTGATCGCCACATCTTCCGAAATTCTTTGCGTAGTCACCTGCGCCGGTTTCTTGGTAAACCGGATATAGGCGGCATCGACTTCATCGTCATAAATGATTTGCATATAATTTTCAGAAGTAAAAAGTATAGACCGTGATGACAACTATTTTTTGCTCTTCGCTGGCGACAACCGGCATTACCTGCTTAATGGCGTAAGTTTTGTCGCCCCATCTATCATTAAATTGGAAATTTTTGCGATACGCCGAGCGGCCTCTTTTAGCCGGTATTTTTTCACCTGTTTCGATTGTCTCGATAATTTCCGCCTCGCTGGCCCCGCGTTCCTGCATTTGCATTTTAGCGTGCCTGGAAAAACAATAATGGACCATTTTTTTACAACGTTATGCTACCGCCATCCCCCGGTGGTACTGCAGAACTCCCCGAATCGCGTCCTTGTAATTTTCCACCGCCGCCTCCGCAGTCTCCCCCTCCGCCCAAGCGCCCTCCACTTCGGGACACCTGGTAACGTAAAGGTTTTCTGCTTCCCATGTGACGGTAATCGGATAGATGTTAAACATAAGCAACCTGAAATCGAGATTAAAAGCAAGACTTGAATAATTACTGTATCCGCGGCCAATTGTACAGGATCGGGATTATTTTGTCAAGGGTGATTTTTCTCACGGCAAGGCGGAGACCCCCGGCGCGATAAACCACAAGCATTATGTCTTCTCCATCCCGAAGATCATCCGGCCTTACTTCAAATTTAACCGGAAGCTTTTAGGAAAACTCTGCCATTGCTGTTACGACACAGTAAAGACGTTTTATCAGGAGGTTGTCCCGGAAAAGGCCGCAGTTCCAGGGGCCGTATTAATCTATCAGACCTTTGGGGCGGACTTATTAGTCATTAGTCATTGGTCATTAGGGCGTCTTCCTGCTTATCAATGACAAATGACTATTGACCAATGACTATTGCTGTAAAAGGATGGAGGAGTATTTTCGTCTTTCAGTCCTTGGGATGTTAAAAGATGAAGGTTTGATTTCCGGGGATTTGATTCAAAATCTTCTCGGTTGGAAACACTCCGGGTTCAATATCCATGCCGAGGGCAAGGCGGTGATCAACGATGACGCTGGAAGAGAACGCCTTGCCAGGTACATGATCCGCCCTCCCATTTCCATGGCCCGGCTTACATACGACAGGGAAAATCAGGTTGTCTTCTATCGAACGGACAAAGAGACCTTAAGCTTTGATCCCGTGGAGTTTCTGGCAAGGCTCAGCGTCCATGTACCCAATGCCCGCGAACAAACTGTGCGATACATGGGGTATTACTCCAATAAGTCCAGAGGAATGCGGAAAAGAGCGGGACTGTCAGAGATGGAAATCGAGATCATGGAAGAGGAAGCCAAGGAGAGCCGGTCCAGAAATTACGCCTGGGCCAGGCTGATCAAAAAGGTTTTCGAGGTTTCGCCTCTCGTGTGTAAAAAATGCGGGGGCGAAATGAAAGTGATTGCGATTATTACGGATTACGAAACCAGGAAGAAAATATTAAAGCATCTCGGGCTTTGGAATCAGAGAATCCATTCCCCGCCACCCCCGAATTTTCACCCGCCACCGGATGCTGATGCCATTCCTGATATAGAGAGTTACTTCCAGGACTTCATTCCCTCCGATGAGCAGTACAATTCGGCAGGACAGTCGAATTGGACGGCTGATTTTTAGCCGCCCGGAGGGTTGAGGACAGGATGTCCGAGATCACATTTGGATCAGCCCTTTTTTTCCTAAGATTTTCAAAAAATCTCCAAAAGGGTGACGGGAGAGGTTCGCTCTAAAATTTGACTTTCAATGATTTTCTTGCTACATTTTATCAGAATTTTTGGGGAGCCGGAAAATCACCTCGCTTTTTTTCATTTTCATCCGACAGCTAGGTCTTTTTGGTGTTTGTGGGGGCCGCGCGGCC
>JACRIE010000048.1 GCA_016220165.1 Candidatus Peregrinibacteria bacterium
GCTGCGACGGCTCATTCGCCCACTGGAAAGCGAAGCTCAGCGTACATCGCGGCCTGAAATGGGACAGGAAAAGAAAAATGATGAACTATCTTTTGGAGAATTCTTAAAGCCAGCCCGCAAATTTTACCTTTATGCCAAAAAGTTTTAAAAGGCGCATCCTAAGGGATCCCGAAATTCGAAAGAGGTATGAGGCTCTTCAGCCTAAGTTTGCTATTGCCCGAGCAATCATCGGAAAGCGCATCGAAAAAGGTCTCACCCAGTCGCAACTCGCCAAAAAAATCGGCACCAAGCAATCGGCCATCTCGCGTCTTGAGTCGGGCAACTACAACCCGAGCATTCATTTTTTGGAGAAAGTGGCCAAGGCGCTCAATCTTGATTTAGTGGTCAGTATGAACTGATAAAATCGGCCCTATTTCTGGTTCTCCGGCCTCAGCTTCCTCACCTCCGCGCCCGTTTGCCACATCTCGGAATTTCGCATTGCACCAAGCTCTTTCTCCAGTCCCGTTTTGTAATCCGGCTTGCTGTTGGCGTCCAAGGTGATTTGCGCCTCAGTGCCGCTTTCGACGCTCTTATACAGCTTCTCGAACACCGGCAGCACGGCGTCGCGGAATGTGGGCTTCCAATCGAGCGCGCCGCGTTGGGCCGTGGTCGAGCAGTTCGCGTACATCCAGTCCATACCTTTCTCGCCCACAAGCGGCATCAGGCTTTGCGTCAGCTCCTCCACGGTCTCGTTGAACGCCTCGCTGGGGGAGTGGCCGTGTTTGCGGAGCGTCAGATACTGCGCCTCCATGATGCCGGCCAGGGCGCCCATCAGCACGCCGCGCTCGCCCGTGAGGTCGCTAAATACCTCCTTCTCGAACGTGGTGGGAAACAAAAACCCCGAGCCGATCGCGATTCCCAAAGCGAGCACCCTATCGCGGGCGCGTCCGGTCGCGTCCTGAAATACGGCGAAGCTCGAATTGATGCCGCGTTTTTCCAAAAACAGTTTGCGCACCGAACGCCCCGAGCCTTTGGGCGCCACCAAGATCACGTCCGCGTCTTTGGGCGGAATCACGCCCGTGCGCTCTTTGTACGTGATCGAAAACCCATGTGAAAAAAACAGGGCCTTGCCCGTGGTGATGTGCGGCTTCATCTTGTCCCACAGGAGTTTCTGGCCCGCGTCCGAAAGTAAATACATCACAACCGTGCCGCGCCGGGCCGCTTCCTCAACCTCGAACAGCGTTGCGCCCTCCTCCCACCTGTCCGCGATCGCTTTGTCCCACGAGGCAGAACCTTTGCGCTGACCCACGATCACCTTGATTTTGTTGTCTCGCAAATTCATGGCCTGCGCCGGCCCCTGCACGCCGTAGCCGAGCACGGCCACGACCTCATTTTTAAGGACTTCCTGAGCTTTTTTCAAGGAAAATTCCTCGCGCGTCACCACGTCTTCCATTACGCCGCCGAAGTTGATGGTTGCCATGATAAAAATTTATGGAGTAAATTTTTTAGTGACGAGAAATAAGTGACGAGTTAATCTTTCTCGTCTCTCGTTACTTGTCACTATTCAGAATTCAAATTCTTTCGCCGCCGATCGCGACGTCTTTTTGGCTTTGTCCGCGACCTTCTTCCACTCAACCTTTACCACGGGTATCAGTCGTTCCAGTTTGCGCATCACGATCCCGATTCCGTGTTCGTCCCGGGTCGATTCCAGGTCGAACACGATGTTCGAGAAGGCGCTCGTTCCCTCGGCCACAGACACGTCAATCGATTGGATGTTCACGCCGAATTTTCGCAGAATCACGTTGATGCGCGCCATCACGCCCACGCCGTTTTGGACGTACAGATGCAGCCAGTAATAATGGTATTCGATGTTGGTCATAAGTTAGTGGTTAGCTATTAGCTTTTAGCTGTTAGCTTTGCCGGCCCCGCCTCGGCGGGGCTTAATTCTGGCTAAACGCTAAAAGCTAATAGCTAACCACTTCTTTTAAAGTCTTCCTCCCTCAAACACTGATCTCCGAGCGCCGCATTGGGCGGGATCATGGGCAGGATATATTCATCCGGATCCACGTGGCAGATCACAAGCGCGGAGCCTTTGGCCTGACGCGCTTTCTCAATTCCCTGCGCCGCTTCCGTGTACGTGCGCGCGCGCCAGGCGGGAATGCCGAAGGCAGCCGCGAGCGCCACGAAATCAGGATTTTTCAAATCCGTGTGCGAGATGTTTTTATCAAAAAGCAGGTTCTGCCACTGGCGCACCATGCCCAGCGCGCCATCTTCCATCACCATCATTTTGACCGGAATATTGTACGCCATGAGGGTCGCCATCTCCTGCGCGTTCATCATGAATCCGCCGTCGCCGCTCACAGCCCACACCTCACGTTCAGGAAGGCCGAGCTTGGCGCCGATGGCGGCAGGGAGCCCGTATCCCATCGAACCGAGTCCGCCCGAAGAGAGATACGATCGAGGGTGTTTGAAGCGATAGAATCGCGCGGTCCACATTTGGTTGCGTCCCACATCCGAGGCCACGATGGCCTCGCCACGGGTCATGTCCGACAGCATTTGGATGAGCCGCGGCTGGCTCAGGTCTCGCGTGTTTTTTTCAGGATTGAGTGTGAAATCAAGAAAACCATAACGCTCCTTTTGCGCTTCGATCCACTGCCACCAGGCATCGAAGCGATGGGACGACAGAAGTTTATTCGCGCGCGTCAGCGAGTCGCGGATGTCTCCCGAAAGCGGAAGGTCGATCGGCACGTTTTTTCCGATCTCCGACGGGTCGATTTCAAAATGCGCGAACGTTTTACCCTGGATAAACGCGCTCACTTTTCCCGTGATCCGGTCATCGAATCGGCTCCCGATGCTGATAACGAGCGTGGCCGCGTTCACGGTAAAGTTCGCCACCGCGTCGCCGTGCATGCCCACCATGCCGATCCACTGGTGATGCCACTGAGGAAAGGCGCACAGCCCCAGCAGCGTGCTCGTCACGGGAATATGATGACGTTCCGCGAATTCAAGGAGCTCGTGATGCGCGCCCGACAATTCCGCGCCATGCCCGGCAATGATCACGGGTTTTACGCCGTCTCGTTCCAAAAGTTTTTCGAGGCGTTGAATATCTCCATCACTGCACCGCTCGGGAATGGGCTGATAGCCAGGCAAATCCATAGTCACATTGGTGTCATCCGGCGCGGTCGAGAGCCAGGCGTCCTTGGCGAAATCGATATGGACCGGTCCGGGACGTCCCGTGGAGGCGATGTAAAACGCCTCCTTGATGACGCGGCGAATGTCCTGCGCGTGATTCACGAAATAACTGTGTTTCACAATCGGCATGGTCATGCCGATCACGTCCGTTTCCTGAAACGCGTCCGTGCCAATCAGCCCCTCGGTCACCTGTCCGGTGACGTACACCGTGGGCACGGAATCCATCATGGAATTCGCAATGGACGTCATCAAATTCGTCGCTCCCGGCCCCGAAGTTCCCAAGGCGACACCCGCTTTCCCGGTCACGCGCGCGTACCCGTCCGCGGCAAAACCGCCGCCCTGCTCTTGTCGCGGCAAAATATGCCGGATACGATGGCCGTATTTATTGATCTTATCGTACAACGGAACTACCACGCCGCCGGGGATGCCGAACATCAATTCAACGTCTTCCTGAGCGAGCGCCTCGCAGAAGATGTCGGAGCCGGGTTTTAATGGATGGTGAGTCATCGGATAGCTTTAAGCTATAAGCTATTAGCTACTAGTCAGAGCTTAAAGCTTATAGCTTATAGCTTATTTAGAATAATTCTTCGCATACAAAATATTGTATCCCTTCTCAAACGCGTTTACGGAAGCCACAATCACGTCCGGAGACGTGGCGTTCGCAACCACGCGGTTTCCGTTTTTATCCTCAAGCGTCATATCGACCTTTACGGTCGCGTCCACGCCCCCTGTGTAAATTTTTACGTTATAATCCGTGAGGCGGACGAACAGCTGGTCGAATTCCTTAATGCCGCGTTTGATGGCCGTGATGATGGCGTCCACCGTTCCAACGCCCTTACCCGCGGCTTCAATAGTCTGTTCACGATACTTCATTTGCACTTTTGCGCTCGCTTCCCGATGCTTGGAAGTATTCGTCTGAAAGTCCGTTACCTGGAGCACTTTTTCCTGCATCATCAATTCATTCAGACGACCTTCAAGAATGTTTTGTAGATCGAAACGGGTTAGCGCTTTCCCTTTTTCATGGAAGTGACGAATCTCGTCAGTGATCACGCGCTGAAGGCGCGCATCCAATGTAAGATTGAATTCTTTTCGAATCACTTCTTTCACGCGCTTCGGATCCACGGCCCCTGATAATAAAATCATACTCTTGTCCTTCTCAGGCGTTCCATTACTGCGAATCTGATAGATTTTGTATTTAAAATAATGATCCACTTCGCGCATGTCCGGCTCAATACTCGGCGGCTCAGGGAAGATTTTGAGAATCGTCTTGGGATCTTTGAGCCCGCTGCCTGTAGCAATGCACACCACCACATCTTTTTTTTTAAAGAACCCTTTTTTTGCCAGCTGACTAATCGCGGCAAGGCCGAGCGCGCCGGAAGGCTCCACAAAAACCGCTTCCGATTTCGCCAATTCTCGTTCCGCGTGAAGCGCGTCCTCGTCCGTCACTTCAACCGCGCTCCCCTTGGACTCGCGAAGCGCCTGGAGGATCTTTTTTCCGTCCAGCGGATTGCCAGCGGCCACCGCGCCGCACAGAGTATTGGGCTTTTCAATAATGTCAAAGGTGGAACGTTTTTCGCGGAACGCTTTGACTACGGGATTACATCCGGTAGACTGCGCCGCGATGAGGCGGGGGAGCCGGTCAATCAGGCCTAATTCCTTGAATTCTTTAAACCCTTTCCAGATCGCTGACAAATTCGTTCCGCAACCGACAGGGCAGACCACGGTGTCCGGGCATTTCCAGTAGAGCTGTTCAATGATTTCGTACGCTTGGGATTTTTGTCCTTCCAGGCGAAACGCATAGTCGCCGGCTAGATAGAACCCGTATTTTTTGGCCAGCGCTTCCGCGAGCGTGGCGCAATCGCTGTACGAGCCGCGCACCTGAATCACGTGGGCGCCATACGACAGCGCTTGGGCCAATTTTCCAACAGGGGTTCCTTCGGGCACCAGCACGTAGCAGGGGATTTTGGCAATGCTGGAGTACGCCGCGACCGACGCGGCCATATTGCCTGTGGACGCCAGACACACGGCCTTCGCGTTCAGTTCCAACGCCTTCGTCACTTCCACAAGCGTCCCGCGATCTTTAAAAACTCCTGTAGGATTTGCCCCTTCGTTCTTAATGTAGAGCTTATTCATCCCAAGTTTTTTCGACAAATTGCGGCAGCGGAGCAGCGGCGTGCCGCCCTCGTCAAGCGTGACGATTTTGTTGAGATCCTGGATGGGATAGAAACTCAAATACTTGAGCGCGGACACAGGCGAATTTTTGAGCGCGTACACGTTGAGCCGTTGCCGCATGAATTTAAGATCGTACTCAATCGTCAACGGGTCGCCGCATGAAAGACATCGGGTGACCGTTTCACGCTCGTCAAATAATTTTCCGCAGGAAAAGCATTTGAGCTGATACAGTTTTGTCTGAGCGAGTGTGGAAACCATAATTCGGAATTAGCCAGTTAAAAAAATCACCTCAGGAGTTCCTAGAGATGATCGTAAGAGCGGGTACGGGCGTCGGTCTCTAGGAAGTTAGAGCGGAATAATAAGGAGACCGACGACGAGACGAGTGGAAGCCATAATACTTTATTTATAGCGCAGTAGCCGACGTTTGTAAAGAAATTTACAGCAAATCTTTCAGATCTTTGTCCGGAAGGTAAAGGATCAGAAGCCCCACAAAAATCGCGGCGCCGCTCGTCAAAAGGTGATTGAACGGATAAAGATAGGCGTCGAGCAGATGCCAGATGCCCCACCACACCAGCACCACGGCGATGACGACAAGCAGGGAGCTGAAAAAAGTCTTTGTGGGACGAAGCGAGATGCCGATATCGGATGATTTTTTGGTACCCTTTTTCTTCATAGATTTTTTTTATCTATTTTCTGGTGCCGATGGTGGGAATCGAACCCACACTCCCGAAGGAACACGATTTTGAGTCGTGCGCGTCTGCCAATTCCGCCACATCGGCCCGTAGTAAAGCACCCCGTAGTGTATGTTTTATGATTAAAAAAGTCAATCATTCGACAGGCTCATGATTGACCCTGAGCGACACGCCCAAAAGCGTGGAGCCGAAGGGTCAATTTATGATACGATGCGACTCAAGTATGCAAATCATCTACGACATTTTAAAAGAATTAGGCATCCCTTACATCGAGCACCATCACCCCGCAGTTTTCACGTGCGAGGAAGCCGACGAGTACTACAAAAACATCCCCGGCGGCCACAGCAAAAATCTTTTTCTTCGCAATCGCAAAGGACATCGGCACTACCTCGTCGTAGTCCAGGCTCATAAAACCGTGGACCTCAAGGCGCTCGCGCACACGCTCAACGAATCCAAGCTCGGTTTCGCCTCGCCCGAGCGCATGAAAAAATACCTCGGCGTCACGCCCGGATCTGTCACGCCGCTAGGTCTCATCAACGACGTGAATCACGAAGTGATCGTACTCATCGACCAAGACCTCTGGAACTTCGATCGCTTGCACTACCATCCGCTCGTCAACACCTCCACGCTCGAACTCTCTCGCGACGATTTCAAAAAATTCCTCGATTCGCGCGGGAACGAGGTGCGTTTCATGAAGCTGTAATTTATCTCTTCTCCGTACTCGTCGTGTAATCCTCCTCGGAATTTTTCGTGAGTTTCCAAAAACCTCCATCCGTTGTCTTTCCCGACCACACTTTACCATTCCGGGCCCAGGCAACGGTGTTTGCTTTAGGCATGGCTTCGGCGTGGATGGTCATCAATGCGGCGAGCGCACTATCAAGATCTGACATAAAGGGTGGGTAAATACTATTATTCGCCTTATTTCTTCTCCTCCCCATCCACCACCTCTCCCTCTTCCGGCTCATCCTTCTTTTTCTCGTCACTCGCCTGCCCCGAGTCTGGTCGAGGGGTCTCTGATTTCTTCCCGTCCTTCTTCGCTTCCTCGTTTTCCACCTGCTGATAGATCGCCGCGCCGACTTTTTGCGCTTCCTGTTCGAGGGTTTCGATCGCCTTCCTGAGTTCGTCCGTCTCAGTCTTCTCATTCTTGAGTAGGTCTTTCAGCGCGTTAATCTTCTCGTTGACCGATTTCTGCACGTCTTTCGGGACTTTCGCCTCGTTCTCGCGCATCATCTTTTCAAGCTGGAACACAAGCCCCTCCGCCTTGTTGCGCGTCTCGACTTTTTCCTTCTTCTGTTTGTCTTCTTCCGCGTGCGCTTCCGCGTCCTTCCGCATTTTTTCGATCTCTTTGTCGGAAAGTCCTCCGCTGCCCTGGATCGTGATTTTTTGCGATTTGCCCGTGCCTTTATCTTTGGCAGTCACGTTCAGGATTCCGCTGGCATCGATATCGAACGTCACCTCAACTTGTGGCACCCCTCTCGGGGCAGGGGGAATACCATCCAAAATGAATCGTCCGAGCGATTTGTTGTCCGATGCCATCTCGCGATCGCCCTGCACCACGTGGACGTCCACGCTGGGCTGATTGTCGGACGCGGTCGAAAACACCTGGCTCTTGGAAGTGGGGATCGTGGTGTTACGTTCAATCATTCTTGTGGCCACGCCGCCCAGCGTTTCAATGCAAAGCGACAGGGGAGTGACGTCCAAAAGTAACAGGTCTTTCACGTCGCCCATAAGCACGCCGCCTTGAAGCGCCGCGCCTATTGCAACCACTTCGTCCGGATTCACGCCTTTGTGCGGCGGCCGTTTGAAAATCGCTTCCGCGATCTTTACCACTGCGGGCATGCGCGTCATGCCTCCCACCAAAACCACTTCATTAATATCCGACGCCTTCATTTTGGCGTCTTCAAGCGCTTTGATACAGGGCTCCTTGGTGCGCTCAATCAGTTCGTTCACAAGCTCTTCCATCTTGGAGCGGCTGAGTTTCAGGTTTAAATGCTTGGGGCCGCTGCTGTCCGCGGTAATGAACGGCAAATTGATCTCCGTTTCCTGAACGCTGGAAAGCTCAATCTTTGCTTTTTCCGCGCCTTCCTTCAGGCGCTGAAGCGCCATCTGATCCTTGGAAAGATCGATGCCGTCGCTCTTCTTAAATTCTTTCACGAGCCATTCAATGATACGTTGATCAAAGTCGTCGCCGCCTAAGTGTGTGTCGCCGTTGGTGGAAATCACCTCGAACACACCGTCGCCCAATTCCAACACGGAGATATCGAACGTGCCGCCGCCAAGGTCAAATACGGCAATCTTGCTTTCCTTATGTTTTTTATCCATTCCATACGCGAGCGCCGCGGCCGTGGGTTCATTGATGATGCGTTTCACGTTGAAACCCGCGATTGTGCCGGCGTCCTTGGTCGCCTTGCGCTGGGAATCATTGAAATAGGCCGGAACTGTGATCACCGCCTCCGTCACCGGTTGCCCCAAATAAGCCTCCGCGTCCGCTTTGAGCTTTTGCAGGACAATCGCGGAAATCTCCGCAGGCTGATACTCCTTGCCGTTCATTTTGATCATGGCCTGTCCGTCTTTGCCCGCACTAACATCGAACGGCATCATTTTGATCTCGTTTTGTACTTCAGAAAATTGATGCCCGATCAGGCGCTTGGCTGAAAAAATCGTATTCTTCGGATTGGTGATCGCCTGACGTTTGGCCGTCACGCCCACCATGCGCTGACCGTCCTTTTCAGAAACGATGGATGGCGTGGTGCGATTGCCCTCCGCGTTCGCGATCACTACAGGCTCACCGCCTTCCATAACGGCAACGCAGGAGTTCGTCGTTCCTAAATCGATTCCAATAATCTTTCCCATACAAATTGAAAATTAAAAATTGTAAATTGAAAATTGAATTAGCACTCAACATTATAGAGTGCTAAATTCATTCGTCAAGACTTTTTCTCTTCACTCGCCTGCCCCGAGTCTGGTCGAGGGGTCACTGGTTTCTCGTCACTATGTTCTCCATTCCCCACACTCACCTTAGCTGGCTTAAGCACGGTCTCTCTGAGCAAGTACCCGGATCCTAGCTCAGCGATAATCACATCTTTTTCTCCTGGCGCGCTCAGGAGCGCTTCATGAAGCAGGGGATCGATTTTTTTGCCAACGGTCTCAATTCGCTTCACGCCGATTTTAGCCAGCGTGTCCATGAGGTTGTCGTGGATTTTGAGCACGCCTTTGGCCCACTCATTATCTTTGAGGCTCTCCGGGAAGTGTTGGCTGCAGCGGTCAAAATTATCAAGAATAGGAAGCAGGCTCTTTAATAAGTCGGCTTGCGCCACATGCATCCAGCGCAGGCGCTCCTCTTCCGTGCGTCTGCGGTAATTTTGAAGATCCGCGAGGGCTCGCGCGAGCGTCGCGGTTAATTCCTCAATTTTTTTCTGAGATTCAGTCTCTTGCGCTATTACTTGTTCTTCCTTCTTCGTTTCAGTTGCATCCTGCTGTTCAAGCTCTTGGACTTTTTTCTGAAGATCGTCCAATGAGATGTCCTCATCGGGTGGTACGGGCTGGCCAGCGGCGCCCTGATTATTCTGGCCTGAGGAATCTTGGGTAGTTTTTTTAGTCATTCAATAAGAGGTTTATGGGTGCTATAAAGGCCAAAAAATCAAAATCAGAGAGATTATTATTAATGTAAAAAAGATTCCGGCTGAAAAGCCAAAAGAAAAACCAAAAAAGGATATGCAATATTTAATAAATTTGTTCATTTTAAAAATCAATCGCTATGTCGGCATGGGTAAAAGCTGACCTGTTTTATCATAATAAATGAGCATAAAGATTGTAAAAACGATGCCGCTCAAAAAACCAAATAATAAAAATCTAAAAAATAACTTCTTCATATTTTAATGCGTTCTGAAATATCTATCTCAATTTCGAAATTTTGCAGTATTTGCGATGTCTCAAGAACATCAGCCATATGGATAATAATCCAGATGGGACTGGTTCGGTAATCCTTTGCGTCAAAATCGTAAACATCGTAAACATCGAAAAGGATCATTTCTATACGATAATAGCGCCTTTCAGTTTGGATGGCCTTATATTCAATCTTTTTTAGACCGTGAAGGGAATAGCCCAAATCATCATTGACAAAATCAATATTCATTCCCCGATTTTCATCACCTAAAAGTATCTGGCCGTTCATGACCCCTGCTTTGATTTGTGTCTTAATGATCGAAAGTATTTTTTGATACATTTGATCCGCTTTCACTGTTTTTGACAAAGCATGATTGTTATCGAAGCGCAATTTTTGAGGATTGTCTAAAAGCGCATGTTCAAGAAAATGGCCGGAATATTCATACCCTTTTAAATAAAAATAGCGGATGGCTAATTGGAGAACGGATTTGTAAAATAGTTTTTTACCCTTTTCGGAAAGGCTGTTTTCAAGCCAATCCCTGACGCTATCAAAAATTTCTATCTTTATTGTTGCGTTTGGCTTTTCGTCATACCATAACTCCACCGAGTCCTCAAGAAACTCAAAGGACTTAGGGGTGATTTCGAGCGTGGCGGTCTTCCCCTGATTCAAGTCGCCTGAAAAATAAAAATTTTTATATTTGTCCGATGAGGGGGTTTTTGGATTAGGTAAAATCCTGCCATTGATCAGTATTTTCAGATTATCGCCATCCGTTATTTTTTTCTGCGAGGCGCTTTCGGTTATCGCGGACAGAGAGAAAGATTTTGGTTTCACTCCAAGAAAAATAAAACCAAGCCAAGGTACACCTTTTTTATCAACTTTAATATTCTGTGGAGGCATTATCTCTTTGAATTCAATCGTTTCACCCTCATCGAGCAGAGAAATGACTACTTCTTTTAGGGTTGGCGTTTCGTCGGCAAAAAATTTTAAACAATGCTCCCCCTCCCGAAGCTCGACAAAATAATAAATAGTCTTTTCGGCGCCACGCAAGACAGCGCCATCCCATGAAGAGGCTGTACCAAATCCTTTCCATGAAATAATCTCATCATGCACTTCGTATTTACCAAATTCATAGTCGTCCACGGAAACGCGCAGATCATCATCGTCCTTACTCTTATTTTGATTAGCGCTTTTCGCCGATGCGGTAACGGCGATAAGATATTTCCCGCCTTGAGGTGCCTTGAAAATCGTATCCGCTTTTTTCCAATGATAAATATTCCCGCCGGGAACAGTTGGAAAATTTATTTTTGAAAAAATAATTTTCATAAATTTAAGATAAGCTTAATCCGATTGATTTTGGAGGTACCGGTGGGATTCGAACCCACGCATGGCGGTTTTGCAGACCGCAGTGTTAGCCGCTTCACCACGGTACCTCGGGAGCCCTTCATTTTTATCAAATTTTCATAGAAGAAGCAACAGCGGCATTTTTGGATTTTTAAAATAATCATTTCTTTGTTAGAGTGCTTTTCGTCGTTCTTATTCTTAAAATAAAAAAATATGGCCGACCTTAAACCCAATCAAGTCGAAAAAATGCTGGTTGAACTCATTGAGCTCAAAGAGAAATTGCAAGGAGCCAAAGCCATTTTGAGGCACTACAAGGTTACGTCCGACGAGCTGACCCGCCTCAGGCAGGCATACGCGGATTTGAAAGAAAAAATTCAGGACGAGAAAAACCGCATCGAAAATCAGTTTTTGGAGGAAAAGGACTATGAAGAGGCCTACAACGACGATTTGCTCTACAAAGGCCAGATCAAGGAAAAAAATGCTCACCTCCGCCAGGCCATGGCCCAGATCAATCCTACGGAAAACTTGTCCACCTACGACTACAATATTAAAGGCGAGATGCTCAAACTCCAGGTCCAGCGCACAGTGAAGGTTTACATCAACGGGAGGGAAGAGCGATAGGCATGCGAACGCGGGAATAATTTAGCAGCAAGCCTGTCCACTTGCGGTTTACTTGAGAAAAGTTATAATAATTTCTTAACTTTTTCAGGGATCATGTTGGAAATTCTCAGAAAACGATTGCCTTCTGCCGGAACTTTGACAAGAGTCATCGAGAATCTTTTTAGAGATGAGGTGGAGAAAAAGCCACTGGTGGTGGCATGGTATCCCGATTGCAGGTGCAACCTCAAATGCCCTCATTGCAGCCAATCCGGGAACACGCGAGGGGCAAGAAATTCGGCCCCCGCGAGCCTTGCGCAGCAATATCGGGATCTTGGCATGATCCGGCAGGACTGCCCGAATATTTACTTTTTAGTTTGAATTCAACCGATCCTGCAAAAATTTCAAAAATGGCGGGTGTCACGTCCGGAAGGACGGATTTGGGTGCGACCGTTTTGGATAATTTAAGAAAGTACGCCTTGGCGGCCCAAGAATCCGGAGTGGAAGTGGTGGTCAATAGCGTCATAACCGCGGACAACTTGGCAGACATTCCTGCCATAGCCGCCTTGTGTAAATCGCTCGGAATCAGGCTGAATATCGCTCCGGCCATCATGGAAAACGGGTTGCCGGACCAAAGGCTTTCCAGCAGCCTTGAACGCGTGGAATATCTGAGGCTGATCGAATCCCTGCAGGGTGAGCAAGGCCTTATGGCTTGCCCTAGGTGTCGGAAGTCATGGAGCATTGCCTTTTTAGCCGGATCATCTGGATCCTGAAAAACGGGAGGCCGTCAGACAAGCTAATTTATTTTTAATCGAGGCCTATCCCTTTGTAGATCCCCGTCCCTTTGAGAACTTAGAGCGTTTCCCCACAGAAACCATCGGACTTTTGAAAGAGTATTTTTTAATGAGAATCATGGGGGCAGAGCGAGAAATCGATTCTTCAGACCCATCCGATTGGGAGTGGATGGGGGCCAACCTTTTTGATCGGATGCCTGCGCCGGCTATGGGATGGCTCGAACAGTTTGAAATCAGAATGAATCGGCCGTTTCTCCCCGACCCCACCAAAAGAAGGGGAGTGGAACGGTGCCTTGATTACGTACGGCTCTTGAAGATGGAATGGGCAAGAAGAATTGAGTGAAGAAGCAATAAGGTTACCTTGTTATTATTGTTTGCATTATCTAATTAGATAATATATAATGAAGCTATGAGATTGGTATGCTTTGCCTATAAAAATCAAAATAATGAGTTTCAGGCACCATTTTTGGATTATTTGGAGAAGTACGCCATCCATGAACGCGATACAGAAAAGAAAAAAGAGCTCAAAGTAAAACAGATTATGAACATCAAGGCGCATCTAGAGTATCTGATTGAAAATGGCGGTAAATATAGCCTTCCCCCCTCTTACACAACAATACCATGGCCGTTCCATCGGAATCCTGAAGATCAGTGAAGCAAGCAACTTGGTTCGCATTGCGTTCTATACAAAATCCGGTAGCACCATTATCCTACTTAGCGCTATTGATAAGCCAAAACTGTACGAAAAAGGCAAAAAAATGGAGGTTGATAAGATGATTGAAAGATTTTTAGACCGCGCCGAGCAATACAAAACTGATTATGAGAGGTTCAATCTGTCTTTACCATTAAATCTCTAACAATAAAGATAATCATATTTACTATATCTAACCACTAACTTAACTCGGCTTTGTTGCACAACTCACCCATGAGTATAGTATAAAAAGGCAGGATACAAAACAAAAACAAATATGAAAAAGACCGTCAAAAAAAATCCCCGTACAGAATCCGCAACTGGAAAGAATATAATGAAAGCCTGAAGCGGA
>JACRIE010000049.1 GCA_016220165.1 Candidatus Peregrinibacteria bacterium
ATTTTTATTTTTTGGTCCCCTTTTTGATGTCAAGCAAAAAAAGCCTTCCGCACCATATACGGAACGCCTAACAAGTTATTCTTTTACGTTAAATAAGCCCTGTTCAGGGCATCACTTTTTGAAAAAATGGTGAAAGATCAGCATTAAAATTCTCTTGACCCATTCGTATGATTCTCAGGGTCAAGATGAGCTGAGTCGAATCTTGACAAGGTAAACTTCTGTTCACTATAATGCAGAAGAATTTTAGTATTTAATCGAATTTTTATGGAGACAACTCATCTCGCCCTGTTTCAGGGCAAATCGATTCGTAAGACCATTCATAATAATGAATGGTGGTTTTCGGTCGTGGACGTAGTCGGAGTTTTAAGTAATAGTTCAGATCCGCGTAACTATTGGAAAGTATTGAAAAGCCGTCTTAAGGATGAAGGAAGTCAGGTGGTTACAAAATGTAACCAACTGAAAATGCAGGCATCAGATGGCAAATTTTATGATACGGACTGTGCCAATACTGAGGGTATCTTTCGTATTGTCCAGACTATCCCTTCACCTAATGCGGAACCCTTTAAACTTTGGCTTGCTAAAGTCGGGTATGAGCGTGTGCAGGAGATCGAAGACCCTGAACTTGCCACAAAACGCATGCGGACTTTATATAAGGCCAAAGGCTATTCCGACGCCTGGATCGAGAAGCGAATGCGCGGGATCGCGGTGCGCGATGAATTGACCGAGGAATGGCAAAAACGTGGCGTTAAAGGGGGAAAAGAATATGCAATCCTAACCGCTGAAATTTCAAAGGCGACTTTTGATATGACGCCGTCGGAATATAAAGAATTTAAGGGGCTTAGGCGTCAGAATCTCAGAGATCACATGAATGATCTTGAACTGATTTTTTTCATGCTCGGCGAGGCGTCTACCACTGAAATCGCCAGAAGCAAAGATACTCAGGGGTTTGATCAGAATAAAAGCGCGGCCAAAGAAGGCGGCGATGTGGCCGGACACGCGCGGAAGGAGTTGGAACATAAGATTGGCAAAAAAGTCTCTTCCAGGGATAATTATCTAGAGAAACCCCAGGATAAAAAGCTTCTCAAGGATACAGAATAGCTCTGCTATAAATTAAACAAATACCCCGTAAACATAATCCCCGCGCCCCCATATGACTCCCCTTTCCCGATTTGAACAATTCAGCGCTCTTTTCCCCAATGAAAAACTATTCCGATGGAAACAATTGTCGCATGCTTTTTTCGATCCTGTCGTGAAGAACTGGCAAGGCGTAACCGTGCTTCCAAAACCCATGCGCGAGGAGTTGGCGAAACAAATCCCCTGGGTGTCTTACCGCGATTCCAAAGTTTTCTCCAGCGCGAACGAGGATACCTATAAAGCGATTCTTACGCTCGCCGACAAGAAGCAGGTGGAAACGGTCCTGATGGCCAACAAGCGCGACCAGTGGACGATCTGCGTGTCGTCCCAGGTGGGCTGCGCCATGAAGTGCGCCTTTTGCGCCACGGGCAAAATGGGACTCATACGCTCGCTCAGCGCGGACGAAATCATGGATCAATATCGCTTCTGGCGCGCCTTCCTGAATGAAGGCGCGATTGGGGAATCGCGCCTTCAGGGAGCGCGCATCAGCAACGTGGTATTCATGGGCATGGGCGAACCGCTCGCGAACTATGAAGCCGTCAAAACGACACTCAAAACGTGGCTTTCGAATACCGATCTCGGCCCCACGCACATCACCGTGTCGACCGTGGGAGTGCTTCCCATTCTCGAAAAACTTCTTTCAGATCCTGAGTGGCCTGCGGTACGAATGGCAATTTCGCTCCACAGCGCCGATCCAAAAACGCGCCACGAGCTTGTGCCAAGCTCCCATGACCTTTTTATCCCTCAGCTAAAAAAGTGGGCAAAAAAATATTTAAAAAACCTCGGCAATAGACGCCACCACCTCACGTTCGAATACGTTATGCTTCAAAACGTCAACGACACCGACCACCATGCCGAAACCTTAACAAATCTTGTTCGCTCCCTGGGGCAGATCAAGGTCAATCTGATCCCCTACAACTTTACGGATTCAGAATTTCAACGGAGCGCCGACGATCGAATTGAACGCTTTAAAACCTTTCTGGAAACGCACGGAGTCGATGTCATGGTGCGCCGCACCATGGGCGACGACATCGCCGCGGCCTGCGGACAGTTGATTACCAAAGAAGGATCGGGTAGAGTGTGAACGCAGTTTTCTTTCTCGGGCTGTGGCGCAGTTGGCTAGCGCGCATGCATGGGGTGCATGAGGTCGTGGGTTCAAGTCCCGCCAGCCCGACCAGAGATAAAGAAGGAGTCCCGCCATGGGCGGGACGACGTAGTGAATCCTGGACGGGGGATCCCGCTCAAAGCGGCGGCCAGCCTGACCAGTATTTGTATAACAAATAGAATTAAGGATAAGGACTCAAGATTAAGAATTAGGATTCAAAGAAAATTCCTTAATTCTCTTCCTCGATCTTAACCTTAATTCTTTCTTCTTATGCTCAACTTCGACTACACCATCACGACGTCTTTGGACGTTGAAACCGCGTCCCAACGAGTTAAGGAAGCCATTGCCAAGGCTGGCTTTCGCGTACTCACCGTTCATGACGTACAAAAAACCCTCCACGAAAAAGGCCTAACCATTGAGCCGCTCAAAATCATCGAATTCTGTAATGCCAAATCGGCTTACGCAGTCCTGCAAGCCGATATTAAAACAAGCCTTTGCCTTCCGTGCAAAATTAATGTTTATATTAAGGATGGAAAAACGTTTATTTCGGGCATGCGGCCGATCGTTCTGAATCATTTCTTTCCGGAGGCCGATCTGGGCACGCTGCCCCGGGAAATCGATACTGCGATCAAAAATATAATCGATCAGTCCAAATAAAACATCCGCATAACTTTTAAAGGAACGTAGCCTCATGATTGATTTCCTTTCGAATACCCTCGGTCAGGTACTAAAACCTCTCATTGCTAACTTTGTGGGATGGATTCAGGGATTTTGGGAAATTTTGAATACGTCCCGCACATCCACCTGGAAAATCCTATTGGACATCCTTCTGGTTAGCACGTTTTTTTACGCGGTTTTAAAATGGATCCGCGGAACCCGGGCCATACGGATCATGGCGGGACTTTCCATTTTAGGAATCATTCTTCTTTTTAGTAAAATCCTTGAATTAAAGGGAATGCTCACCCTTTTGGATAGCTTTTTGGCTATGATGATTGTGGCAATCCCCATCGTTTTTCAGCCGGAACTGCGCCGGGGACTGGAACAATTGGGACATACGCGCTTTTTTTCGGAAGATCGACCGGGGGGATTTTCTGCCGTGCACGCGATCGTGCGTGCGGCCGAAATTCTGGCCAACAAAAGATTGGGCGCTCTGATCGTCATTCAGCAACACAATCCGCTCCGTGAATACATCGACACTGGGATTCTCCTGAACGCGGATATTTCCCGGGAACTGCTCCTGAATATCTTTTCCGGAAAAGCGCCCCTTCATGACGGAGCGGTCATCGTTCAGGGCGGTAAATTAATCGCGGCCGGATGCGTGCTTCCCATTTCAGAAAAACGGATCGAAGGACATTTGGGAACCAGACATCGCTCCGCGATTGGACTTTCGGAGATGACGGATGCGGTAGTCGTTGTGGTTTCGGAAGAGCGTGGCACCATTTCAATCGCTTTTGACGGAAAACTCCGGGGGAATATCACCACCGAGGATTTGGAAAAAATCCTTCGCCAGCTCATGATTTCTGAAAAGAATAAAAAAAAGAAATAATGTATGTTTAAAAACCTCCGTTTAAAATTACTGGCGCTACTCATTGGAACTATTTTTTGGGCAGGAGTCGTTACCACGAATAATAATGTCCGAACCTATGATGGCCGACTGGAAATCAAGCCGTTCAATCTTGCTGAAAATCTAGTCATCGCGAACGAAATCGAACCTGTTCGTCTCCGCGTCGCCGCGCCCAACGACGTCTTCGCCAATCTAAGCGAACGGGGCTTTGAAGTTTATATCGATCTCAAAGGCCTGGGCGAAGGCGAATACACCGTTCCTATTAATGTCACGCCACAAAATCCAAAAATCACGATCGCGCGAGTGCTGCCGGCCGTCATAAAAGTAGCGCTTGAACATCAAAATGAAAAAGAGATTCCCGTGGCGGTTCAAATCAAAGGAAAACCATCGCCCAATTTTACAATCAATGAACCTAAAATCGATCTTCAGATCGTCAAAGTGTCTGGCCCGCAAAGCCTTTTGGATACCGCTTCTCGTGCGGTAGCGTTTGTTCAGCTCAATGGCGACGAAGATGTCGATATTGCCAAAAAAATCCCGCTCGTCGTGGTGGATAGCAATGAAAATGAATTAAAACGCATCAAACCGGAAATCCCTGACGCGAACGTTCTTGTAACTCTCACGCAAATTCTCAAAACAAAAACCGTAGGCGTTCGCGCCAAATTAATAAACGACCTCCCTGATAGAAATCTATGGATCAGTAAAATTACGATGAGTCCGCCCACCATTACAATCAAGGGGGATTATGGCGTTCTTCAGGCGACCGATTATATTGAAACCGAACCGATCGATCTCAAACTCGTGGATGGAAATTTCCTAAGACGCTTTAAGGTCAATTTACCGGATCGCATAGAACTTGAAGGAGCAACGAATAGCGTTCTGATTCAATTGGAACTTTCAAAGCTAAAATAACGTGTGAACCGCGATCAACGGCGCGATAAGGAGCGCGATCGTATTAATCACCTTGATCAGCGCGTTCAGCGCGGGCCCCGCGGTGTCCTTATAAGGATCACCCACCGTATCCCCTACTACTGCGGCCTTGTGGGCGTCCGATCCCTTTCCGCCGAAATTACCTTTTTCAATGTACTTTTTAGCGTTGTCCCACGTGGCTCCGCCATTCGCCATCTGGATAGCGACCAATAAGCCGACTACGATCACCCCGACCAGTAGACCGCCTAGAGCTTCAGGGCCAAGAATGAAACCAACCAGAATCGGTGAAACGACCGCGATGAGCGCGGGGAGAACCATTTCGTGTAAAGCCGCTTTAGTCACGATATCCACGCACCGCGCGTAATCAGGCTTGGCTTTGCCTTCCATAATGCCCTTGATGGCCTTGAACTGATGACGAACTTCCGTAACAACGCTGTGCGCTGCTGTTCCAACCGAACGCATGCAGAGCGAGGAAAAAATATTGGGGAGTAATCCGCCTATAAAAAGACCCACAATCACGCGATAATCTGTCAGATCAAACGCAGGCAAACGGCCCGCGCCCACCAGGGCGCCGTTGTAATCCTGAAATAACACCAACGCCGCCAACGCGGCGGAACCGATGGCATAACCCTTGGTAACTGCCTTCGTCGTGTTTCCAACCGCATCCAGCGCGTCCGTCACTTTGCGGGTCTTTTCCGGAAGACCTGCCATCTCCGCGATGCCTCCGGCATTGTCTGTAATGGGGCCATACGAATCCATCGTGATCACCATACCTGTCGTGGAAAGCATCGAAACTGCGGCTAAAGCGATTCCATAGAGTCCGCCGATTTGATAAGAAGCGATAATACCTCCAACAATCACCAACACGGGAAGAAACGTGCTCTCAAGTCCCATGGAAAGACCCATGATAAGGTTCGTTCCCGCGCCGGTTCCGGAGGCTTTGGCTACCTCTCGGACAGGCCGGTAGGACGTAGACGTGTAGTACTCGGTGATCACAATCATAAGCACGGTAATCACCGCGCCAACCACGGTTGCTAAAAAATATTTGAGCGCTCCTTCCCCCTTCGGAATGAGATAGATCGTCGCGAAATAGAATCCGATGAGCGCCAGCGCCTGAGAAACCATCATTCCTTTATAAAGCGCTCCCATGATATTTTGGCTTTTTCCGACTTTCACGAAAAACGTTCCGATCATGGAGGCCAACACCGCGATCGAACCTAAAATAATCGGGTAAACAACGAAAATAGAGCTAGTCCCTTTTTCAACCGCAGCCAAAATAATCGCGGCAATCAATGTGACCGCGTATGTTTCGAACAAATCCGCTCCCATGCCCGCGCAATCTCCTACGTTATCTCCTACGTTATCCGCAATGACAGCGGGATTCCGTGGATCGTCCTCGGGAATGCCAGCTTCCACTTTACCAACGAGATCGGCTCCGACATCAGCCGCCTTGGTATAAATTCCGCCACCTAAACGGGCAAAGAGGGAAATCAGTGAAGCGCCAAAACCAAAGCCAATGAGAAGGTGTGGAATTTTAATCGCTTCGACACCAAGCTGTTGGAATACAAGATAGAAACCGGCCACTCCGATGAGCGCGAGTCCGACCACGGAAAGGCCTGTGACGCTCCCTCCGCGGAACGCGACATTGAGCGCGGCATTCAGGGAATCTTTGGCCGCCTGAGCTGTGCGGATATTCGCGCGGATAGAAACGTTCATTCCCACATATCCGGCGATCGCGGAAAATAACGCTCCAACGATAAAGGCGATCCCTAAATACCAATTGATTCCCCATCCGATAATTCCGAAAATAATCACAGCGAAAATCGCCACGGTCTTAAATTGACGATTCATATAGGCCATGGCTCCCTCCTGAATCGATTTAGCGATCTCCAGCATTTTAGAATTTCCGGTAGGAAGTTTGAGAATATAAGTCGTAGTGATAGCGGCAAAAATGAGCGTGAGCAGGGCCACGCCTAAAGCGCTATAAAGGTAATAAAGGGACATTATTGAAAAATTAATGAATAAAAATTATTTTTTAACGGCGCTCCTCTTGGCCCCTGTTATCTTTTTAATTTTAGGGATCCCCTTTTTTGATTCTTTTTTTGCCATCCCTTGAAGCTCTTTGGCTTTTTGGGAAGCGAAAGCCGCGAATTTTTCCAATTTCTCTTGGGCAACCGCGGCGAATTCAATTCCATGGTCTTCTGCCAAATTTAAAATCTGGCGAATTTTATCTTCTCCGTAGCTTAAAAACTCCTGGATTTCTTCAGAACTGCCGAGCTCTCTGGCTTCATGAACCATCTCTTTCCCGGCGCCATGAAAGGCCTTGGCAAGGACTTTCAATCCTTCGGTTCCAGAAATTTTACCTTTCGTAACAATCTCTTTTCTTAAATCCTCTCCTTTCTTCGGCGCGAATAAAAAACCCAGCGCCGTTCCTCCGAGTAAGCCTATTAAATAGCGAGCGAATTTCATTTTTTTGTTTGGTTAAAAAATTTAAATCTCTATTTTTTAATGTAACAAATTAATTGGGAATTGAAAAATGAATTTTTAAGGAAGCGATTGACAATCCAAAGTCATTTCTATTAAAGTAAAGCAGTCATGACATCCATCGCTCGAACCTATTTTGGCTTTTACTTTTTCTGGAACTCCCATGCGGTGAGATAGGTCGGACGAACTCAAAAACCCGAACTCTAAACTCACCGCAAACGCGGTGTTTTTAATTTTAGATTTAAAGTTAGAGATTTGAGGCTCTGGCTTCAAATCTAAAATCTATAATCTCAAATCTTCTAGTTGTAACCTATAAGCTTATCTTTATGATCATCCTCATGCACGACAACGCCTCCGGAAACGACGTGGAAGGCGTCATTATACGGGCCAAAGAGCTCGGACTAAAACCGGTCCCCCTCTATGGCGAAGACCAGATCATGGTGGTGGTGACGGGTGAAATCGATAAGATCGACCCCGAACATCTGGAATCACTGCCGGGCGTCCTGCAAATCACCCGGATCACGTCGCCTTTTAAATTCGCTTCCCGGGCCACCAAACCGGAAGACACCATCGTCGAGGTCCGCGGCGTCAAAATCGGCGGGGCGTATGTAGCGCTCATCGCCGGCCCTTGCGCGGTGGAAACCGAAGAGCAGACCATGATGACCGCGGAAATTGTAAAAAAGGCTGGCTGCCGAATCCTGCGAGGCGGAGCCTTCAAGCCTCGCACCACCCCCTACTCTTTTCAGGGGCTGGGCGAAGCCGGACTCAAAATCCTCAGCGCCGCGGGCGACCGGTATGACATGCCGGTCGTCACGGAAGTGCTGGATCCGCGCGACGTGGAACTGGTCAGCCAATACACCGACATTTTCCAGATCGGCACGAGAAATATGCAGAACTTCCGCCTTCTGGAGGAAGTGGGAAAAATGAGGAAACCCGTCATGCTCAAACGCGGCCTGGCCGGCACAATAAAAGAGTGGCTCCTCGCGGCCGAGTACATCCTGAGCAATGGCAATCAGGACGTCATTCTGTGTGAGCGGGGCATTCGGACATACGAGGACATGACACGCAACACCTTGGACATTTCCGCCATCCCAGTCGTTCAGGAGTTGAGCCATCTGCCCATCATCGTGGATCCCAGTCACGCCACCGGAAAACCGAACTGCATTCCGTCCATGGTGAAGGCCGGCATCGCCGCTGGCGCCAATGGAATTATGGTGGACGTCCATCCCAATCCCTCCGCCGCGCTCTGCGATGGCCCACAGGCCTTGCTTCCCGATCCCTTTAATAAGATGATGAAAGAGGCTCAGGTCATCATCAAAGCGATCGGAAAAAAAGTCGGATGACAAATAATAAAAATTTTATTCCATAAAATTTATATCATGGATCTCGAAACCTTACGCAAAAAAATCAATCGATTAGACGTTCAGCTGCTACAGACCCTCAAAGACCGTTTTAAGACAGCTGAAGAGATCGCGACTCTCAAGGGCGAACATGTCTACGACCCAAAACGCGAACACGAACTCCTTCAGCAATGGCTAAGCCAGGGGTTGGACGAAAACTTCACCCGCGCGCTCTTTCACATGATCCTCAATGAATCGCGAAGCCTTATGATTAAAAAATAATCCGAATGGCGGTCCGAATAGCAGGCCGGATGGTGGACAGACTAACTACAATTCGGCCAGCAATACGGCCTGCAATCCGAAATATGATAAGCAAGACTCATAAAAATGTCGGAATCATCGGCGGCACGCACGGCACCGGCGCCCAGTTCGCCACGCTATTGAAACAACAGGGATTCCATGTGCGCGTCAGCGGACGGAAAACAAAAATCGTCAACGAACAATTGGCGAAAGAAAGCGATATTCTGATTTTCGCGCCTCCGCTAACGCATTCCGTGGAAATCATCGGGAAAACGATCCCCCATTGCCGAAAAAAGGACCAATGGGTTCTGGATGTATGCTCACTCAAAACGCGCCAGGTGAACGCCATGAAAAAGGCCGCGGGACATGTCGTGGGCATGCACCCACTATTCGGATCGAACTTCACCAATGTCCAGGGTCAAGACATCATCTTATGCCCCGTGAGTAAAACTCATCTGCCGGACGTCACGCGGCTTTTGGAAACGCTTGGGCTGAATGTGCACATCATGACGCCCCACAAGTACGACCGGCTCATGGCGACTGTTCAGGTGATCCCTCATCTCAACGCCCTCATCAGCGGCAGTCTATTTCGCGCACTGGGCATCCATCCCGAAGACAGTCTGAAAATCTGCTCGCCGGTCTATAAAACCGAGCTTTACATGATCGGGCGGATCTACGCCCAAAACCCGGAACTATATTCCGCCATTCTGGCGCAAAATCCTCTCAGTAAAAAGGTGGCGCAAAAACTGACCAGCATCGTAACGAACCTGGCCATCGAAATCGCGCACGGCAACGCGGATCTTTTAACTAAAACTTTTAAACTCAATCAAAAACACTTCGGCGCCTTTGCCCAAAAAGCACTCACCCAAAGCCAAAAAATATTTAAAAATATGTAATTGGCAACTTGTAATTGGTAACTAGTAGGTATACCGCTTTGGCGGGATGGTCATTAGTTACAAATTACTAATTACCATTCAGTAATGAGCTCATGGTCGAAGGACAAATTACGAATTTCTTATGATCATCACCCTCGGCCCCGAAGGCACATACGCCCATCAGGCGACCCAAATCCTTTTCCCGGAAGAGCCCATCGTATTCGCCGATTCGATCTTCCGGATTTTTTCCAATTACGAACCAGATCACACCCTTGTTTTACCTCTGGAAAACAGTAGCCACGGCTCCATCCCCGAAGTGTGGGAAGAGATCAATGGACGCGATCTATTCGTATCAAAAACGCACGTCCTAAAAGTCGAACACGCGATCGGCGCGCTGTTTAAAAATTTCAACAAAGTGTATGGCCATCATCAGGCGCTCCAGCAATGCCGGAAATATTTGCAAAAAAAATACCCGCACGTGAGTCTCGAGGTCGTGGCCAGCAACGCCCTCGCGGTAAAACTCGCCGCCAAAGACACGAATTCCGCGGCCATCGCTTCGGATTTCACCTTCAGGGTCTACAACCTGCCGATCCTTGAGGAAAACATCAGCGATTTCGAAAACAACGAAACGCGCTTCGGAGTGATCGCGGACAAAGACCTGTATCCAAACGAAAAAAAGACCGCGATCGCGATCGTCATCACGCCGAAAGTGGACGAACCGGGCCTCCTGCTCAAAATCCTGACACCCATCAATGACGAGCGCGTCAACATGACGCGCCTGGAATCCCGACCTCAGGGAAACGGCTTGGGAAACTACAATTTCTTCATCGACCTTCAAACGAACCCGCAGAGCGACGCTTTTAAGCGTATCATGGAGACGCTCCGTAAAAAACACGACGTAAAAATAATCGGAGCATACTAAAAAATTATTTCTTAATCCCGATGAGGCGGGACGAATTCTTTACATGACAACCCTTAAAGTAAACATCAAAAAATCGTACGATCTCTCCTATTCAATCATCATCGGGACAACTCTTCTGGAAAAACTCCCGGAAATTATTTTAAAAAAATATTCCGCGCATCGCTATGCCATTATCACCGACAAAACAGTCCAACGGCTTTACGGGAATCGGCTGTTGGAAAAATTCAGGCACAAGGCCGATTTATTCGCTTTTGAGGACGGCGAAACGCATAAAATCCTGACAACGATTGAAAGACTCAATAATCAAATGACGCTTCATGGTCATAACCGTAGCTCCATCATCGTCGCCATTGGCGGCGGAGTCGTGACGGACGTCGCGGGCTTTTTGGCCGCCACCTTCATGCGCGGCATTGATTACGTGAGTATCCCCACCACGCTTCTCGCCATGGTGGACGCCTCCATCGGCGGCAAAACCGGCGTCAACAGCCGGCTGGGCAAAAACATGATCGGCGTATTTCATCATCCCAAAGCCGTTTACATCGCCACGCAGACGCTCAAAACGCTTCCCGAAAAGGAATACCTGAACGGCTTCGTCGAGCTCGTTAAACACGCCCTCATTCGCGACCGCGCTTTATTTGAAACCATGGAGAAAAACGCCGCGAAAATCATCAAAAAAGACCTCAAACTTCTGGTGGCCCTCATCGCCCGTTCCGTCGCGATCAAAAAAAAGATCGTGGAACAGGACGAAAAGGAACACGGCCTCCGTATGCTCCTCAACTACGGCCACACACTCGGCCACGGCATCGAAAAAGCCTCAAACTACCGAATCAAACACGGATTCGCCGTGGCCATAGGAATCCGCATAATGAACAAATTTTGTATACAAAATAAATGGCTCAAAGAAAAGGAAGGAAAAAGAATTGACCATCTATTTGAGACCTTAAAAATCCCCACCGAATTCGCAAAAACAATCGCGATTTCCGAGATCCTTGAAGCAAGCGCCTTCGACAAAAAACGACGCGGCGATCAACTCAATTTCGTGGCCCTCAAAAAAATCGGAGCTGCTGAAATCCGCCAGGGAAAAATCGACATCGGCCCCCTTGAAAACAGTTAAAAAAATAGGTACCTTTAAAAAGCGTTGCGCGGGCGTAGTACATCGGTAGTATACGTGCTTCCCAAGCATGAGAGGGCGGTTCGATTCCGCTCGCCCGCTCCAATAATCGAAAAACACCGCCACGGCGGGGTTACTCGCTCCACTTTTTTCTATGATCCACGTCAGCCATCTTGTTAAAAAATTCGGCAATTTTACAGCAGTCAATGACATCTCTTTCGAGGTCAGAGCGGGCGAAATTTTCGCGTTCCTGGGACCCAACGGCGCCGGAAAAACCACCACGATTAAAATGCTGACCAAGTCGCCATCATCGACCACGGCCGGATCCTCATCCGGAGCACCTCCTAAGAGCTCAAGGAAAAAACCAAGACCGCTCGGAGGAGCGACGGTTGCCATGTTCCAGGGATTGGCGGTCTTCCTCATCGCCCTCCTCATCGGCTTCCGCGTTCAAAACTTTCTTTCATTCCGTTGAAAAAATCAAAAAACAACGCTAAGATAGGCCTGAATTAATAAAAATAAAAATGACCGCGACCTTTCTCGTAGGCCTCATTGGTTCCCTTATTTTAGTTGTCGGAGCCGCGTGGCCGGAAAACGAATCGCCCAGGCATCCGCTCCGGTCAATTAAGAACTGGCTCTTTGCTCTCGGCGGCCTGATCATGCTGGTCTACGCGGTTTTGGGATACGGTCAGGGCGGCCCGATCTTTTTTGTGTTTCTGGAAATCTTAGTCCTTATCGCGAGCACACTCATGATGATCGATGTGGATGACAGGATCGATCTCGCCGTCATTTCCGTTACCGGAGTCGGATTCATCCTTTGGTCGCTGACCCTGTTTGAGGGATACAACACGATTTTCTTCATCCTGGGTCTGTCCGGTATCGGACTCGGATACGCTTTTCAGATGGGAACTGTGCGGCGCGAACTCGCGCTTTTTTTGGGGAGCCTCCTTATCGCGATTTTCAGTTTCATCGAAATGAACACCGTCTTTTTCTGGCTCAATGTGTTTTTCGCGGCGTTTTCAGCGGTCTATCTCGTCAAATCGCTAGCGAGACTTAAAAAACAAAAAAAGAAGCGCTAATAAAATCGGCTGATGAATGAGGTAGATGGCGAGCGAATGACGACCCAAAAAACCGATCCATCGGGCGATCCTCCCCGGCGCTTTTTTCTGAAATAGGATCGGTCTGTTTCGATAGTACCATTGCCCCACGAAAATGCCGATCAGAATCGCGGTAAACCATGGGAAAATAGGGTAATAATCGAAAGTTTGAAGATGAACGGGACGGAGCCCTAAAGGAAGACCGATCGCGAAGCCGAATGACTGAAATTTAAGCCACTCCCCTATCCAAAAAACTATCCCGGCGAAAACAAGATTAAGCCAACGGAACCGGACGAAAAAAAACGAGAATAAAATCGCTATCGTTAAAAAATGGAGCATTCCGAACCAAATGGTGTTGGAGGGATCGAAAAACCAAGTCGCTGCTGTTATCAAAAACGCGAACGCGGCCAATCGACCTGATCGAAAAAGGGTCTTTTTAAATCTTTCTTTCAAATCGCATTGCTGAGCGATAATTCCGCTTATGACTCCGACAAACAAAATAAACAGGACTGCGGTAAAACGCCCTTCATAAAACCAAAAACCGTGATCATAGGCCAAATCCTCGAAACCGAAGAATTGGTTCAGGTCAAACACTGAATGAAACAAAATCATCAAAATAATAGCGATCCCGCGAAGAAAATCGAGTTCCCAAAAGCGGTGTCTCATGACAGCGTTATTTGGCAAGAGCCTGATCAATCACCGGCTTAAAAGCTTCAAAAGGCTGAGCGCCTGAGATCAGGAGGCCGTTGATGATGAAGGCGGGGGTGCCGCTGACTCCCGCCTTTTGGCCATCGGCCAGATCCTTGGCAACCGCGTCCGCAGTTTTTTGGCTCGCAACGCATTGGTCAAATTGAGACATATTGATTCCAAGACCCTTGGCCCACTCCTTCAGCGAAGCCTCGCTCAGAGCTGTTTGATTCTTAAAAATAAGGTCATGGTATTGATAAAAAACCTCATCCCCTCTTTGGTCACGCACGCAATTCGCCGCAAGCGCCGCAGGGCGGGCATTGGGATGGAAACTTAAAGGAAAATGACGGTAAATAAGGCGAGCCTTGCCGGTTTTGATATACTGCTCGTTGATCTGAGGAAGCGCGTTGGAAAAAAAGCTTCCGCAATAAGGACACTGAAAATCGGAAAATTCAACAATCGTGACAGGCGCATTTCTATCACCTAAAATCGGACCGCCTCCTGTAAAATCGCCCGCCACAGTCTTGGGCTTATTGGCCTCGGCTTGAGCCTTGACGGCCTCGGTCTGCTTCTTCGCGATATAAACATCAATCGCTTTTTCAACTTTTTCCTGAAAACCCGTATCGGGCGTGCTTCGTCTCATCTGAAATCCTAAAAAAACCGCGGCGCCGGAGACAAGGACTGCCACCACAAGGATGGCTGCAATAAAAGGGGTATCGCGTTTAGACATAACTTTTTATTTTACAAATATAAAAACAGCATCTTTCACTTTAACAGAACTGGCGTAAAAAAACGAAATGATTTTTCGAAAAAAAATTAAATATAAAAGCCCCCCACGCCAAGGCTGGGGGGCTTTTTAATACATTCTCGCTAAAACCTGCAACGATTATTCACGGACCGGTTTGGCCGCCGCTTCCGTCAGAATCTTCATCAGAGCGGCTCGATTCAGGGGACCCCTGGGGTCGAACTTGGAACCGTCGCCCTGACCGGTCATAATGCCCGCTGTATTAACAGCGCCAATGGCATCGCGCTCTTCTTCAGAAGCAGCCTCGTTTATATCCTCAAAAGAAGAGGCATCGCCCGGAGCGAGTTTCAAAAGTATCTGAAGCATTCTGGCGACTTCCGCACGGGAAACCGTGCCATCCGCTTTCTTCCTGCCAAAAATCATATCCAGATTCACGCCGGCCTTCTCCAGCGCTGCGGCGCCAGCCCGGGCCCATTCGGGAAGACGTTTTCCGAGGACGGAATCAGGCGTTTCCTTCGAAGATTCATCCGCTCCCGCCATGCGCCCCAGCATAATCACGGCTTCAGCCACGTTTGTCGGGGCATCAGGATTGACCCGGGTGTAACCGGATTCGCCCGTACCTTTCACCCAACCCTTCTCTTTGGCCATTTTGGCATATTTTCCAAACCATACGTTGTCATCCGCGTCCTTAAACGCGATCACGCCTTTCTTGAATTTTTCCTCGCGCGCCTTTTCGATGGCTTGCTTCGCTTCTTCCCTGAGCGCTTTGATATCATCCGCGTTCACGTCGCCCTTTCCTTCGGTAGCCGCGGCCATAAACCGCTCAATTTCATCCTGGATGTCGCTGCCGGAATCCCCGATGAAGTTATAAGAAGCGATTTCGTCCTGTAGCGCGCGTAGTTCCTCAAGCTGGGAATGGGCGAGTTTCCTCAGACCCTCCAGCTTAGCGGTCAGCGCTTCCATCTCCTGGATCTGTTCCAGAATAGCCGCTTTTTGATTCAAAATGTCTTCCGAAACAGCGGCATCGTCAACCGAAGAAGTAGCCTCCAGGGTTTTCGCAATCTGATCCTTAAAACGCTCTCCGAGTTTCTTTTCGAGCATATTGTTGAAAACCATGCTGTTCCGGCCCAGATGCTCCAGAACGCGTTCGGCCACATCCGCGCTGATGCGATCAAGAATATCTTTTGATATTCCGCGGTTCGGCTGGTCTACGTACACCTCATTAAACCCTTCAAAATCAGGCCGTCCTTCGTCCAGCTCGCCACAATCACGATCGGAATCCTCTGCCAACGTATTCGCCTTATCTTCCAGTTCTGCCAGGGCCTCAGCGTCCCCCTTGTCAAGCTGACCCATCGCGTTCTTCAGAAGCGATCTTCCTTCGTCAAGGTACCCCTGACATACTTCGGCGCGCGCCTCGTCAAATCGTCCTGATTTTACCAGTTGTTTCAGACGTTTTTCGGCCCGCGCGACCTCATGCTCCGCCCGTTCCAGTTCCTTTTTGGCAAACTGGATCTCGCGGCTGCCATTGAGAGATTCGCTCGCGTCCTCAAACTGCTGACGCAGATCGTTGAAATCGGTTTCCAGCAGGTCGCGCATGGATTCGAAATCCTTGGCCTCGGCCGCTTTTTCTGCTTTATCGACCGTCTGTTGCATCTTTTTAAAAATATCAACAACGGCTGATACCGAAGACTCGTTCATATTTCCGCGTTTCACCTCTCTTTGAAGATCCTCTATAAAACGGCCCCGGTCCTTCAGCTCCCGCCGGAGGTCCTTCAGGAAACGCATCATATCCTGACCTTCATTCTCGGCCTTCATGCCTTCCCAGAAATTCTGCTGGAGATCCTCAAAATCCCGGTTGAGATCCCAGAAATCCTGAGGCTCTTTGCCGTTCTTCATCGCCGCTTCCATCTGGCTGTAAAGTTCTTCGGCTTTTCGAAGAACATCCTGCGCTTCACTGCTGCAGTCTGACTTTTTGCATTGACGACTCATATCCTTCAGCGTTCTGAGTTTCTCTTTGAAACTGCGGGACATGTTTTCCCTGTCTTCCTGACCGCGGTCGTCTTCCTGACCGCCCTGAGCCTGATCCCAGAAATCGCGGTCCAGTTCGTCAAACTTACTATTTTCGTCCCAAAAATCCTGAGCGTCAAACGCAGGATCTTTAATCATTTTTTCCATTCTTGAAAGCTGATCCTTTATTTGGGACAAAAGACCTGCGAGTGCGCCGGAATCTTTTTTCCGGCGCTCAAGATCCTTGAGGGCGCGCTCCTTGTCCTTCATATTTTTCTGCTTGTCTTTGATCACGCGCTGGGCATCCGCCTGCTGTTGTACCGCTTGGCCCTTTTGATTGATTTCGTTCATCTTATCCCAAAAATCCCGGCTCGCGTCCCCCAGGCTATTCAGCTCATATTCCACATCCGTCATCTTGTCCTCCAGATCGGGATCGGTGGAAGCAACCGAATTGTATTTATCCTGAGTCGCTTTCAGCTGGGATCGATAGGCATCCAGCCCTTTCTGCAGCTCGGTCGTATCCACGGGCGATTCTTTTGAGGATTGACGGGATAGTTCTTTGATACTCCGTTCCATATTCGAAATCTCGCGTTCACGGTCTTTAAACTGACGCACGAGATTCTCATAACGCTGAACGCCGTACAGCTTCTGAAACACGTCATTGACTTCCTGGGAAAGGTCATCGGCATCCCTCTGAAGACCCTGAAAGACATCGCTATTCTCCCCCTCGCCGAGAATTCTCTGCATTTCGTCCAATTCCGCCTTCCATTTAGAAAGTATGTCCTTCGCCGGAGCGAGATCCGCCTTGGAATTCCTGAAATTGCGCTCCAATTCATGCTGACGGCTTTCGATATTCCGGTTGGCGTCTTTCAGCCATCGCTCCGCATCGCGCTTCCATTCGTCACCGGAAGAATCTCGCCGGACGTCTCCGTCGTTTCCTTTTTCATCGGAAGCGTTATGAAGACGTTCGTCTTCATCATCATCCCTGTCTGATTCATCGGAACCCTGGGAATCTTCCACACTTTCGCTGACCGGTAATCCCGCGCATTCGCTGATGCAGGTATCCCGCCAACCCATCCCGCCGCGAGGAACATTCCGGCCAAGCAATTTTTTCCTCTCTCCCGTCCCCTCATTTCTGTAACAGACAAACATATCACTGCCATTGCCGGAAGGTTCCATGCGTTCGCAGGATCCACTACCGCTGCCGGAAGAACCATCTGAACCGCTACTGGACGAGTTACTTCCGCCGCCGCTACTGCCATAGGTGCTCCCTCCGATCGTCGAAGCGTCCCATTCACCCCAATGCTGAACCGCTTGATCCGAACGCTTGTAATCCCCTGTCCGCATTTCATACTTATTACATTCTGCAATATCCGTCTTTTCCCAGGGGGATTGGAGGGTGTGACCATTGTCATAAATCAGATCTCCGCCCGTGCTCTTCCAGCATTGGTTTCCTTTGCCATATTCCTGAGAAACGAGCCGTCCCTTCTTATAAAAATCCCCGAACGAAAGCAGACTGGCTTTCAGAAAATAAGGGGTCTGAAGCTGGGCCGCGATCAGCGCGATCAACAGACTGCCTCCGGCAATCAGGAAAGCCTCTTGCCACCGTGAAAAATATTTTTTCATTTTTATATTAGTTAATAATAATTTCTCGCCCGATTTTTAAGCGATCATAATATGATATCATATTTTATAAATAGTAGTCAACACAATCTATTTATTATTGCTTCAGTAAATCAATAAGATAATCCTTAGCTTATGACTAACCAATGATATGGATATTTCCTCTGCCATTTTTCGAGCGTATGACATTCGCGGCACGGTTCCCGGCCAACTGAACGCGGAAGCCGCCCATGCGATCGGCTGCGGATTCGCGTTGTTCCTGATCCGCGAAAAAGCCATTCCGCATCCCCGCATCGTGGTGGGGCGCGACAATCGAACGCATGGCGAAGCCCTTCAGCAGGCATTCATAAAAGGACTCATCACTCACGGCTGTGACGTGACGGATATCGGCCTTGCCGCGACTCCCCTGCTCTATTTCGCCGCTACAGTCGGTCATTTCGATGCCGGATGCAATGTGAGCGCCAGCCATAACCCTGCCGAGTACAACGGCTTCAAGCTCGTGGGCAAAAACGCCCACGCCATTTTCGGGGAAGATTTACAAATGATTTATAAAATGATCAAAAAACCTGAAGGCGGGGATATATATCCCCGCCTTCAGGTTCAAATCCGTAATGCCTCTTTCCTCGGGGCATATTTAAATAAAATCAAATCCCTTTTTCCCAATCCTCAAGGCCTCAAAATCGTCGTCGATACCGGCAACGGCATCGCGGGGAAATTTTATCCTGAGATTTTAGAAGCGCTGGGGAATACAGTCATCCCCCTTTTTACGGAGCTCGACGGCGCTTTCCCCAATCATCAACCGGATCCGATCGTCGAAAAAAACCTGGAGGATCTTAAAAAAGTTGTCATTGCCAACAAGGCTGATGTGGGAATCGCCTTCGACGGCGATGGCGATCGGCTGGGCATTGTGGATGAAAAAGGAATTCATTGGAATTCGGATCGGCTGGCCATGCTTTATGTGCAGGATTCGCTCGCAAGGACGCCAAAAAGCCGTTATGTTTTTACGGTTTCTAATTCTCAGCTCCTCTTTGATATGACAGAGCAATGGGGGGGCAAAGCGCATATGTGCCCCGTAGGCCATTCTTTTGTTGAAGAAGCCATGACAAAAGAAGGCGCTATTCTTGGAGGCGAACAGTCAGGCCATTTTTTCCTTTCGGAAAATTATTTTCCCTACGATGACGCGATAGTCGCGGCTGGACGTCTATTGGAGATCATGCGAAAAGCCGGGAAGCCGCTTTCGGAACAAATGGCGCTCTTCCCGAAAACCATCATTGCCCCCGAAATCCGCCCTTACTGTTCCGATGAAACAAAATTCAAAATCATCGAAAAAATCAAAACTCATTTCCTTAAAGAATATCCTTCCGGCAACATTTTAGATGGCATCCGGATCGATTTCGGAAACAGCAGCTGGGCAGGAATCCGCGTCAGCAACACAAGCCCATGCCTTTCTATTTGCATGGAGGCAACCAATGAAAAAGAGCTTCAAAACATCCAGGATAAAATCCTGGGTCATCTAAGAATATATAATGAAATCAAATTCTAGTCCCGCTCACGATTAATCTTGAAATCATGGCCTCATTAGCCCATAATGAATTTTGAAAATGGAAGAAAATGAAAAAGGGATTCTTAGGCGTTTATTTGGATTCCTGACCGCGGTCGTTATTGGCGGTGCCGTCGGATCAATCCTGGGCTTAACGCTAGCCCCCAAAAAAGGCAAAGACATGAGGAAATACCTGAAAGAACATTCCTACGGTCTTTTTTCTAAAGGGCATTCCTTTTTAAAAAAAGACAATAAAAAAGTGGGGCTTTGGAAGCAGCTTCTCATTAAAATGATTCGCCCTAAGCGCAACGAAGATAACGACTCCTTATGAATCGGCTTAAAATAAGTGGTATCGGCCTACTGGCAGGGGTGGCTGTACTCTTTTCTTCGACCCCCGTTCATGCCAGCGGATTTCTTTTAAAGATGAACGAAAAAAACTGGAAAGTCGATCCGGAAACTTTAGGATGGGTGCAGGAATATGAAAAACAATTTTGGGGAAATAAAGAAGTGGTATTCCCCTCCTCGTTAAGTGTGAGCCTAAAAAACATTTCTGCGCCTGCCTTTATCGAACAACGAACTGTTTCCGGGATCGACCAAAAGCTCGCCGAAGCTTATTTAAAGAAAAAAATCACTCCTGAGTTTGAACGCCCAAACCAAGATGTAGTTATTGATCAGAATTCTGAAGGGAAAGTTATTTTCCGGGGATTCGGCCTTGAAGGGCGCGCGCTCAACTGGCCGGAAACTCTCGCGCTTCTAAAAATGGCGCTTGCCGTAAGTCCGAATGAAGTCCATTTGCCTATCGAGCGAACGCCTCCTCATGTTGAAATAAAAAGCGACGCGTTACGGCAACAGGGAATTCAGGAGCTCTTGTCGACCGGAGAAACCAATTTTAAAAATTCCCCGGACAATCGCGTCACCAATATCCAGGTCGGCTTAAGCCGATTCAACGGCATACTGATTCCCGCCCAAACGGAATTTATCATGGGAAACATCTTGGGAAAAGTGGATGAGACCACGGGCTATAAAAAGGAGCTCGTCATTAAAGGGGATAAAACCCTGCCGGAGTACGGGGGCGGCCTATGTCAAGTTTCGACCACCCTCTACCGCGCGGCGCTGTGGGCCGGCCTTCCTGTCACGAAGCGAAAATACCACTCCTATGCGGTTTCCTATTACAACCCCCAGGGGCTGGACTCCACGATCTACCCGCCCACCGTCGATCTCGGTTTCATGAATGATTCCCCGAATGCCCTCCTGATTCAGACTATGACCACGGAAAAGGGGGAGGCTTACGTCAATTTCTATGGAACCGAAGACGGACGTCGGGTGACGCTCATGGGACCTCGTTACTATAAATACATGAACATTCCGCCTCCGCGCACGGAATACTCCGAACAGCTCGCCCTGGGCGAAACCAAAAAAGTGGGTGAGCCCCATCAGGGGTTCCAGGCCAGCTGGTTCCGCGAAGTGGCTTATGGCGACTCCCGAAAAAAACCATTAAAGGAACATATCTACAGCAACTATGAGCCTCGGCCCCTGTATTACCTCATCGGAAAGGAGCCGGAAAAACTGGCAAAAAAAGCCAACGGCGATCTTCCCTGAATTTAACACTTGACACATAATTAGAAATAGGCTAGAATAAAAACCTTTTAAACCAAAAACGGGCCAAAAAATATAAAAACTTTGGCTTATATAATGGATTAAAAGGAATTAACGAAAAGCAAAAATAAATAGACGAAAATAACATTTTGTTTATTTATTTTTGCTTTTTTCATTTTATTTTTTCTTTTATGAAAACCTTAGCTCCCGCACTTTATAAATGGATCGCCCGATTGACCTTCTTAACTATGGTCATGGGAATGATGGGTGGAGTTTTGCCGCTCAAGGCTGAAGATAGTCAATTTGGCACGCTCCTTGTGAGTACTAACATCCTCGACGGATCCTATTCTATTAGAAATGATAAAGGGGATGTAATGAATACAGGAGGAGGACTCTATAAAACTCCTTTTATCCTCCCCGCGGGAGCTTATACCGTGACGTTCACAAGCCCAATCACAGTGGCCGGAATGGTCTTCACGGTCGCACAAAATAATGTGCAAAAAACCTTAGTCAAAGATGGGGTGGAGGAAGTATTCGGAGCGTATGAATCTTCGCCGCCCGCCAATAACACTGAGTTTGGCACGCTCACCGTAAGCACCAGTCTGGTCGACGGATCCTATGCGATCAACAATGACCAGGGAGCAAAAGTAGGCGAAGGAAGCGGACTTGATAAGACATCGTTCATTCTCCCTGTAGGAGCCTACACAGTAGCGTTCACAAGCCCAATCACAGTGGCCGGAATGGTCTTCACGGTCGCACAAAATAATGTGCAAAAAACCTTAGTCAAAGATGGGGTGGAGGAAGTATTCGGAGCGTATGCCGTTTCTGTCGGAAACCCGCCGGCTGCCGGCACTGACTTTGGAACGCTGACGGTAAGTACTAGCTTAATCAATGGAACATATATCATTAAAAACCGCCAGGGGGCCGAAGTGAATAGAAGACAAGGGCTGGAAAAGACATCATTCATTCTCCCTATAGGAGCCTACACGGTTACCTTTGATAGTCCAATTACAACAGATGGAATAACTTTCAACGCGGTACAAAGCGATGTACAGGCAACCCTCGTTAAAGATGGAGTGGTTGAAGTATTCGGAGCGTATGCCGTGGCAAACCCCACTCAGGGAACTGTTACGGTTAACACCGTCAATCAGAACGGCACTGCGGTGACCGATGGGAGCTGGGAATTACTCAGCTGCACAGGAGCCACCATGGATACCTGCGCTACCAGCGTTCAAACCGGTACTCAGGGTACAACCTTGGGCGGCCTAGCCTTCGGAACCTATGGCGTACGAGGAACATTGACAGCGCCTTATGATGCAGTAACCGTCACAAGTCTTAATCCTCAAACGCTCAGCGCCGCAAGCAATACCATCGCATTCACGCTTCAATTTCATGAAAAAGTCGCCAGCAACGTCCTGACCAGCATTAGCGTCAGCCCGGCCACAGCTTCTATCGCGATCGGCGCGACCCAGCAATTCACCGCCACGGGTCTTGATCAAAACGGCGTGGCCCTTGTCACTCAGCCGACCTTCACCTGGACTTCTTCCGATGCGACGGTTGCCACAGTGAGCGCCACTGGTTTAGCCACAGCCATCAAGGTCGGAACAGCCACGATTACTTCCGCCAGCGGAACGATCCAGGGAACCGCCAGTCTGACCGTGACACCCCCCGGTGGCAACAACAATGGGATTCTGGCGGTCACCGTCACGCCTGCAGGAGCGGCCGCAGCCACTTATGTCATCACCCAGGGAGTCACTGAAATTGCCAGAGGAACCGGAACCCAAAGTTTTCCATTGACGGTCGGATCTTACACCGTCACGCCAAACGACCTGGCCGGATTCATCAAGCCGGAGGCTCAAACGGTCGCGGTGGTCAAAGAAGCAACGACCGACGTGACTCTCGCGTACGTTATTGCGCCCCCTCCGACAATCAGCATCACTAAAACCGCTGTCCGCGACGCCAATAGCGAAACTCTTTATCTTTACACCATCACCGTCACCAATAACTCCGCCCAGGATGTGACAGTCAGCCTCAAAGACTCAATCTCCGGAGGCACGGGCACGCTCACCGGAACGAATGGAGGAACCCTTTCTTACATTCCGGCTACCGGCACATGCACGAATGCCGACTGTACAGGAGGCCCAATCAGCGCCACTGAAGGATTAACACTAACCATCAGCGCCGGAAAGACCGCTATCGTGACCTATCAAATGCGTTCGGACACCTCAAATATGGCGGCCAATACCAGCTCAATCGTGACGAACACGGCAACCGCGACCATTGCGGGAGCAAACGGAACCGCTAGTCAGTCTTTCACCGCTCAGACTCCGGTAACGCTGAACCGCGGCGCAGTAAGTAATGGCGGAGGCGGAGGTGGCGGAGGGGGTGGCGGAGGCGGAGGTACGACAGGAGGACACCTTCAGATCAAGGGCGACATTGGCATCAATATCCAAAAATTGATTTCGATCAACGGATCCGCGTTCGTTCCCGGAAGTACCTTGAGCAAGGCCGTAGTGCTCAAAAAAGATCAATCAACGACCGCGGTGACTTATAAAGTCAGCCTGACCAATACAGGACTCGTCTCCGTCGTTAACGTAAAGATCGGCCACCAATTCGTTAATCAGGAAAACGGACTCGCAAGAAACGCCATTACAGACGTTAAAGGAGCCGCTCTCTACAACTCAGCCAAAAACGAATTCACCATCGATAAAATCGAAGCGGGCAACACAATCGAATTCACCTACGGGTACACATTGACCCAGGGAAGCAACCGCCAAGCCAGCCTTCTGAACTGGATCGCCCCCGGCGCCTACGCCGATCAAAGCCGGGGGGCTCAGGATAGCCTGACACTCCTCTCCTATAAGAGCCGTCTCCCCATTGAACAGGATGCCCTCACCTACAAAAATATCGGCGACGTGATCACAACCTACTTCTTTGTCGGTTCGATTCCTGCCGACGTAAGAGACGCCATCGGCAGCGGATCTGCTACTGAAGGATCAGGCGCCAAAGCCAGAACTAAAACAACAAGTCCTGGCGCTTCCTCCGCTCAGACATCTGACTTCCTCAGAGTCTATATCGTCAGCAACAAGGCGGATGTGGCGAGAAAAGAAGCAGTTAAATTCATGATCGTTCTCGAAAATATCGGCCAAACGGATCTCACAGGCTTTGTCATCACTCACGATTACGACCAAAACGCTCTTGAAATCACGAACACCGGTGGCGCCCAAAATAATGGCCAGGAGCTCAAGTGGAAACGTGCGCTCTTGCGCCCGGGCGAAAAAGCCTCTTATCCATTTGAAGCCAAGGCGCGCGCCAATGCTCCGATCGGCGTCGCCCGCAACACAACCCGCATCCTCCTCAACGAATATGAATTCCAGGATGTCCTCGAAAACTACGTGAACATTGTGGCAGACGCCGCCAGGACAGCCGACCGGGGCTTCCGCCTCCCCGCCACAGGTCCTGCCGGAATCCTGAGCCTCCTGCTTCTCGCCATGCTCCTAGCCTACGCCGCCGACAACCGCTTCTCGCGGAAACAGCGCTACCTTCGTCTGAAGAAGCTGGCCCTTCAATTCTAAAATCAAGAAAGTTGCCCTAACGATACACGCAATAATCCTGCACCGGAGTCCCGCTATGTTAAGCGGAACGACTGGTGCGGGATTTTGCGTTATATCGATCTCTCTACTTCTTTCCCTTACACTCTATAAGCATTATCAAATCCCGTATGTTGAATTCCCCATCGCCATTGAAGTCCGCGGCGTCAATCAATTTTTTCCGGTAATCCGGTTCTTTCCGGCCAATAAGCTTTCCGGCAAATCGTAAGACGTCGCTGGCGGAAGAAAAAACGCTCATCTTCTTTTTTTGCGGTTCGCATTTCAGAGCTTCCTTCTCTTTTTCCATGAGTTTGTCTTCCTTCACGGGAATTTCTTTCGTTTTCTCCTTTTCCGCGGGCGGTGACAGTGGAATCACTGCGGATTCGGATAAGGTTTCGCCGTCGCCCCCTCCGCCTCCTCCTTCACTGCTACCCCCGCTATGCGTTGCACTGCCGCTGGGGGGCGGAGTACACGTCAGCGTACTGGGCGTGACCGTGACCGTCACCGGACCCGTCACCGCGATCTGATTGGTCCACTGATTGTTCACCTGGGCGCACTGCCCGGTAATGCTCCCGTTATTGGTCAGCGTATGGCCGTTGCCGGAATACAGCGTAAATGTGCTCCCGCCGGGAACCTGTACTGTAAGGGTTGTGGCGCCCACGGTCAGGTTCGTTGCCGCGGAACCGGATTTAATGGTATAACCGAAGCCGTTGAGGGTGACCGTGGTATCGACGATCCAGTTTAGTTCTGCCGCAAAAACGACAGGACATGCTAAAAGAATGCCTGTGGCTACCATGACTGACAAAAGATAAAAATGACGTTTAAACATTATTAGAACCGGATAGAATAAAACGAAAAAGAGGCTTGAACGTACCTTTTACGATGGGTTGATTGAATAGACATTTCCGGCAATACCCGCGCTCCCGTTCGTTCCGCTGCCATTGCCGGTTCCGCCGGCTCCGCCGCTCACATCAGTCGTTCCGGCGGTAATGGAGGGGGACACGAGAAAAATAATACCGCCGCCGCCTCCGCCGCCGCCGCCGGTATCTGAATTCGGCGCGTTGCCTCCGACACCGCCTTTAGCGGACAGCGTGCCGGAATTATTGATAGCAGTGCCTGCAACGATAACGAGTGTTCCGCCGCCGGCGCCGCCGCCGCCACTTGACGCCCAACCGGGATTCGAACCGCCGGAACCCCCGCCGCCTCCGCCCGCTTTACCGCCTGTACTAAGCGCCAAAATACCGATACATGGAATATATAAAGATACATTCGTAAGTGTTGTAGCGCCCGTCGCTGTCCCACCGGCGCCTCCGGCGAGGTTACTTCCGCTGCCACCGGCGCCTCCGGCGCCTCCCAGGCCTGTCACGGAAGTGCCGGGCTGGCCGACTGCCATGCCATACGTGCCGGTGCCGCTTGCCCCGCATTTTGCACTGGCCACTCCCTGCCCATAGTCGCCCCCAGCTGCATTGCCCCCGTCCGCCGCGATTTTCGCGCCTGACGCGATCGTCACCGTGCCGGTCGCGTAAATACGGTATCCCACGGTATTAAGGGTTCCTGAATTCACCGTGAGATTCGTATACAGCATATCCTTCGTAAGGGTTGTGTCCGTACTGATAGTTCCCGCGCCGTCCGATCCGTCCCCGTAGCCGATGGCGCTGAAAATTCCGCTGGCGGTGGTCGTACTATTCACAGCGGCCCAATGAGGATCGGCGCTGGCTCCGCCGGCCGTGAGCACTTTGGTGCTGTCCGCGTCGTCCGCGATGGACGAGAGGGTGACGCCTCCTGACGGCAGGGTCACCGTTCCCCCTGAAACCGTGAGGCCGTTGGATGCTGAAAGGCTCGTGAACGCCCCCGCTCCCGCCGCACTGACGCTCCAGTTGTTGTCCGTGACGGAGACGCTCTCGCTGGTGGCGGAACCGATCGTAATGGCGCCTGTGGTTGTACTGGTGCCGATGCTGACCGTGCCTGTGACGGCCGTGGTGCCGATATTGACGTTCGACGCCGGCGCGCCGTTGATCGTCACGGCGCCGTTGCCCGTCATGCTCGTCTCGTCGAACGTGAGGGACGCCCGCGCCGCCGCGAAGACGGCCGAAGCGACAAGCAGAAATGAAAGGGCCAGCGTGACCTGCCACTTCCGCGAGGAAGAACGGCGTGGATTGCGGATGGATTTTTGTTGAGACATAGAATAGACAAAAATAATAAAAAATCTTATAATTATATCAATTTATTAGCGGAAACTCAATAGAAAATGATTGACAGAAAATTCACTCCGTTTCTGGCTAGCTACTAATACCAATTTGCAATAGAAATCATACATAATCCAGCCCCATCCATTCCCAGTCCGAGATGGATTTAACGATACGGGATGACTTTTCATAATGGAGGGAGGCGGTGACAAGGTGCCTTTCCAGATGATCCATGGATGTA
>JACRIE010000050.1 GCA_016220165.1 Candidatus Peregrinibacteria bacterium
ACTGCACGCGCCTCATCTCGGCTGATCTTTGGACGGTTTTCAGTAAAGCTTCCGCTTCCGTCTGTGTTTTTGTTTCAAAGACATGTTTATTCATGCCATCATTCTACGCCTGTATGATTTCTATTGCAAATTGGTATAACTCTAATTTTATGGGTACTGCCTCTTTTATTGTTTCCTCCACGAGCTTCGTGGACGGATCCGATCTGGATCCAAAATACGCCACCCGCGCGGTCAAAGGCGGGCAGAACCTGTCGCCGGCGCTGGAATGGCGCGGCGCGCCCGCGGGCACGAAATCATTTGCGCTCGGCATGATCGACCCGCATCCGGTCGCGCGGAATTGGGTCCATTGGCTCGCGGTGGACATTCCGGCGACAACGACCGGCCTTCCGGAAGGCGCTTCTTTAAAAACCATGCCCAACGATGCCCGCGAGCTGGAGAACAGTTCGGGGGAAGTTGGGTATAGCGGCCCTCAGCCGCCTGTCGGCTCCGGCAAACATCCGTACGAGATCACCATTTACGCCCTGAGCACGAACCACTTGGCAGTGGATGAAGCGCTCTCGCTGAAAGAGTTTCAGCGGGCCTTGGACGGCAACGTGCTCGCTTCTTTTAAAATCACGGTGTATTTCGAGCGATAAAACGGTTTAGTACGGCTTTACGGATTACAAAAACCCCGCAGCGCTTACGCGTGCGGGGTTTTGATTGATTCGATGAGGTGTGAAGCCTTATTTGGAAAGCGCTTCTGCGGTCTTGACCGCTATCTTGGCCACTTCGCCCCGGAGGATATGGTTCTGAGGTCCGAATAAACCGTTTCCATAGCCGCTGACGATGTTGTGAGTCTTGGCAAAATTCACATAAGGCGCGTACCAAGCATTGATGGGAGTATCGATGAAATCGATGTAAGTCCATCCCTTGGCCGCTAATTCCTTAATGCCATCCATCGGAATTTCAACTCCGGAAGCGACGAGCAGAATCTTAATGGCTTCGGCGCGAGTGATAGGCTGATTCGGCCTGAAAGTTTTATCCTGATACCCCTGGAGGATATTGAGTTCTTTGGCTTTTGCCACATAAGGCGCGTACCAGGCGTTGGTATCGACATCTTTGAATGGTTTCCCGGAAACGCTGCTATCGACCGGGATGCCGAATGTGTTTAGCGCGATCTTGGTAAGTTCAGCGCGAGTTAATTTGTCATTGGGAGCGAATTTGCCGTCCTGTTTGCCCTGGACAACGCCAGCCGCACGCAAGGTTTCGATGTAATCTTTGGCCCAATGACCTGATATATCTTTGAATTCGGTGACAATCCTCGTTCCCTGTTCTTCCGTTTTCTTCTGCTGTGTTGTTTTCTTCTCTTCTGTCTTCTTTGCCACTGCGACTAGACAGTAGCCCTGCTTGTCCGCCGCGCCGCTCGCGACCAACTTCTTGGTGACCCTGTCTCGGCAAAGAGACGCGCCGCCTCCGCCGCCTCCCGTAGAAGTGCTAGTGGCCGCCGCTGTTGTGCTCGTGGCGCCTGTGCCGTAGAACATCGAGAAGCTTGTGGTCGTGAAGGAACAGATGTATCTGCCGGCCGTTGATGTTCCGACGCAGGTGCTGTTACTTATTGTGGCCAACGTTGAAGCCGTGGAGCTTCCTGGGGCGACGCGACTGACCGTGTACGTTTTGCCGCTGTCGTAGCTATTGATGGGCAGATACACCGTAGCCGCGCTGCTAAGAGTTAATGACACTGAGGAAGATCCCACCTGAATGACATCGGAATCCGTGCTGGAGGGATAGCCTGCCGTGGAAGTGTCGGTGACAACGCTAGGCGCCTGGAAAATGCCGTCCCAGCCGGCGGCGCCCGTAATGGTCACGCCGCTGGGGAGAGCAACCCGGATATTCGTATCACTCGCGTTCTCTACGGTCAGCGCGCCTCCGCTGAGTGTTACCGCCCTTCCGGACAACAGCGTGGAAAAATCAAGATTTGTGGAAACGGTGCCCGTGGTACTGGTGATGCCTGATCCAGCGGTACCAGTGGCCGCAGTGGTAGCACCCATATAACCCGTGCCTGATTTATCGCTGACGTAGTAGCCATAGCCATAGCCATAGCCATAGCCATAGCCGCTACTACCGAAACCATAACCCCAGCTGAAGCTGTCGGGGTCGGCTGGGCTGGAATAACGATTACCGGGCGTGTCCGTGCTGGTGCGCCAAAAATAGGCCTGAGCCGTGTTTGGGGTCAGGGCCGGCGCCAAAGCGATGGCGACAAATACGACTGAAATAAATAAAGAAAGTATTTTTCTGTTCATTTTCTCCGAATTTATGTTATAAAAACTTACATTGTTGTTTATTTATAGACATTATACCACGGAAAATCAATTTACAGCAATACTAAAAATACGTCTAATCAATCCCTGACAAAATCCCAACGCCATAAATAGGAGCGTAATTTGGCGAACCCTTTGACGCCTGTAAAGTCCATTTTTGGCTGAAAATCGCCGATAAAGACGTAGACCGACCTGCGATACGCTTTCAGCTCCTCCATTTTTTGTTCGACCTGTTCTTTTTGTCCGCTCCAGAGTTTTTCCCAGCCCTCATAATCCCACCGGTTCAATTCAAAGAGCCCCGGCGCGATCACTTCGTGGCAACTGTAGCCCCGGATCCAGGGCGAATAAAAACTGTCTGTCACCATAATGAGGGCATTTTTTGGCAGATAACACAGAGTGCCGATTCGGGCCGCTTCCAGCTGTGAGATCAAAGGAAATGTCTGCCCGCTTTCCGACATGATATTCAGGAGAATCAAGACGCCCGCGATGATCCATACTATTTTTTGCCATATCCTCTGACAGTACCATTGCCACAAAATACTGGCGCCGAAGCTGGCGAAGAGGATGACAAAGATGTCCAGCTCGATGATGTAGCGCTTGTAAAAAATGAACTTGAACACGACGATCAGCAACGAGATCAGGAGACCTATGTGGAGATAATGGATTGAAGGGGCTAATTTTTTCTTCTTGAGCCAAATAAAAGAACCCAGGTAACCAATCACGAAAAAAGGGAGATAATAAATGGCCTGTTCCACATATTGAGAGAAACTGATAAAGACGCCGCCACCGGAGATCGACGGATCCCAATGCTGTTTGTTGGTTAAGATCAGATTGATGCCTTCGATTATCTGATTAAAACGTGAAAGAAAGGCCAGCAAAAACAGCGATGCGATGGCGCCCCCTGTGATTAGTAAATAGCGCCGCGCTTCTTTTTCGCGAAAACGAATAATAAAGACCATGGCCAATGTCAGCGCGAGAATGAGAAAATCCGGCGGCTGGACGATGCCCAACGCCACGCCGGTCGCGATTGCCCACAGGGAGCGGCGATGGAGGAGTATGAGCGCGCCGAGGAGGAGCGAAAGCGCCAGGACGTTTTTATACAGAAAAAAATAATACGCGTTGAATTGGGTAATCGACGCGACGTAAAAAACAAACGCCAAAAAGCCCGCCCGTTTTCCAAAAAACTCGCGGCCCGTGAGATAGACCATCAGCCCGATCAGCAGATTGAGGGCGATATAAAATTCGCGCATCAGAAAGGCGACGGACACGCCGAGCTTCTGCAAAAGGCTGACCAAGATGATGAGGCCGGGGTAGAAGGAAGTTTTGAGCGCGGCGTAGAAATCCCTGGCGCGCTCAAATTCGTATTTGTAGATCCCCATGTCGTAGCCAAGGGGCGGATAATCGCTGAAGCGGATGAACAAAATAACGCGGGTAAAAATAAGAATCGCGAACGGGATCAGGAGCGCGACTGCCAATCGCTTTTCCGTTAAGAACGGCGGCGAAGGCATGGGGGCATCGATGTCTTCCGGACGAAAAAATCGTCTGAAAAAAAGAAATCCGCATAACGCGGAAAAAACTATGAAAAAAAACTGTAAAACAGGCGTCAGCGGAATCGATAACAAAAGAACGGCAAACGCGTAGGCATAAACGATGCCGCGCTTTTTGAGGAAATCTTTCCATGATTTTTTAGTGGGCTGATCGTCCAATCCTTTATTTTAAATGACCGCAACATTATAATGCGTGTGCTCTTTAGGAATCAATCCTACCTTATGGAAACCCTTTTAGTGACCGGTTCTGTGGCGTTTGACCGCATCGCGGTCTTCAAAGACCGTTTTAAGAATCATATTCTCCAGGACAAAACCCATATGATCAATGTCGCTTTCACCGTGGACAACATGTCGGTCCATTTCGGCGGCACCGGAGGCAATATCGCCTATAATCTGACGCTTTTGGGCGAAACGCCGTATCTGGCTGGCGCCGTCGGGAGCGATTTCGGGGATTATCGAACCTGGCTGGAGAAAAACGGCGTCCGTTTGGACTATCTTAAGGAACTGCCCGACGTTCTGACGGCACAAGCGCACGTTACGACGGATCTGGATGACAACCAGATCACGGCTTTTTACGGCGGCGCGATGTTTCGAACACATGAGGCGCGATTGGACGGATTGGAGAAGATCCATTTGGCGATTATTGCCCCGAACGGCAAGGAAGGCATGCTTTATTACGCGGACTATTTCCGGAAGCATCGCATTCCCTTTATCGCGGATCCCGGGCAGGCGATTCCCGCGTTCAATGCGGAGGAACTCCTCCGTCTGTTTAAAGGAGCTAAAGTGCTGATTTTGAATGACTATGAGTGGAGTTTGGTCGAACAGAAATTCAAAATTCAAAATTCAAAATTCAAAATTTTTGATTCTGTGGAACATTTGATCGTGACGTATGGGGAAAAGGGATCGAAAGTGTGGTCACGGGACGGAAAAATAGCTGAGATTCCCGCGGTCAAACCGACGAAAGTCGTTGATCCGACCGGTTGCGGGGACGCGTATCGCGCGGGGCTGATGTACGGACTGAAACACTGGTTTACAATCGAACGCGCGGCACATGTGGGCGCGTGGATCGCGGCAAAAGCGATTGAATATCCTGGCACGCAAAATCACACGGTGGACCAAAAAGAGCTTAAGGCATTTCTGCAATCACTGAATTAATACCGGTAGTGATCCGGCTTATAAGGCCCTTCGGGAGAAATGCCGAGGTATTCGGCCTGCTTTGGTGTGAGCTTGTCGAGTTTTACGCCCAGTTTTTCGAGGTGCAGGCGCGCGACTTCCTCGTCGAGCTTTTTGGGCAACATTGTGACCCCTGGCTTGTATTTTTGATAGTTTGTGAAGAGTTCGATCTGGGCCAGCACCTGGTTGGTGAACGAGTTACTCATGACGAACGAAGGATGGCCTGTGGCGCAGCCAAGGTTGACGAGCCGGCCTTCGGCCAGAAGGATGAGTTTGCAACCGTTTTTTAGCGTATATTGGTCGACCTGAGGCTTGATGTTGATCTTTTGGAATTGTCCTTTTTTGACGCCCTCCTCGAGCCACGCGACATCGATTTCGAGGTCGAAATGGCCGATGTTGCAGAGAATCGTTCCATCCTTCATTTTTTCGATGTGTTGACCCAAAATAATATCGCGGCAGCCCGTGGCCGTGACGAAAATATCGCCTTCCCTGGCGGCCTCATCCATGGGTTTGACTTCATAACCTTCCATGGCGGCCTGTAAAGCGATGATGGGGTCGATTTCCGTGATGATAACGCGGGCGCCGAGGCCCCGCATAGATTGGGCGCACCCCTTGCCCACGTCGCCGTAGCCAGCGACGACCACGACCTTGCCGGCCACCATGACGCTGGTGGCGCGCTTGAGGCCGTCCGCAAGCGATTCGCGGCAACCGTAGAGGTTGTCGAACTTACTTTTGGTGACAGAGTCATTGACGTTGATGGCAGGCGTTTTGAGTTTTCCCTCTTTCGCCATTTGATAGAGGCGGTGGACACCCGTGGTTGTTTCTTCGGTAATGCCTTTAATAGTTTCGAGTGACGAGAGACGAGTGACGAGTTCGGGGTACTTAGTGTACACGAGCTGAGTTAAGTCGCCGCCGTCATCGAGAATCATGTTGGGACCCTGGGCATTTGAGAATTTGAGCGTTTCCTCCACGCACCACCAGTATTCCGCTTCGGACTCGCCTCTCCAGGCGAACACGGGAATGCCGACCGCGGCGACCGCGGCGGCGGCATGATCCTGCGTGGAAAAAATATTGCAGCTCGACCAGCGAACGTCCGCGCCGAGCTCGATCAACGTTTCGATCAACACGGCCGTCTGAATGGTCATGTGGATACAGCCCGCAATACGCGCGCCTTTGAGGGGTTTGGTTTTGCCGTACTTTTCGCGTAGCGCCATGAGGCCCGGCATTTCCTTTTCGGCGATGTCGATTTCCTTCCGGCCCCAAGAGGCCAATTCGATGTCTTTGACTTTATAATCCATGTTTTTTTATTACAAAATTATTTATTCAAGATTACAAGATTAGAATAAGGAATCCAATCCCCGGTCATTGCCGAGGGCAAGTTTTTAATTTTGTAATCTTGTAATAATGAATCTTGAATGAGTAGAAGAATTACAAATATTTTTGTAATTCTTCTACTTTGTCCGTTTGCTCCCATGGGAATTCGGAGCGGCCAAAGTGGCCGTAACAAGCCGTTGCGCGATAAATGGGGCGTTTGAGGTTTAGGGTTTTATTGATGCCGGTGGGACTCATGTCGAATACTTTCCGAATCGCTTCTTCAATCTTTTCATCCGCGATTTTGCCTGTGCCGAACGTGGTGACATGGACGGAAACGGGCTCGGGGTAACCGATCGCGTACGCAAGCTGAACCTCGAAGCGTTCGGCCAGTCCCGCGGCCACGACATTTTTAGCGATATAGCGCGCCATGTAGGCGCCGCTGCGATCCTGCTTGTTGGGAACTTTTCCGCTGAACGCGCCGCCGCCATGACGACCCATTCCGCCGTAGGTGTCCACAATGATTTTGCGACCCGTGACGCCGGTATCGCCCTGCGGGCCACCCGTGACGAACTTGCCGGTCTCGTTGATGTAAATTTTGGCGTCCTTTTTGAGAAGCTTGCCGCACACGGGCTGAATCACGTGTTTAATAATCTCGGCGCGGATCGTTTCGTAGGGGATATTATCATCGTGCTGGGCCGCGATGACGACGGCCTCGATACCAATTGGCTTATGATCCTCGTATTCGACCGTCACTTGGCTTTTTCCATCGGGACGCAAAAACGGGATAGTTTTATTCTTTCTCACTTCGGCCAAGCGACGCGTGAGCGCGTGAGCAAGCATGATCGGAAGGGGCATGAGTTCCGGCGTTTCCGTGCACGCGTAGCCCACCATCATGCCCTGATCGCCGGCGCCCTGCGCTTTGTGCGCGCCCTTATTGGGATCCTCGCCCTGGGCGATATCCGCGCTTTGTTCGTGGATCGCGTTGAGGACTGCACAGCTCTTGTAATCGATTCCATAATCGGCGTTGGTGTAACCGATTTCTTTGAGCGTGTTGCGCACGATTTTTTGGATGTCGACGTACGTCTTGGTTGTGATTTCGCCGCCGACCACGACGAGGCCCGTGGTCGTGAACACCTCGCAGCAGCAGGCGCTATTCGGATCATCGGTCAACACGGCGTCTAGCACGGAATCCGCGATCTGATCGCAGATTTTGTCGGGGTGGCCTTCCGTGACGGATTCGGAAGTGAAAAAGTATTTGGACATAAGAAAATTTTATTTGATAAAATTTTAACACTTGACACATGACACATGACAATTGACCGACTGACTTTTGACTTAAAAAAAACTTCCCGTAATGAGAAGCCTTGCGACTTTCTCATCTTATCCCCACCTACGCGGGGGCATGTTTGGTTGGCGCACCTTCCCCGGGATGTCATTCCCGAATGGTTGCGGAGCGGGTCGCAGAGCCAAACCTCTACCCGCTACTCTTGATGAGTTGATTGTGCCCCCATCTTATGTGAGGAAGTTCTTTTCTGTCAATAAAAAATGGAATGGTATGAATCGAACCGTTGTTTTATCGATCTTCAAAGAAGCTTTGAGGCCTAAATTAACGACAAACGCCCGTTGGGGGCTGTACTTTCCGATAAAACTTCTGAGCGAGCGCGTGACTTCCGGCTTCTTTAGATCCGAGTATTTGACTTCTATGGGCAAAACCTCCACCCCTTTTCGGACAACGAAATCGACTTCAGCCTTGTCTGTTGTGCGCCAAAATCCAAGCGTCTGACCGGTGAAACGAAGCTTATCCTGAATATTATTCGCGATAAAATTCTGAAAAAGAAACCCGACTCTATTTCCATCGAGAGGCTGTCCGAAAGTGTTCAGCGCGTGATTGCAGAATCCCAGGTCTGTAAAATAATAAATCGGAGATTTGGTTATCTCTTTGCGGACATTTCTAAAAAATGGCCTTGCCGCATATATCGCAAAGGTCTTTTCCGCGTACCATAAATACTTTTTTACCGTTGGAAGGGAAACCCCGCAAAGAGAAGACAATTTGGAAAAATTAACCAATTGTCCGTTTTGGCTCCCCAACAAAGTAATCATTGTCCTGAAGGCCTCCGTATTTCCCTGTTTAAAAAAATAAGCGATGTCTTTGTCCAGATAACTCCTCACGATTTCGGTCATTTCTTTTGTTTTCTCTTCCAATGATTCCCCCACAACAACCCGCGGGTAACCGCCAAAACGTAAGTATTCATTCAGCATTTGCCCCGTTCGATTCTTCTCCACGGCAAAAAAAGCACTCAGCCGGTCTTCATATTGATATCCGGTTTTAAAATTCACGAATTCCTCAAAGTTCACCGGCTCTACCTCAAAAAGTCTTTTTCTGCCCGCCAGAGATTCGTGTATTTTTTCCTTCAATTCTAAACTGCCGGAACCGGACACTATGAATTTATATGGCAAATCCAGATCATAAAGGCCTTTTAAAAAAAGCCCTGCATTTTCTTTTCTTTGAATCTCGTCAATAAACACAAACCCATACTCAGTCCCAAAGGTTAATTTCAGCTTTACGATCAGCTCATCATGCGATTTAAAAAACGTCCTATCGTGATCATAATCCAGATTCAAAAAAATCGTTTTCTTTTTGTCTTGTATCAAACGATCTTCGATCCATCGCATCAACGTCGTCTTGCCAACCTGTCTGGGGCCAACAATAAGTGTTATCTCCTTCTTCGGAAGGTGCTCCAGCAACTCGTTAAATATTTTTCTTTTTATCATAATACGAGATTTCTTAAGCTATATTTATAGTTTAATACGATATTTTTAAAATAGCAATTCAAAATAATCGGGTTATTATTAAAATCAACTTATAATTTAATCGATTTACTTGCCCCATTCTATCCGCTACGGCGGACAAGACTGTTTATTTTTTCTTTTCTGGACTCCCGGGGGAGAGACAAGGTGAGAGACTGAATTTCGATTTCTTTTTTCAGCGTCATTTCTCGGGCGAAACGGCTGGCTTCGAAGAGGGATTCGAACGTACCCGTGTCCTGCCAGCGGCCGTTGAGGATCGTGGCTTTCAGCGTTTTTTCGTTGAGATAGACCTTGTGCAAATCGACGATTTCGAGCTCGCCGCGGAGCGAAGGCGTGAGCTGTTTTGCCTTTTGGGCGACGGTATGGTCGTAAATGTAGAGCCCCGTGATGGCGTATTTGGATTTTGGTGCTTTCGGTTTTTCTTCGATGCTGAGGACATTCATCTGGGCGTCGATTTCGGCGATACCGAAACGCTGCGGATCCGGGATGTCTTTCAGAAAAACGTGCGCGCCTCCACGAAAATTCGCCACGGCTTCATCAAAATCATCTTCAAATAGATTGTCCCCGAGGATCATGGCCACGCTGTCATTCGCAATGAACTTTTCAGCAATGACAAACGCCTGCGCCAGCCCTTCGGGTTTTTCCTGGACTTCATACGTGAATCGCGCGCCCCATTCCCTGCCGGAACCGAGGAGGCGAACGAAATCGCCTGCGTTTTCGGGTGCGACGATAATGAGGATATCCCGAATGCCCGCATGAATCAGAGTTTCGAGCGGATAAAAGATCATGGGCTTGTTGTAAACCGGCAAGAGTTGTTTGCTCGTAACCTTGGTGATTGGATGGAGGCGTGTGCCGGCTCCGCCGGCGAGGATGATGCCTTTCATATTAAATTTAATTAGACTTCGAATGGTGAGCCGTATTGCGGGCCAAATAGTGGTTTAATTCGGATTTTTATTATACACATGTAGAGCCATTGTTAAAATGATTTTTTATGATAAGATAAATTCACTTTATTATAAAAAATTAATTCTTAAATCTTAACATTAATATCTTTATGCCTCAGCTTATTCAGCTCCCCCTTTTTATCGATAGCGGCGACATTAAGGAGATAGCTAAATATTTAAAAATGGGTCTCTGCCATGGGGTCACTACCAACCCGACTATCCTGGTTAAAGAAGGCGTTACGGGCGGTTCGGCCACGATTAAAAAAAGAATGCTCGAAATCGCTAAGCTGATTCATCCCTATCGCTTGAGTGTGGAATTAACACAAAATGATAACGCGCAATCGATGCTCGCCGAGGCGAAAGACATCATTTCCTGGGGGGCGCCCAACATTGATATCAAAGTCCCCGTCCACGGGCCCAATGGCGAACTGGACAACCTTGAGGTCATCCATACGCTGGAGAATGAGCATGACATCCGAGTCAATTGCACGGCGATCATGAGCGCTCAACAGGGACTATTGGCCGCTCTTGCGGGGGCTTCTTACGTCTCTTTATTCTGCGGCAGGGTGAACAATATGGGCTATGATTCCAGGGAAGAGGTTAAAAGATTAAGAACACTTATAGATCAATATGGCCTGAAATCCAAAATCATTGCCGCTTCCACACGAGAGGCGATCAATATTATGGAATGGATCCTAGCGGGAGCGCACATCGTTACGATTGTCCCAGCCTTCATCACAACGATGCTGGTTCATCCCTATAGCAAAGAGACAGTACAAATGTTCCTGGCTGATGCCAAAAAAAATCGATAATATCTTTTTAGTATGCGTCAGCGCGCCACCATCATAACGCAAACCCCCATGAGGATTACGCTGGGGGGCGGCGGAACGGATGTCCTTTGGTATAGCAAAAAATATGGCGGAGCCTGGATTAGCGCTACCATTGATAAATACGTTTTTGTAACCCTTAATCTTCCTGAGGATAAAAATATTATCCGTATTGCGCATGGGGATAAGGCTGCTTTTGTCAGCGACGTGAATGATGTCCCCAATGAGATTATCCGCGAGTGCATGAAATTGGCCGGTGTGACGAGCGGGATTGAAATTTCTACGGTGGCTGATGCTTCCGCCCGAAGCGGCCTCGGCGGATCGGGGGCTTTTGAAGTCGGTGTACTTAATGCCTTATATACCTATCTCCGTAAACCCGTTTCACCTGTGCAGTTGGGCAAAGAGGCTTGCCATATTGAAATTGAAAGGATGGGGAAATCGATCGGCCCCCAAGATCAATATATTGTTTCGCTCGGAGGAATCAAATACTTTGAAATCAATAATCCAAATGGCGAAGTGGATAAAATTGAGGATCTTGCTATTTCTTCTCATGCCGTCTCGGAGCTTGAGCACAATCTCCTGTATTTTAGAACAGGAATTATGAGAGATGCTAATAGCGTGCTCCTCGACCAAAAGAAAACATCAGAATTAAAACCGGATCACAATGAAGTTGTCGAATCCCTGCACGAAATCAAGGAACTCGGGCAAAAGGTGAAACGATATTTGGAAAAAGGCGACATCGACGCGTTTGGGAAAAGTTTGGATACCCACTGGCTTATTAAAAAACGACTGTCAAAAAAGGTGAGCACCTCTCAAATAGACACCTGGTATGCTGAAGCTATGAAAGCGGGCGCCCTCGGTGGTAAAATCATGGGCGCAGGCGGAGGGGGCTGGTTTATGTTTTATGTGCCAAGGAACAAGCAACAGTTCAGAGAAAGAATGGCGCAAGTCGGCCTGGAAGAAAAAAAATGCCGTTTCGATTGGGAGGGCACAAAAGTTATTATTAATTTAAGTTAAATCTATGGAGCCAAATTATTTTTTGACCTATCTTAATGAGAGCATTAGGATTCTGCAGGGAATCGATGTGAATGAATTGGACAAAATGGTCGCTATCTATAAGTGTTTGCGTAAAAATAATGGTCGTCTTTTTATCTTGGGAGTGGGTGGCAGCTGCGCCAATGCCTCCCATGCGGTCAATGACTTCAGAAAATTAGTCGGTATCGAGACTTACACGCCAACCGATAACGCTTCGGAACTAACCGCACGCACGAACGATGAGGGATGGCACACCGTTTTTGTCGAATGGCTCAAGATCAGCCATTTAAATTCTAATGACGTCCTTTTGATTTTATCGGTCGGAGGAGGCAATAAAGAAAAAAATATCAGCGCCAATATCGTGGAAGCTTTGGTATATGCCAAGACCGTTGGCGCTAAAATCACAGGCATTGTGAGCCGCGATGGCGGGCACACCAAGCAGGTGGCCGATGCCTGTATATTGATACCGCCTTTTGAGCCTCACATCACCCCTCATGCCGAAGAAATGCAGGGCGTTGTGTGGCATGCGATTGTGAATCACCCTGAACTTTCACTGGCTAGAAAAAATTTACCTCTCAAAATTGAAATTCAGATCCTGAATCGCCCCGAGCCTAGTAAGAAATAAAGTGTGTGTTTTAAAATAGTGAGCCAATTCTGTATCCGCCTTTTTAAATTCCGAATGAATAAAGCCATCTTTCTGGATCGCGACGGTGTCGTCAATAAGCCGTGCTATCACGATGAGCTTGGCATTTATAGCCCGCGCACGGTGGATGAACTTATAATTTTCCCCTATGCGAAAGAAGCCTGTAGACAACTAAAAAAACTGGGGTATCAGCTTATTGTTGTTTCCAATCAGCCTGGAGTTGCTTTCGGGACTATCCGCGAGGAGGATCTTGCAGAAATAACCGCCCGCATCCAGTCCGAAATCCCCGAAATCGATGCTTTTTATTATTGCAGGCACCATCCCGCACACACGGGAGAATGCGATTGTCGCAAGCCGAAGGATGGGCTTTTTAGGCAGGCCGCTGAGAAAAGGGGAGTCAATCTGAGCGCGTCCATCATGATCGGCGATAACCTTTCCGATATTTTGGCTGCCAAGGGATGCGCGTGCACTATTTTGCTGGCTGATACGCGCATCGATTTGTTATCGATCATGGAGGCCAAAAAAGTGTTCCCTGACTACATCGCGAAGGATTTGTCTCACGCGGCCTCTATTGTCCAGGACATTAATCAAAATAATAATGAAGAACACACTTCCCGTTGTGATCGTTGCTGGCGGCTTGGCCACCCGCATGCGGCCGATGTGCGAAAAAATTCCTAAGTGCCTTATCGATATTCACGGGAAACCGCTTATTGAGCATCAGCTCGCAATTTTTAAAGAACAAGGGTTCAGGGAATTTATTTTTTGCGTGGCCCACTTGGGCGAAAAAGTGGAAGACTATTTTGGAGATGGCTCTCGGTGGGGATTGAGCATCCGTTATTCCATGGACGGGGAAAAGCTATTGGGCACGGCTGGAGCGGTAAAAAGCGCCGCCAAGTTACTGCCTGAGCATTTTATGGTTTATTACGGGGACGCGATTTCCCGCCAGAATTTTAATAATTTTGTCAATTTCCATTTCAAAAAAAAGGCTGTGGTTTCTATCTCGCTGCGCGAGAGGCCTAGGGGGTATAAAAGTTCAAGCCTGATCACTCTTGACCAAGACAAAATCACTCATTTTATCGAAAAGCCGAGCCAGATGATTGTCGATCAATATGAGGGGCAAACGACCTATATCAATAATGGAATTTTTATTGTTAATAAATCGGCGCTAAAGGAAATCCCAGAAGATTGGAAATCCGATTTTTCCTTTGACCTATTCCCGCGCCTGATCGCAGAGGGAAAAAATGTTTGTGGCTATGTTTCTAATGATTTTTATGTCGAGATCGGGAGGCCGGAAAAATATAAAAACGTACTCGAAAAAAATATGATTCAATAATAGATATTGAAATAACTTTTAGCTTAATGCAGAATAGCTAATGTTATTTTTATTAAGCTATGAAAACAGCTTTAATTACTGGTGGGGCGGGTGGCATTGGCAATCCTATTGTTAAACTTTTATCGAACCAGGGTTTTCAAGTGATTATTTGGGGAAGGGATAAGAAAAAATTTGATTCCTTATACTCCCAGCTGTCATCTGTCGAGACTGATCGGATTGTTTTTCACTCTATCGACGTCCGAGATCCTAAACAAGTTAAAGAAGGCATTCAACGACTCAAAGCTCTCGATACACTGATCAATATGGCTGGCGTTGTTTGGCCTATTGGGAAAGCGGCCGATGTGGATCTTGAAAAATTTAAAATGGCTTTTGATATCAATTTTTTTGGCACGTTATATGCCTGTGTTTTTGCCATTCCTCTGTTACTTAAAAGCCCCGCTGGTAAAATCATTAATTTTGCAGGGGGCGGGAGCGCCTACGCCCGCGAGAATCATTCTGCTTATGGATGCAGTAAAACTGCTATTGTGCGCCTTACTGAAAATCTGGGATTGGAATACCCCCAACTTGATATCAATACCCTCGCACCTGGCGCGCATAAAACGCCTATGTGGAATGACGAAACTTTTGATCAGGAGCCCAAACAGTGGTCCGATATGGATGAGCTGATTGCATTTATTGATTTTTTGTTTTCCGACCGCTCCAAGGGGATCACGGGCAAATTCCTTCATTTTAAGGATAAAATAGAAGAGAATTCGAAAAATTTTCTTCAAAACTCTGATTTATATACGTTGAGACGTATTGATGATTTTCAATTTTTTAAATTAAAAAAATAGTCATGAAGGTAGCTATTATTGGCTGCGGCCTCATTGGGAGAAAGAGAGCTACTTTTTTGCCGAAAGGCATGGAATTGGCAACGGTCTGTGATGTAAACGAGACTGCAGGCGTGGCATTGGCGAATAATTTTAATTGCCGTTTTGAAAAAAAATGGCAAACCGTTGCCAATGATTCTGCTATTCAGGCTGTTTTTATCGCTACCACCAATAACTATTTAACGCCCATCGGCGAAGCCTGTATTTTGAAGGGAAAACATGTTCTTATTGAAAAGCCCGGTGCACGAAATCCCGAAGAATTTCAAAGGCTAATTGATGCGCACCAAAAAAGTCCTGTCGTGGTTCGCTTCGGTTTTAATCATCGTTATCATCCTTCCCTGCTTAAAGCGAAAGAAATTGTAGCAAGTGAGGTGTTCGGGCCTGTGATGTTCATTCGTGCCAAATATGGCCACGGCGCGCGCTTGGGGTATGGCAAGGAATGGCGCTTTAACCCAGCAATAGCAGGTGGTGGCGAACTTTTGGACCAGGGATCCCACCTCATCGATTTAACCAACTATTTTATTGGAGAGATGGATGAGGTGATGGGTATGACAGGGAAGCTATTTTGGTCTGAAAAATTAGAGGACTCCGCCTGTATTACTATGAGGAATCGGAAGGGGCAGTTAGTACAGCTTTCCGCAACGTGTATCGAATGGAAAAATGTATTCCAGTTTGAAATCATGTGCAAAACCGCTAAAATTCAGATCAATGGGCTTGGCATGAGCTATGGCAAAGAGACAATTATACTCTATAAGATGAAGCCTGAAATGGGGCCGCCGGACGTGGAGGAAATTGATTTTGAGCAAGAGGACCACTCCTGGCAACTAGAAAATGAGGAATTCAGTAGAGCTATTGAAAAAAAGGACTACTCTGATAAGAAGCTAAGAGAGGCTAAATACTGTATTGATACCGTTTTTAAGGTTTATCAATTAAACCAAAAACAGCCATGAAGGTATTCGTCACAGGCGGGGCGGGCTTTATTGACAGTCACATTATGTCTTTTCTTCTCAAGAAAATTTATTTGCGGGCTACAGCAAATAAATTCAAACCAAATTTATGGTATGCCAGTTTAACTTCACTGGGCTTAAAGCCAGCTCTTATCAACATCGGCCAAAGATCTCGCTTGTCGTAATACATCTTGTGATCATCCATTTCTATCTTCGGGCTTGTCCCCAGTTTAAATGCTGAAAATTCCAAAAAAAATTTACCTCGCCATGTTGGCACATTAATCAAAAGTACGCCCTTTTGCCTTAGTAGCTGATGGCATCCTTTTAATATTTCGATAGGATTATTTAGGTGTTCTAAGACAGACGTTAGTAAAATAACATGCGGAGAAATTTTAAGTTGATGGACGGCTTGTTCTATGGAAGATTCTATAAAAGTAAAATTGGGAATTTTATTTAAATTGGGGTTAACACTAAAATCCACGCCTATTCCCCTTTTGATTTTTTTATGTAGCGCTAATAAAAGTTTTGCCTCATAGCCGCATCCTAAATCTAAACTACCCTCGTCTGAAGGACGAGGGGTTCGGGAGGAAGGATGCTGAAGCATCCTAATCCTGTGTATCGATAACCGTGAACTCGTCTCCTCTCCGTTCCGAATCCTCGTCCTGATTCGCGATGTAATCCATGATCATCTCGTCGGTGACCGAACCAGAACTGACGGCGAAATAACCCCTTGCCCAGAAATGCTGTCCCAAAAATGTTTTCTTCAGCGCCGGAAATTCGTCCATCAGCCTTCTGGAGGTCTTGCCCTTG
>JACRIE010000051.1 GCA_016220165.1 Candidatus Peregrinibacteria bacterium
ACTGCCGGCGGAGCCCGGCCAGCTCTTTTTCTTTTACTTGCTGCTTTATTTGATGTAATTCTTTCTTGGACATCGTGTTTTTGTTAGGAAATAAGCGATTCTAACGATACACGGTGTCCTAAATGTGTGTGAGTTATATAACGTTATCCAAACTTCCGTTTGACATTTTTGTGTGTATCTATATAATCCCCCTTGTCGTAGACCGTAGGCATCCATAAGACCTACCGAGGCACTTTCAACACATGACATCTGACACCTGACATTTGACTGGAGAAGGTCAATCCTCAAAGGACAGAAATCAAATGTTAATAGGTTCGTCTCGTGCGCTGCGGCTTCACGAGATTTTTTTAATTCAAATTTTATGGCAGTTAACAAGCAAAAAAAAGGAGAAATCCTTCAGGAGCTGGTGGATAAATTCGGTCGCACCAAGACCGTCGTGTACGCGGAAAACCGCGGCTTAAGCGTCAAAGCGATCTCGGAACTGCGAAAACAGCTCCGAAAGGAAGGCGGTGAGTTCAAGATCAGCAAAAAAACACTCTTTCGCATCGCAGCCAAGAAAAACAACTTGCCGGAGGTTGAAGACAAGATTATGGAAGGCGCCGTGGGAGCCATATTCAGCTATCAGGATGAATTGGCCGGCGTGCGCATCCTTGCCAAATTTGCCAAAGGAAACCCAACCATCAAGATTCTTGGCGGATTATTCGAAGGAAAGGCGGTCGGAGCGGATATCGCGCAGCGATATGCCAGTATTCCAACCCGCGAGGTGTTGCTGGCCAAACTGATGGGTTCCATGAAGGGCCCGATTCAGGGATTCTACAGCGTGCTTCATGGCACCATGGGGGGATTTGTTCGCGCCCTCAATGCCTATAAGGACAAGAAGCCGGCTTAATTTTCAATTTTAAATTTTTAATTTTTAATTTACTTCGTTATGTCAGACATTAAACTTTCTAAAGCCGCCGAGGAGATCTTGGCCGCCGTAGAGAAACTGTCCGTCCTCGAATTGGCAGACCTCGTTAAAGCCATGGAGGAAAAATTCGGTGTGTCCGCAGCTGCCCCAGTGGCAGTAGCCACCGCAGGCGGTGCGGTAGCCGCCGCAGGCGCTGCCGAGGAGAAAACCTCCTTTAACATTGAGTTGACCGCATCCGGTCCTCAGAAGATCGGGATCATCAAGATCGTCCGTGAGGTCACGGGTCTTGGACTCAAAGAGGCTAAAGATATTGTTGATGGAGCCCCCAAGATCGTGAAGGAAAACGCGACCAAAGAAGAGGCTGAAAAGATCAAGAAATCCCTGGAAGAGGCAGGAGCGAAAGTAACCTTGAAGTAAAGGGCGCTGTTTGTTTATCCTTTACTTAGAATCCAGAGAGGCAGGAAACACCTGCCTCTCTGTGATACGGAAAAACAAAAGACCCTATGAATTTCAAATGTAGAAAAATTCGCCAAGGCCCCCGACTCCACATAGGAAGATATGTCAAAAAAACTCTGCTCTTCCTTAGCCAGTGTTTTCGTCGTATGGGCTCTTCATTAACTAAAAGTTCTTCCAAACAGCGGAGCTACGCTGTGGGAGTTTTAATGATAGTTTTGGCGATCTTCGTAGTGCTTCGCGCCATGATATGGGTATACGAAGCAGTGAGCAATTTTGATTTTAAAGGCATTCTATTCAAAGCAGGGGCCGATTTAAAAAAAGATGAACACGGCTACACCAATATCCTTTTTTTGGGGACGGGCGGGGCAACTCATGACGGAGTCGACTTGACGGACACCATTATGGTGGCCAGTATCGATTATACGAAAAATGCCGTGACATTTTTTTCTATCCCGCGCGACTTTTATGTAAACAGCGAATATAATTCTCGTGTTAACGAAGTTTATCGGAACAATAAGGCAACTTACGGAGAAGAAAAAGGGCTTGAAATGATGGAAAAGGCAACGGGGAAAATATCCGGGTTGGATATCCAATATTATGCCAAAGTCGATTTTAATGCATTTGTGGAAGTTATAAATGAGCTAGACGGTATTACGGTTGAAGTGGATAAGGATCTCATCGATCCTTACTATCCGAATGCTACCGAAGACGGCTATGAACCCTTCGAAATTCGGGCCGGCGTCCATACGCTGGATGGAGAAACCGCATTAAAATACGTGCGTAGCCGAAAAACAACTTCTGATTTTGATCGAGCTATTCGTCAGCAGAAAGTACTGGAAGCCCTTCGTGAAAAGGCCTTGTCGAAAGACATCTTGACAAGCCCCGGAACAATTAAAGATATCTATCAATCGATCAGCGGCAATCTGGCCACCAATATATCCTTACGAGAGATAATTTCTCTGGCGAAGCTTGCCGTTCATTTGGACAGAGGACGGATCATCAGCAAAGTGATTCATGATGATCCATCGCGCGAAGGAGGGCTTTTATATACTCCTCCGCGCGAGGAATACAACGGCGCCTTCGTTCTCATCCCTGTGGGCGAGGGCTATACGGCGTTGCACAAATACACTGATCTTATTTTCAACGCGCGGGATATCTTTTTAAATCCTCCAAAAATTGAGATTTTAAATGGAACCAGAAAAGAAGGAATAGCTCTACAGCTAGCCGGTCGTTTAACACGTTTTGGATTCAGGGTCGTTTCTACAGCTAACGCCACGGGTGTTATAGAATCAAAAAAGGCGCTGGATGAAACTTCGATTGAAGCTTATCGATGGAAGAAAACAGACTCAGGAGAAATCGAATATCAGGATCAGGAGGCGCTGACCGCGCTCAGCCAATGGGTAAAAGGAAAGCAAGTTTCCGTCGAAAGACAAGGCAGTGAGGAGCCCGATATCACGATCACGCTGGGGCTGGATTATCTTTCCCAGGGAAAATGACTTGCCAAAACCATCTAAATTACTTACACTAGCGCAGCAATACATACTCCTAGACATAACACATGACATATGCCAATCACCAAGCAGTCCGTTAAGAAAGTGCGCCAAGATAAAAAGCATACGCTACGCAACAGACATTACAAAAATCAGATGAAGTCCATGATCAGATTATTGACCGAATACCTTAGCGCGAACGAAATTGAGAAGGCCAAGAAGCTATTCCCGGGCGTAGTCAAAGCGATCGACATGGCCATGAAAAAACACCTGATCCACAAGAACAACGCCGCCCACAAAAAATCACGGCTTCAGAAGGTTCTCAGCACTGTGGAAAAGGGCAAAAAATAGTTATGGATAAAGGGAAATATCTGGGGATCGATTTTGGAGACAGGCGGGTGGGAATCGCGCTCTCGGACCTCAACAAGGAGATCGCATTCCCTCGCGAGGTTTTAGTCGTGTTAAAGCTCAGCGAGCTTTTGGAGGAATTAAAACTGCTCTGTGAAACCGAAGGCGTCACAAAAATCGTGCTGGGCCTCCCGCTGGATATGAACGGCAACTGGGGCGATCGTGCGCAAAAAACCGAAGTCTTCCGCCAGAAGCTGGAAAAAGCAGTCCCCGGAATCGACATCGAGTATTTCGACGAGCGCCTGACGAGCGTCGAAGCGGAAAAGTCCCTGCGGGAACAGGGGTACAAAAACCACCGGCAGAAAGACAAAAAGGACGCCGTGGCCGCGCAGAAAATACTACAAACGTATCTAGACAGCCGACGATAACGTCGGCGGCATCTGTGTTTTGTGTGCCGCTTGCCGCATCATCGCGCACACCTTGTTCACGGCTTTTCCCATGGGGTTTTCGCCGCGTTCGATCGCTTGCAAGATCGCGTCCGCATCTGGATAGCTTAGACCCATTTCGCCTTCGTCCGTCTGGCTTTCTTTGAGCTCGGCCGAGGGGATTTTTTCGACGATCGCTTTCGGCACGCCTATCGCCTTCGACATCGCCCATACATCGGTTTTATACAGGTCGCCGATCACTTCCACATCGCAGGCGCCGTCGCCGTATTTGGTGAAATACCCCAGCGCCAGTTCCGTTTTGTTGCCGGTGCCCAGCACGATCGCGTCATGGGCGTTGGCGAAGTGGTACAGGATTGTCGCGCGGACGCGCGCGTTCAAGTTCATATCCGCTAAAAGACTGGGCTTCCAGGGAAGCTCTTCGTAAGATATTAGAAAATGGTTGATGGGAACAATAATAAACTCAATTCCCAACGCGCGCGCCCAATCGGATGCGTCCGTCACGTTTTGTGGATTGGTCAGGCGATCATTAGGCATGAGCAGAGCCGTCACATTTTTGGCACCCAGCGCCTCCACGGCGATTTTGGCCGTCAGCACCGAATCCACGCCGCCGGAAAGGCCCAAAACCGCATGGGTTTTGTCCGTCTTTTTCATGAAAGTCTTTAGACCGCCCGCCAGAGTTTTAAAACGATCGAGCATAAGCTTGATTAACGTTGTTCGAGCGCGGTCAGCCGCCGGCTATGATCCTGCACGGCATTCAAAATGGCGGGAATATATTGAGTGTGCCCTTTGACTTCGGTCATGTCGGCCTCCAGTCGTTCGACGCGACCCGTGAGCGCGGACTGACTTTCGGATAAAAGTTCGAGCTGGTGCTGATTCTGTTCGATCATCACGCCCTGATGACGAAGTTCAGTGGAAAGATCGTCGTAGACGTGGTCAATCTTTTTGTCAAGTATGCCAAAATTTTGGTCGATCTTCTGGTCGAGTACACCAAACTTTTGGTCGATCTTTTCGTCAAGTTCGCCGAACTTACGATCAACTTTCTGGTCGAGTTCGCTGAACTTACGATCAACTTTCTGGTCAATTTTATCGATTCTCCGATCGAGTTTATCGATTTTTTTGTTCAGGGTGCCGACCAAGCCGGTAAAAAATATTTTATCGTCTTTGTTCATAAAAATAAAGTTAGGATACAAAAATTCTTCTAAAAAAATAACAGAAGGAATTTCATCGTAGCCATTTTATAAGAAAAGTCAAATTTTAAACATTTTATATTTCAACATCAGACAACAATGCGCTAAAATAAATTTTGGGCCATAAGCCTTTATTTCGAATAATCGAATAAATTTGAAATCCGTCCAATGTTTAAAATTCATGACGCCCTGAAAAACATCCAGCCTGAAGGGGTGGCGCGTCATTTTGACGCCATCCGAAGAATCCCACGCGGCTCCGGAAACGAAGCAAGCGTCCGTCGTTATCTCAAAAAGTGGGCCGGAAAAAATCATTTTGTTTATCGAACGGATTTCATAGGAAACAGCGCCATCGATATTCCCGCGTCCAAAGGGGTAAAGGCCGGACGGGTCTTATTACAGATGCACATGGATATGGTGTGCGTGAAGAGACCTGGAGTACTCCATGATTTTAAGAAAGACCCCATCGATCTCGAAAGAAAAGGCGACCGTATTCATACCAAAGGGCGAAAAACAACGTTGGGAGCCGATAATGGCCTTGGAGTGGCCATGGCTTTGGCCATCGCCGAAGATCGATCGTTCAAACATCCGTCGCTAACCATTCTGGCAACCGTGGCCGAAGAAAAGGGTATGATCGGCGCCCTGGAACTGGGAAAAGCAATGATTCCGCGTTCCGTGACCGATTACATCAATCTGGATGCCGAAGAAGGGCCGGAATGGGTTTGCTGCGGCAGCGCCGGCGTCGTTAACCTTCGCGCCAAATGGCCGCTCAGCGATTATTTTATGCGACCTCAGAAAGAGGCGCAACCGTTTTCAATCCAGCTAAAAGGGTTGTGGGGCGGCCATTCAGGCATCGATATTCACAAGGGGCGCGGGAACGCGATCCTCTTTCTGAAAGATTTTTTAAAAAAGATTCAAAAACAATTCCATGGATTTATTTTGGGTGATTTTCGCGGAGGGCAAGCGGGAAACGCGATTCCTCCTGCGGCGAGCGCCATTATTTTTTTAAAGAAATTTCAGCAGGAAGCGCTCGAAATAGAGGCTAAAACATTCGAAACATTTTTGCGATCGGAATTGGGTAAAAAGAAAGGAGGAAAATTAAGAATAAAAATTAAAAAAATACGACTCAAGAAAAAAGATCAATTTGTATGGAGTTCCTACGTGGTGAATCATTTGTTCCGGGTTTTAGATAAACTTCCGGATGGGTCGATTAAGCGCAAAGATAATGAGCATGTCATCATATCCAATAACATCGGGATGGTATACAGCGACAAGGATTATTTAAAATTAGTCTGTTTTTCACGCTATGATCCGCATCAACAGAAGGTTCATGAAAGAGTTCTGCGTCGCATGATCACCCTGCTGGAAAAAGAAGGAGGAGTGATCCGGAGATATTCTGATATCGGCTGGGAAGAGCCGGACACCTCGCGGCTGATAACGTTGGCGAAATCCGTGGGCGCGTCTCAGGGGCACAAGGTGCAGACGTTTACCTATCACGCCAGTCTCGAGGTGGGCGTCATCCGCGAGCGCCTGAAGTCCTTCGGGCACGCCGTGGACAATCTGAGCGCCATCGCTTTTGGCCCGATTATTAATGAAGGCCATAGCACCCACGAAAATTTTGAAATCTCCAGCCTTCAGCCGACTTACGATCTCCTTAGGGGAATTCTTGAGGAATTAGCTAAACCCTGAGCGAGCGTAGCAAGTCGAATGGGTTGACAGGTGAACATTCGTTTACTATATTGGATACGTGACTTGGTAATTGGTAACTTGTAATTTGTAACTAATGACCATCCCGCCCAAGCGGGATACCTACAAGTTACCAGTTACCAATTACAAATTACGAGCTATTATTACGAGCCATTATTATGAAGCTAAAAACCATTTATATCTGTAGCAAATGCGGTGCTGAAAGCCCCAAGTGGGCGGGGCAATGTTTCAAGTGTCAGGCGTGGAATACCTTGGTCGAGGACGTGGTCGACCTATCGCCGCAAAAAATGGCGATGTCTCAGGCGCGGCCTGCCAAGGTGGAAATCGCGATCACGAATGTTAAGTTTAAGGACACTCGTTTCGAAACCGGTATTTCCGAACTGGATCGGGTGTTGGGCGGCGGTTTTGTGCGGGATTCCGTGGTGCTTTTAGCGGGTGATCCGGGGATCGGAAAATCCACGCTCACTTTGCAAGTCTGCGCTCAGTACGCTGCCAAAAATAAGAAGGTGTTGTACCTCTCCGGAGAGGAGTCTATCGAGCAAATTTCCGGCCGCGCCGAGCGCCTCAAAATCACCAGTCCCTGCGCGCTCCTGAATGAAAACAATTTGGAAACGATTTTGGCCACGCTCAGCGCGGAGAAGCCCGATTTCGCCGTGATCGATTCCGTGCAGGTCATGGCCAGCGAACAGATCCCCAGTCAGGCGGGCTCTGTCTCACAAATTCGGTACGTGACCGAGCAGCTGATGCAGTTCGCCAAGGCGAACAAAGTGTCGCTCCTGCTCATCGGTCACGTGACAAAGGACGGCCAGCTGGCAGGCCCCCAGGTTCTCACGCACCTGGTCGACACGGTTCTTTATTTGGAAGGCGACGCGTACCACAATTTTCGCCTGCTCAAAAGCGCTAAAAATCGTTTCGGCGCCGTGGACGAGGTGGGCGTCTTTACCATGGAGGAGCAGGGGATGATCCCGGTCAAAAATCCGTCAGCCATCTTCCTCGAGGGGCGCTCCAAAAACCCCATCGGTTCTATCGTTTTCCCCACGGTCGAAGGCACCCGCGCTTTCCTGGTGGAAGTGCAGGCGCTCACGGCGTACACGCAATTCGGCTACCCCAAACGAACCGCGGACGGCTTTCCGATCAATCGGCTCAACATCATTATCGCCGCGCTCAATCGCTACGCCCAACTCAAACTCGATTCATCCGATATTTTCGTCAACGTGGTGGGCGGCCTCAAACTCGACGAGCCCGCGGCGGATCTGGCCGTGGCCATGGCGATAGTCAGTTCCAAATCTCAAAAAGCAGTGCCCGAAGACCTCTTTATTTTCGGGGAAATGGGCCTGTCCGGCGAAGTCCGTTCCGTCATGCACCTCGAGAAGCGCTTAAAAGAAGCTGAAAAATTAGGTTTCAAAAAAGCGATCATCCCCTTTGTCGCCAAACTGTCCAAAACTAATCTTCAGATCGTCGCCGTGCGCACGGTGGCCGAGGCCGTGAAGGAATTGCCAGCCGGTGCTGAACCAAAACGGTCGCTTGCAAAACAGCTCGCCAAAGAATCTAAATTGGTACGGGAAAATTCCATGGAAGTTTTAAAAGAATTTGAGGCGCTAGAAGATCCTATTTCTGAGTGATTTTACAATTGCATAAAGAATTGATACAATAGTATTGCTATTAATACTATTAATAATATGAATCACGTGTATACATTAAGTCTCTATGGCCAGGGCGTTATCACCCTCCCGAAGGCGTGGCGCGAAAAAACAAAGGCAAAGAAGTTCATTGCGAGAGAGCATGGGAATCAGTTGATCCTCGAGCCTTTGATGCAGAAAGAGAATTTAAAAATGCTGACGGAAAATCCCTCCTTTTATTTTCTAAAAGACGAACCGGATTTATACAACGATTTAGTGAAATAACGAAGAACGCGTATGAAAAAACGAGATATTATTTTAATGAACGCTCCCTTCACGGATTTATCCGAAAAGAAGATAAGACCCGCTTTAGTTTTAGCTCAGCTTCAGGATGATCTTTTGATTTGTTTCATTGGTTCAAAAATCGATAAATCAGCCCCGCACGACATTCTCATCAAATCCGATGCAGACAATAAGCTGAGAGTGGATTCAGCGATTAAATGCAATAAGCTCTTCACGCTGCATTATTCTTTAATCAAAGGGGTTTTAGGGACAGTTCCACCAAAAATTTATGATGCCGTTATTCAGAAAATCGTCCGAATAATTCGTTAGGTGGTGCAGTTCAGATTTGGATTCGCGTAAAATGTCTTGACATAAATAAAAATTATTGATAACATACATTTAACCTTTCCGATTATGAAACCCAATCACGCTCCAAGTGTCCTTGCCGCCGCCGCTGTCGCCCTTCTGTCCGCAGCGGCCCCCCCTCCGCCGCACGTGCGGAAAAAATGACGGGCGCCCAGCGCGCCTGCGTGCAGCGGGTTCTGACAACCCCTGACGCGTCCGCGGATGCCGTTCGGGCATGTGTTGTCGCCGATGCCGGCAGCGATACCCCCGATAAAGCCAAAAAAACACTGGCTCCGGATTCCCAGGAAGCCCAACAGCTCTTTGCCGCGCTCGAGGCACGCTTCCGCGACGCATCCCCCGTGCGCCCCGCCGCTGTCAAATTCGCGGATGTCAGAAAAAGCCCTGGAAGCCCGCCCCGACCTTCTGTTCAGCCTTAACGAGATGGAAAAGACCGGCGGAAAGCCCGATTTAATCGCCGTAGAAGGCACTACCTACGTTTTCGCGGATCTTTCCGGAGAATCCCCCGAAAGCCGCCGCGATCTGGATTACGACCAGGCCAAAGCCATGGCCGACGCCATGGGTGTTACGATGATGGACGAGGCTGCTTATCGTGAACTGCAGGCACGGATTCCCCTTGATGCGGAAACCTTCTCCTGGCTCCTGACGGATGCAAAAACCAGGGCCTCCGGCAACGCGCTGAACGGGAATCGCAACGGCGACAACGTCAACGTGAACGAGGACTTCGCTGACAACCGCAACCCGGACAAGGGCTGGCGCGGTCTGATAAGGGTTTTTAAGCTTGTTTCCAGGAAAATGAATAAGGTCTCTTCAATAGGTCGAGTCCGAGACAGCGGAGATAGCCTAGATCCCAAAAAACCGTTCCGCATTCCGTGTCGTGATCAACTCGACCTCGTGCAGCGGTACGCCTTTAATCTCCGCGATCGCGTTCGCCACGTCCACCACAAAGGCCGGCTCGTTGCGTTGTCCGCGGTGCGCATGGGGCGGCAGGTAGGGAGAGTCGGTTTCGAGCATGATCCGGTCGAGCGGCGTGGCTTTGACGATATCGCGCAGGGCGTCATTTTCCGGATACGTGAGAATGCCCGTAAAGGAAAGCATGAGGCCAAGATCCAGCAATTTTTCAGCTTCAATCGCGTTACCGCTGAAACAGTGCGCCACGGCATTCTTAAAGCCGGTTTTTTCTAAAATGCGGATCAGGTCCATAAAAGCGATTTCGTTTTCTCCAGGCGCTTTGCTGCCACGGCAGTGTAGAATTGCGGGAAGCCCTCGTTGATCCGCAATGTTGAGCTGTCCCACTAGGAATGCGTGCTGAAGGTCGCGCGGCGCCCTGTCATGGTAATAATCCAGTCCGATTTCGCCGATCGCCTTCACGCGTTTTTCATTTTTCGCGTATTCTGAAACGCGCTCCAAATCACGCTCGATGTTGTCGGTCAACTCCGTGGGATGAATCCCTGCCGTAGTCCAGATAAAATCATAAGTGTCCGCTAAGGCAAGGCAATCGCCCATGTCCAGCAGACTGCAGGCCGCGTTGACGATCTTGCGGACGCCCGCCTCGCGGGCGCGCGCGATCACGGCGGTTTGGTCTTTTTTGGAAAATGTCTGAAGATGGGCGTGCGTGTCGATCATAGATTGAACGTTAAACAATGCCTCTATTATACGCCTATTGAATTGCCTCAAAAATGAGTTTCCTTTAGAATAAGTGCCGTGGCTGCGGGCAAGTGGTGAAATTGGTAGACACGTAGCGTTCAGGGCGCTATATCTGCAAGGATGTGGAGGTTCAAGTCCTCTCTTGCCCACCACAAAAAGGATGCAGTAACTATTCTGCCCTCGTGGTGAAATTGGTAGACACGCCAGCCTTAGGAGCTGGTTCCGAAAGGATTAGAGGTTCAAGTCCTCTCGAGGGCACCATTAAAAAATAAATGTATGAATCAAAAAGAATCTGCCAATACTTTTTTAGTCATCTTGGTCCTCATTTTTGCAGGACTGGCTGGGTATTTTGCTTTTAGCAAACCAGCAGTTGCGCCTGTCGTTCTTCCGGTCAATGAGCCGTCACCTCCTGCGCAGGTTCTTCCGCCAGTAGTAAACACGCTTCCTCCTTTAGTTCAGACAACTAAACCTGGATGGAAGTCCTACATCGGAGTAGGTTTCGAAATTCAGTATCCCGAAACCACGTTCGCCGAAGTTTCGGTGACTAAGCCATTGCCGCCCGAGTATCAAAAAAATTATACCGGCACCAAGCTCATCGATTCCACGCGTATCGGCATGCTCGGAAAACAGGAGTGTGCTTACGGTCAATCCGGTTTACCATCGCCCTGCAGCGCAGAAATGGAAAGCGGTATCGAGTTTTTCGTCGCTGACGATTCAGCGGAAAATTTAACCGCTACGCTGGACAGCTCGCTCAAAACGCCCGTGACGATCGCGGGAAAGCCGAGCGTAAAATCGAGTATCGGGGCCGAGGGCGAAGGCGCGGATTACTACTATATTCCGCTGAGCGTCAGTCAGACCTTGGTCGCGGTGCGAACTTACAAAAACGACGGTTTTCCTTTACAGGCCTTGGTTGATGAAATTTTAGCAAGTCTGACGATTAAATAAGACCTTCGGCCCGATCCACGAACAGGATCCCGTTTAAATGATCCACTTCGTGTTGGACAATGCGGGCGTTGAGGCCTTCCAGTTTTAAAATAGTCACTTGACCTTTTTTGTCGGTGAATTTTACCTGCACGGCCAAGGCGCGTTCGGTGTCTTTCCAAAGGCCGGGAATACTCAGGCATCCCTCTTCACACGTTTCCGTTTCTTTGGATCTCCAGATGATTTCCGGATTGATCATGGGCACCACGCGGTCTTTATCCAGAAGACATAAAACCACGCGGGTGTTGAGTCCGATCTGTGGCGCCGCCAGGCCAACGCCGCGGGCTTTGAACATTGTCGGCTCCATGTCCTTAATCAGTTTGAGAACCTTTTTAGTGATAACGGGTATTGGTTTCGAGGAGGCGCGAAGGATCGGATTTTGTCGGCCTTTAACGATAATCATAAAACTAAAGTGACGAGAGAGGAAGAAATAGTGACGAGAGACGAGAAAGAAGAATTACTCGTCACTTGTCACTCGTCATTCCTTGGAATAATTTAACTAAATTTTGTTCGATAAACAAGTCAAGATCCCCATCCAAAACATCGTGCGCTTGACTTGTTTCAACATCCGTCCGATGGTCTTTAACCATCGTGTATGGCTGAAGTACATACGATCGGATTTGATTGCTCCACCCCGCTTCTTTGTAGCCGCCTTTGAGTTCTTCCACGCGCCCTTTATGTTCCTCCTGCATCCGCTGGGTCAATTTTCCCAAAAGGATCTGCATGGCATAGGCGCGGTTTTGGACCTGAGAACGCTCATTTTGGCACGCGACAATGATCCCCGTGGGTAAATGCGTGATTCGAACCGCGGATTCGGTTTTATTCACATTCTGGCCTCCGGCGCCGCTGGAACGAAAGGTATCGACTTTGAGGTCTTTTTCCGCGATCGCGACTTTTTCCAGGGGGATCACGGGGAGCACTTCCACCAAAGCGAACGAGGTCTGCCTCAGATTTTTCGCGTTGAAAGGGGATAGGCGGACGAGGCGATGGACGCCATGCTCGTTTTTCAAATACCCATAAACAAGCGTTCCCTTGACGCTCACCATGGCGCTTTTGATGCCCGCTTCATTCGCGGCGATTTTTTCGATAATGCTGGTTTTCCAGCCGCGCTTTTCTGCGTAGCGCAGGTACATGCGGAGCAGCATTTCAGCCCAGTCTTGGGCGTCAACGCCTCCGGTTCCCGCGGAGATGATCAGAGTCACATCGCTTTGATCGTACGGGCCATTCAGAAAAAGTTCGATATGGGCTTTTTTAAGTTCGCGGGCAAGAACAGACAGTTCCGATTCGACAAAGGCAACGGTTTCAGCATCTTCTTCGGAAAGAAGACTGGAAAGATCCTGGGCTTTTTGACGAAGCAACTGCCATGTTTTCTGAAGTTCGTTCCAAAATTTTAGTTCTTTCAAAACGCGTTCCGCTTCGTCCCGAGATTTCCAGAAGTCAGGCTGAGTCGTTTTTTGTTCAAGAATAATGCGCTTAGAATCAATATCTAAGCCGTCAAAGATAGTGCAAATCCTCGGTGATTTGCTGGTGAAGGGATTTTAATTGTTGTTCGGTTGATTCCATGGTCATGAAAAATACTCTTCAAAATTACCATAAATAAACAGTTTGGCAATGAGGAGTGAATTGACTTTAGGCCTATAAAATGCTAAAATGATTAGATAATTTTTACTTAAAGAAAACAAAAGTAAGCGTATGGCCGAAACCCAACCAAAGAGCGCGGAAGCCCAGGCCGAATTGAAGAAATTGCTGGAAGGCCTTAAAGATGCGTTTAACGAATCTCGCTTGGAAGAGGCGCATCGCCTGATCGAAGCGATTAATAAAATCGATTCTGAGAACGGGCTGGCGAAGCATATCGCTAAAAAAATAGCGGATCGCGAGGCACAGGCCATTCGCGAATCACATAAAGAAGAAATTGCATTGCTCGAAGCGAAATTGAAGGAAGCGTTTAAAGAAGCGCGTTTTGACGAAGTCCGCTCTCTTTCAGAATCTCTCAAAAAACTAGATCCAACCAACAAAGCCGCAGTGAAATGGGTTGGCAAGATTGAAGCCGAAGAAGCGGAAGCAAAGAAAGCCGAACAAAAAGCCATCGCACTCAAGAAAAAAGAGGAGGAAGGCTTGGTCAAAGAGACCGCGAAACAAAAAGAGGAAGCTGAAAAACAGGCGCTCAAACTCAAAGAAAAGGCTGAGAAGGAAAAACAAATTGCAGAAGCAAAAGCTACTAAGGAAGAGGCGAAAAAGCAGGCCGCTGCCCAGCGAATTCCATGGTCTGTCCGTTTACATAAGGCAATAGAATCGGTTAAAGGATCCATTCAGAAAATGAAAGCCAAATTAGTTGCTCCAAAAAAAGAGGAAACCGCAGCCGGCATCTCTGTAGCCCTGGTGGCTCCGGAGCAGCCGACTGCGGCTAGTGGAAATATGTTCACGCGTCTTTTCCAGAAAAAAGCAGAAGAGGCCAAAGAGGAATCAATCATTGAAACTATTGTGGCCCAGGCAGATGAGAAAAAGGTCGCGAAGCAAAAAGCGTCGGAAGATGCCGGCTTCAATACGTTGAGCTTGGCAAAGATGACGCTCGAATTTTCCATCGTCTTCATTTTGCTGACCGCGGGATTTTTGTACGCGCAAGTGATTGATGAAAGCAATACGGTCTTGGGGCTCTTTGGAGTCCAGAGTAACGCTGCCAGCCAACTCCATGGAGCCAGCGAGCGCCTAAAAGGAGTCCAAGACAATGAACAGGCGATTAAAAAAGGGATGGAAGTCTATCAGAAGGGTTACAACAATAAGTATGAAAAAACCATTCAGGCAATCGTCAGTAAACGAATCGATTGGACTGAAATCATCAATAAGATTGATGAAATCGCCAACTCCGTTTACGAACACAACGCGCTGTCCCAATACATTCAATTCAGCGGCTATTCTTTCAATGGCGAGAAGAAACAAGTGACCGTGAACGGAACACTGAGCGATCCGTTGGGCCAAAATCTGACCAAGCTGACAGAACTGGAAGAAGCGTTCCGCTACTACCCGAAAGATAAAGACAATTCCGACGACAAAACAGCGCCTTATTTTTACGGCGTGGAAGGATCGGCAAGCGTGGGAAAGACATTCAATCAAAAAGACAACAAATACGTCTCCACCTTCCGCTTTACCTTTTTTCTCGAAAAACAGGTCGACGCAAAAAAGGCGGCTAAAAATAAATAATCTCTAAGTACTCTAATTGACCTAATTAATCTAAATAATATCCAAGTTCCAAGTTCTAAATTAATCATTGAATCATTGTAGTTTTGTTCATTTTTTAGAAATTAGAAATTAGTTATTAGAAATTAAAATTTGATATATATGATGATCTCTCCTATGGATACAGGCACAGGGACACCGCTTCCTCCCCAGCAAGTGATCAAAAATCTCTTCGTTCCGAAGGGGAAGTCGGCGCAAGAAGGCGTTTCGGCTCAGGCATTGACACACAACAGGCAGAAGACATGGTTCTATTTTGGACTGAGCGCGGTTCTATTATTGGTGTATGGAATTTTCTTCTTTTATCCGAACCTCAATCGCTACATTAGCGCCGGGGGCGAAATCCAGACTCTGGAGCATAAAGTAGCAGATTATAAAGATACGGTTTTGCCGACACTCGAAAAACAGCGCTCCGAAACAAAAGATAAATATGAAGCAGAGCTCAGCAAGGGTGAAAACATTGTGGATCAAATTTTCCCGGGAACCGTGAATAAAACAGGAATCACGGAACGATTGGAATCCTTCGCTTCTTTGATCAATGACAAGACTCCTCCATTTGAAATGGACACGATCAGCTTTGAAAAACCGATCGTTGGCAAGGATTACGCCATTCTTCCCATGGGGATATCCTTTTTTACCAGCCGCACGAATTTGGATCGTTTTTTAAAACTGATCGATCTTTCCGGACGTTTCGACAGCGAATATCACGTTCGCCTCATGGAGATCAGGCAATTGGATATCCGCTACATGGGAGTGGATCCACGAACCGGTTTGGATAAAGGGGTCAACGTCACGGTTAAATTAAACGCTTATTCGCGTTCCTAGTGATTAGAAATTAGACATTAGAAATTAGAAATTTCGAAAAGATGTCCAGCAATCAGCTCACACAGCTCCAGAACGCCATTCTTGCGGGAAATATCCCGCAGATTGTGATGTACGCCATTGGATACGCGCTGGAAATGCGGGCCAGTGATATCCACGTCGAGCCCGAAGGAAAAACGATTCGGATCCGTTTCCGTGTGGACGGAGTGCTCCGCCACATCATTGAATACCCGATCAATATTCATCCGGCCGTCACGTCGCGCATCAAGATCATTTCAAACCTCAAAATCGACGAACAGCGCATTCCTCAGGATGGTCGGACGCAAGTGGTGACGGACGATAAAAAAGAAATCGATATTCGTATCTCCAGTCTTCCCACCATCAATGGAGAGAAGATCACCATGCGCCTTCAGGACAAGAATAAGTCCATTCCGGACCTTCCGGATCTGGGGCTTTCCGGCACCGCGCTCAAAAAAATAGAGGATCTGATCGAAAAGCCTAACGGTATTATTCTCGTCACAGGCCCTACGGGAAGCGGAAAAACAAATACTTTGTACTCGGCTTTGCATCGCCTGAACGATGAGCAAGACAACATTCTGACTTTTGAGGATCCGGTCGAATATCAAATGGACGGCCTCAATCAAAGTCAGGTGAAGCCGGAAATCGGATACACGTTCGCGTTCGGCCTTCGCACGGCTCTCCGACAAGATCCGGACATCATCATGGTGGGAGAAATCCGCGATCAGGAAACCATTGAAATCGCGGTTCGCGCCGCGCTGACCGGTCACTTGGTGCTTTCCACGATTCACACGAACAGCGCCGTGGGCACTCTCGTCCGTATCACGGACATGGGCATCAAACCGTTTTTAATCACCTCGTCGATCAACGGCATTTTGGCCCAGCGACTCGCGCGCCGGTTGTGCGAAAAATGCCGCGAAGAAGCGGCTCCCGATCCTTCCACGGCCCAGGAGATCAAAGAGACGCTTAGCGAAGTGCCGGACGGCCCCGATTTCGACCGGAAGCTCCTTGACAATCTCAAAGTCTATCGCAGCAAAGGATGCCCGGAATGCGAGAATCTCGGTTTCCGCGGACGCGTCGGTATTTTTGAAATCATGATCATGTCCCGCGGCATTGCCGAGCTCGTCCTAAAAAATTCTCCGGACGACGTGCTGATGGACCAGTCCAGGAAAGAGGGGATGCTCACTCTCAAGCAGGACGGATACATCAAGGCCCTCAAGGGCTTAACGACGATCGAGGAAGTGTTCCGCGCAACCAGATAAACATTTGACCATTGACCTTTGACAATTGACTCTTCGAATTTTAAGTCAAATGTCAGGTGTCAAATGTCAAATGTAACAATTTTACCTCGTAAAATTTATGCCTTCCAGTCTTCACATCGGCGCGATTCTCCCCGAAGTTTCCAGCCAAAAGCAGGAGAAAAAGTCGGCTGCGTCCGGAAATGCTGCGAGCCTGATGACGACCATCAACAACTATTTAGCGCGGCTGTCCGGCATCAAAGCCGGTGAAAAAGCCACCTTTTTCCGCTTGCTGGCCACCATGATCAACGCGGGCATTTCGATCGTGAAAGCCCTGAAAATCCTCGCCCAGCAGTTCAAAAATCCTCGTCTTAAGCAAACGGCTCTGGAATTGGCGGAGAAGATCGAAACAGGCCGAAGCCTTTCGCAGGCCATGGCCGATTACGACGGCATTTTCGACGAGGCCCAGCGAGGCATGGTGGAGTCGGGCGAAGCGTCCGGAAAACTTAACCAAATTCTTCTTCAATTGGCCACCCAGACCGAACGATCGTCCGCCCTGCTTTCCCAGATCCGCGGCGCCATGATCTATCCGGCCACCGTGGTCTGCATCATGGCCGGGGCCGGCATCGCCGTGATGACGTTTGTCATGCCGAAGATCAAAGAGATGTTCGCGAGCATGGGAGGCGAATTGCCCGCGGCCACACAGCTTCTCATTAAGATCAGCGATTTTTTGGTCGCCAGCACTCTGGGTCTCAGCAACGTCATTTGGGGGCTGTTGGGCGTTGCAGGCCTCGTGGCCGGATTCATCGCTTTCAAAAAAACTGAATTGGGAAAAGACGTCTGGGCGCAGGTCGTTCTTCATTTCCCAGTGGCCGGTTCCCTGATGAGAAAGGTATCCCTGGCTCAGTTTTGCCGCAGTATGGCCACGCTAACTTCCAGCGGACTTTCCATCATCAAGGTCCTGAAAATCACGTCCGGAAGCATCAGCAACCGCGTCTATCAAAAACGGATTCTGAAAATCGCGGATGACGTGCGCCAGGGCATCCCCATGGGCGAAAACATGCGGGACGACCCGCTTTTTCCCGGCATGGTGGTCGGCATGATCAGCGTGGCGGAGCAGACCGCCCAGATCGACACGATCAGCGAAAAACTGGCGGACTTCTACGAAGCCGAGGTGAATGACACTGTTAAAAATCTGTCCTCCCTGATCGAACCCATTATTATCGTGGTTTTGGGTCTGGCTGTGGCCTTCCTGGTTATCTCCGTCATGATGCCCATTCTGCAGTCTTCTGATCTTGCCGGCAACGCGGCATAAAAAATCTTTGCGTTCTTCGTTAAGGCGTGATAACATAATTATCGTATTATTTTTTAACGAAGACAAAAATGAAAAAATCGACTATTTTCTTGCATCTTCGCAAGGGGTTCACGCTCATCGAGCTGATGATCGTGATCGTTATTTTAGGTGTCCTCATGGGAACCATCCTTCCCCGTCTGACCGGCGCTCAGGCCCGCGCCAGGGATACTGGACGCATCGCGGACCTTGGCAATATCGCCCAGGCGTTGGAGGTGTTTTATAATGATAAGGGCAAATATCCTGGAGCGACCGTAGGAACAGCCGAATGTCTTGCAAAAGACAATGCAGATCTTAAAGATTATATGAAGGGAAGTCAGATCCCAACACCTCCATCTGCAGCGCAGGTGACAGGTAGTTGCACTGGTCAATATGTTTATATTCCCCTGGCAAAAAATGGAATTGATTTTTCAGGATATGTATTAGTAACAGATGTTGAGACATACCAAATGGCCAATGCAAAGTGGGCCGATGTGGAGGGAGCCGTTTATGAAGCAATTGATAATAACGTTAAATATACAGCAGAGGATACAGACGGAGCCACGGAATCGGTTTATGTTTATAAGCCATAATTTCCAAACTCCGCTTTCTTCTCTTCAGCCTCAGGCGCCTCTTCCTTTTTAGCTTTTTCGACTGCAGCAACGTCTGTTGCGGGCGCAGTAGCCACTTCTTCCTCCTCGTCACTCGCCTGCCCCGAGTTTGATCGAGGGGTCACCTCCTTCTCGTCGCTGACAGTCGGCACTGCGGAAGCCACCGGCGCAATGCCGAGTTCGGCATCCTCGATGCGATGGTCCTTGTCCATCATCTCGGTCACCTTCTCTTTGAACGCCGGGAGTTGTTCCAGGTTATAAAGATCCAGTTCATAGCCCGTGAGGTCGGATGCCAGGCGCACGTTTTGGCCTTTCTTGCCGATGGCCATCGGGCGCTCGGCCTCTTCCACGAACACCGCGGCGCGCTTCTTGATGCGCGCGTCATCCCCGGAGTTCACGATGATCACCTCGGCGATCTTGGCGGGCTGAAGCGCCGTGGCAATGAATTCCTTGGGATCCTGGGACCATTCGATGATGTCCACGCGTTCGCCGCTGAGTTCCTCCATCACTTTCTGGATACGCACGCCTTTTTGACCGATACAGGCGCCGATCGGATCCAATTTTTCTTTTTCGGAGGCAACCGCCACCTTACTGCGGACGCCGGCATCGCGCGCGATCGATTTGATCTGCACTTCGCCTTCGGCGATCTCGGGGATTTCCATCTCGAGCAGGCGCACCACCAGATTCGGATGCGTGCGTGAAATAGAGAGCTGGGGTCCGCGGCTTGTGGCAACCACCTTATCCAGATACACCTTGATGCGTTTTCCGGTGAAATATTTCTCACCCGGGATCTGGTCCTTTTGCATGAAAAGGACATTGTGCTTTTCAATACGCAAATGCACCGTGCCGCCTTCCACGCGGACCACTTGGGCGGAGAGGAGTTCATTCTCGCGATTCTTAAACATGTCGTAGAGCGACTCGCGCTCCGCTTCGTGCAGGCGCTGCAGGATCACCTGCTTGGCCGCCTGAGCCGCGATCCGGCCGTACTCCATCGGCGTTACGTCGATCTTGATTTCATCGCCGGCATGGACGTCCTTCTTCAGCTTCTGAGCCTCTTTTAGGGAAATTTCGAGATTCGGATTCTCAACCTCTTCCACGACTTCTTTGATCAAAAGAACCGTGGGGCCTTCGGAGTTTTCATCCAAAAGGATTTCGACCTCCTGTTCTTTATTGCCGTAATCCTTGCGATAGGCCGTGGCCAACGCCGCTTTCACGGTTTCCATAACCCGTTCGTACGAAATACTTTTTTCGTCACAAATCTGATTGATGGCGGCAAAGAATTGAGGTTTCATAAAAAAAATTTATCTGATAAATTTTTTTATTACAAGATTTACTATTATAAGATTACAAAATTAAAATTGGATTCCTTATCCTAATCTTGTAATCTTGAATAAATAATCTTGTAATAAAAAAGGCGACCTCATTACGAGCTCAGCCTTACATAAATTATATCAGGAAGGCGGCGGCGCTTCAATCCCTTTTTTTGTCGGTTCAAAAAGCGATAAATAAGAGCTGTTGAAAATCCGCGTCCTGCCAGAAAGGAGGCGAGCTTGGAAAAACGCTTGGAAACGTCAGTCTCGCGTATGGTGCGCAGTTTTTCCTGATAGGCCTTGGCAAGGCTTTCGATCTCATCCCAAGCCATGTCCTGAAGAGCCTTTTTTGTTACAGTCACTGGGATTCCATGGCGATGGCATTGAAAAAGAATCTTTTGTAAACCAACGGGTTTTTGAATCAGTCCGCGGATATAAGTTTCGGCATACAAGTCATCATTCAAAAGGCCGAGCCTTTTCAATTCCTCAATCACTTTCGTTAAGACCTCCTCCTCCGCGCCGTTTTTTTTCAATTTTGTTTTCAGCTCGACTGAACTATGCATCCGCACGCTCACAATCCTCACAGCCCGATGGAATAAGGAATCAAAATCCATGACAATGCGTATTATACGGTATAATTTCTGATCTTTCACCATTTTTTCAAAAAGTGATGCCCTGAACAGGGCTTATTTAACGTAAAAGAATAACTTGTTAGGCGTTCCGTATATGGTGCGGAAGGCTTTTTTTGCTTGACATCAAAAAGGGGACCAAAAAATAAAAAT
>JACRIE010000053.1 GCA_016220165.1 Candidatus Peregrinibacteria bacterium
ACTGCACGCGCCTCATCTCGGCTGATCTTTGGACGGTTTTCAGTAAAGCTTCCGCTTCCGTCTGTGTTTTTGTTTCAAAGACATGTTTATTCATGCCATCATTCTACGCCTGTATGATTTCTATTGCAAATTGGTATAACTACTAACCGCTAACTACTGAATCTTATGAAAGCGCTCATCCAACGCGTCACATCCGCCTCCGTCCAAGTCGACGGCCAGACGATCGGCAAAATTGGCCAGGGAATCGTGGTGCTCCTTGGCATCACCCGCACCGACACGGAAAAGGAGGTCGATTACGTCCTCGAAAAAGTCGTGAATTGCCGCATATTCCCTGGCGATAATCCCCTTTCGGATTTCGACAAATCCCTGCTCGACATCCAGGGCGGCCTGTTGATCGTCTCGCAGTTCACGCTCTACGGCAACCTGAAAAAAGGCCGCAGGCCCGATTTCGCGGAAGCCGCCAAACCGGAGACGGCGGAAAAGTTGTACAATTTATTTGTTCAGAAGGCGCGGCAAAAACAAGACCTAAAAGTCGCTGCAGGGCAATTCAAGGCCCACATGGAAGTCGGTCTCACGAACGACGGGCCCGTGACGATCATGATCGAAAGTTAGACGCGGATGGTCTTTTCCTCTGCCTCTTTTTCGAGCAAATTGACAACGAAGCGGTTAAACGACTGTCCTTGTTTTTTAGCAGTCTCGGAAATACGCTGATAAACTCGCTGAGGGATACGTAGCGGAACTTGCCTGATCATATCAGGTTTAGAGTCAGGTTTAGGCATGGGGATGCCCTCTTTTTTGCGGCGCTTTATTTCACTATCAAAATATCCTAGATAGCCCTCAAGAGCCTCTTCGGTCGTGTCCCCATAAATATGTGCCCTGAAAGCAGGAACATAAAATTCAAAACCATCCTGATCGCCATCATGAAGTTTAATAATCTCAATTTTATAATCATGAGGGTGAAATATCTTCAGCATAATTTAATGATATCAAAATGATATCATTGAGTCAAATCCAATTCAAATTAAATTGAACTGCGCGTCGTTATGATATAATAAAAAAAATATCCTTTATTTTAGATTATGGAAAACAAAAAACGATTTCTTTCAGTACTGATCGGAATTCTTATCCTTTTGGCTATAGGCGGGGCATCCTGGTGGGGCTATGCCACCTTTCTTAATCCAGCTCCGGAGGCGGTGTACGCCCAAATGAGATCCGCGATGATGGCGGGAAATAAGGAAAAAATAAAGTCCCTCATAGACGCCTCCGCGCTCGATCCAGAAGCAATGAAGCAGTTTGAAAAACTGACACCGGAAAAATTACAGAAAATGGCGGATTTTCTGGCTCCCGATATCGCCAAATTCACGCCTGTTAGTTCCGACATCAAAGAGAATGAACTCATTCAAATAAAACGGTTGGACGAACCAGGAACGGCCAAGGTCCTTTCAACCACTCTTGTCGCCATTGAATTTGTAAAACAGAATGATGGCAGAACTTATAAAATCGGACGCGTCTCAGGCAACTCGGAAAACACTGATTCAGGCGATAAAAAAGAACATGAGGTCAGCGTTCAAAAGGACATACGACGTTTAAGACGGGAGTTTAACCTGGCGATCGAGCCGTCAAAATTGAGCCTGAGAGAACAGCTGGAAGAAGCCAGCAGTGACACTATCAAGCCGAGATTCTCGGAGGATAAGTCCAGGTCTATCAAATTTTTTGAAGCGGTGCAGACAGAAAACCATGCGGCCTACGTCAAAACCGAAGAAGATCCAAAAGGAGAGGGACTTGATATTGTCGTCATGGGTTTTGATCTTGAGGACGGCGAGTGGAGTCGTCAGGTGATGGGGGATGCGAGCAGTAGTTTCTTTCCTCCTCCTTCCGGAGAGCAACTGAAAGAGACGGCAGACCGGATGAAAAACGAGTATTTCATCCAGGCGGTAGGATGGGATTTTAGAAACGCGGTGAGACGTGATGATTATGAATCCGCGGTTGGTTTATTTTCGAAAGATTCCGGTCAGACTGCTGAAAAACTCAAAAATTTTATCAGCCAGTTTCCGTCTTTAAAAGATGGACTTCCTTTCATCGGTGATATTCAGGACGCGAACGCCACTCTTGATTTAGGTCTCGGAGAACAAAAAACAACCGTAGACCTTGTCAAAGAAAACGGGGTGTGGAAGATCTCAAAAATCACTCCTCCAGCCTCTCCCGCCGCCAAGGAAGAATAAAAAAAACGTTGCGCTAATTCCTATATTCTCCCCAGTGCTTCACCTCCAGCCAGTCGATCGGATACTTTCCCATCGCCCGCACGAGGGTTTTGGCGACCTGGACGTTCGTGATGAGCGGCACGTTGCGGTCGATGGCTTTGCGGCGAATCAGATAGCCGTCGGTCTGCTCCTCGTGGGCATACGCGCGCGGGATCACTATCGCCATGTCGAGTTTGCCGAGGTCCAGATATTCAGCGATATTGGGGCTCGTTTTTGCTGAAACTTTGTGAAGTTTAGTCACCTTCACACCGTTATCCGTGAGGAACTTGGCCGTGTGTTCTGTGGCAAAAAGAGAAAAACCCATGACTTCAAGGCGCTGGATAGTTTCGAGCATATCAATCTTGTCTTCCATGCGCCCGATCGAAAACAGAATATTTTTTTTAGGAAGGCGATACCCAACGGCCAGATACGCCTTCAGAAAGGCGTCCTCGAGGTCGCTACCAAAGCAGGCCACTTCGCCGGTCGAGGCCATCTCGACCCCGAGCACCGGATCCGCGCCTTTCAGGCGCGGAAATGAAAACTGTGGGAATTTAACGCCCACATAATCCAGATCAACCGTCTGATATCGCTTCTTGATATCGGCCTTGCCAAGCATGGCTTTCGTAGCAATCTCAATAAAATTATGTCGGGTCACTTTCGAAACGAAAGGAAAAGATCGGCTGGCTCGTAAATTGCACTCAATCACCTTAATCTGATTATTCTTCGCCAAAAATTGCATGTTGAAAGGCCCGGTGATCGCCAGCGATTTGGCAACCATCTTGGCAATCGTCTTGATACGGCGCAACGTCTCCAGATAAGTCTTTTGCGGCGGCAAAACAATCGTAGCGTCGCCTGAATGAACCCCGGCGTTCTCAACGTGTTCGGAAACCGCGAAAATAAGCAAATGGCCTTTATAAGCCACCGCGTCAATTTCAATCTCGCGCGCGCCAACTTCAAACTTGGAAATCACCACGGGCGCCTCAATGGAAATACGAACGGCCTTGCCCAAAAACGCGTTGAGTTGCTCGTGGTTATGGGCCACGCTCATGGCCGCGCCGGAGAGCACATAGCTGGGACGCACGAGCACCGGATAGCCCGCCTTGTCCGCGAACGATTCCGCCTCGGAAATTTTAGTAAACGCCTTCCATAAAGGCTGATCCACTTCGATAGAATCGAGCAAAGCGGAGAATTTAGTGCGATCCTCCGCGCGATCAATTGATTCCACGCTCGTGCCCAAAATATGAACGCCGGCGCGATGAAGCTTGACCGCGAGGTTATTGGGGATCTGTCCGCCCATGGAAACGACCAACCCCTGCGGATTCTCCTTGTCGTAAATATCCAACACGCGCTCCAAACTCAGTTCATCGAAATACAGTTTGTCGCACTCGTCGTAATCGGTGCTCACGGTCTCGGGATTGTAATTGATCATGATCGCCTCATGGCCTGATTTGCGGAGCGTCTTGATCGCGTTCACGCAGCACCAGTCGAACTCCACGGACGACCCGATGCAATAAGGGCCGGAGCCGAGAACGATTGTTTTTCGATTTTTCGCCTTTTCGAAGGCGCGATTCGCGAATCGCGCCTTCAGCGAAAAATCAACGTCATTCTTGTTTCCGCTGTACGTCAGATAAAGGTAGTTCGTTTTGGCCGGAAACTCGGCGCCGAGCGTATCGATTTGTTTCACCACGGGGAGCACGTTGAGCTGCTTGCAATACTCGCGGACCGTGAGTTCTTTTTCCTCGAACACGTCCGCGATCTGATGATCGGAGAATCCGGATTGCTTCAATTCTCGCATAAACGCATGGTCGAGTAGGGGCAAGGCATGCCTTGCCCCTAACGAAACCATGCGTTTATGCAATCCTCGGATATTTTTAATTTTCTGCAAAAACCACGGATCAATCCCAGTGAGTTTATAAAGCCGTTGGATCGTATACCCTTGATCAAGCGCTTTGGCCAAAGCGAAAATCCGGTGCGGCGTGGGATGCGTGAGCGCGTAATCCAAATCCTCAAAGGGATAAGGAGAGGGATCAAGGCCCTGAGCGCCGATCTGGAGCATTCGGAGGCCTTTTTGGAGGACTTCTTCGAACGTGCGCCCGAGCGCCATAATCTCGCCGACGGATTTCATTTCGGAGCTGATTTCATCGCTCACCTTGCGGAATTTATTGAGGTCCCACCGCGGAATCTTAAGCGCCAGATAATCCAACGAAGGCTCGAAGCAGGCGCACGTCTTTTGCGTCACCTGATTTTTGAGTTCCGTGAGGCGATACCCGAGGCTCAATTTGGCCGCGATCGTGGCCAGCGGATACCCCGTGGCCTTAGAGGCCAAAGCGGACGAACGGCTAAGGCGCGCGTTAACCTCGATCACGCGATAATCATCTGAACGCGGATCCAGGGCGTACTGGATGTTGCATTCTCCGACGATTTTGAGGTGTCGGATCACCTGAATCGCGAGCGTGCGAAGCTTTTGATACTCGTAATTATTAAGCGTCTGGCTGGGCGCCACCACAATCGATTCGCCCGTGTGAATCCCTAACGGATCGAAATTCTCCATATTGCACACCGTGATGCAGTTGTCCGCCGCGTCGCGCACCACTTCGTATTCGATCTCCTTCCAGCCTTTCAGACATTCCTCCACGAGCACTTGAGGCGATGCTGAAAACGCTTTTTGGAGAAGCTCGGCAAGCTCTTCTTTCTCATTCGCGAAACCGGATCCAAGACCGCCCAAAGCGAACGCGGCGCGAATGATGAGGGGAAACCCAATCGCTTTCGCGGCTTTCTCCGCTTCCGCGACCGTATTGCAGGCAATGCTATGGGGGACTTTGACGTTGATCTTGGCGAGTTCCTGATTAAATAAAGCACGATCTTCGGTCAGTTCGATTGAACGGACCGGCGTGCCAAGTACTTGCACGTCGTGCTTTTTAAGGATGCCTGAGGAATGAAGCGCGATCCCGCAATTGAGCGCGGTTTGTCCGCCGAAACTCAAAGCGATCGCCTGAGGGCGCTCTTTTTCGATCACCTTCTCGACAAAAAATGGGGTAACCGGCAAAAAATAGATCTTATCCGCCAATCCTTCCGACGTTTGGATGGTGGCGATGTTGGGATTGATCAGAACCACCTCGATCCCCTCCTCCTTATACGCCTTAATCGCCTGCGATCCGGAATAATCAAACTCCCCCGCCTCGCCGATTTTGAGCGCGCCGGAACCCAGAAGAAGGATTTTATGAATTTTTAAAATATTGGATTTCACAGGTGTTTAATAAATTCATCAAACAAATAATTCGTGTCCGTGGGGCCGGGGCAGGCCTCCGGATGAAATTGAACCGAAAAAAACGGTTTCTTTTTATGCCGAATACCTTCATTCGTGCCGTCATTGGCATTAGAGAACCAGGGCTCCCAGCCAGCGGGCAATGTTTTGACATCCACCGCGAACCCATGATTTTGCGACGTAATCACACACCGACCCGTCTTAAGATCGATACAAGGCTGATTGACCGATCGATGGCCATATTTGAGTTTGTAGGTATTGCCGTCAATAGCAAGCGCCATCAATTGGTTGCCGAGACAGATCCCGAAAGTCGGGATTTGATGCTGAATCGACCACGCCACCTGAGCAATAGTGTCAGTTGCCTTTTTCGGATCACCGGGCCCGTTGGAAAGGAAAACACCATCATACCGTTCTTTTTCTCTTGAAAGGTTATGATCCCATGGCGCATGGATCACGCGAACCCCGCGCGCCAAAAAGGAACGAATGATATTGTGTTTCATGCCGCAATCATAGGCGACAACGGTTTTTCTAAATCCTTCTTTCGGAGTCAAAATACGTCGACGTTCGCACGATACTTCCGCGACCAAATTAGCCTCATCCGGCGCCGCAAACGGAGAAAGTGAATTAAAAAGTCGACTGGGCGCAACAATTTTACCGAGCATGGTCCCCTTTTCACGTAAACGTTGAGTGAGGGCGCGGGTATCGATCCCGGAAATCGCTGGAATCCGGTGTTTCCGGAGCCACGCGGAAAGAGATTGATGCGCTTGCCAATGCGAATATTCAGGAGAATATTCGGAAACGATGAGCCCGCGGATATGGATGGCCTCGCTTTCTAAAAATTCACTGATGCCTTTTTTAAACGATTCTTCCGGAATACCGTAATTGCCGATCAATGGATAGGTAAATACCAAAATCTGCCCGCGGTAGGAGGGATCTGTCAGGGACTCGGGATAGCCTGCCATGCCCGTATTAAAAACAACTTCCCCATTAATTTCGGATGTCTCACGCGGCAAAAAACCGAAGGACTGACCGACCCATTCGGTCCCGTCCTTCAGCACGAGTTTCAAAGCGGAGACTCTATCCATAAAATTTTCGAAGTCAGTGTAACAAGCGCACTCAACTATTACAAGATTATTTATTAAAAGATTCAAAAATCCAATGGAGTTCCTTGTCTTAATCTTGTAATCTTGAATAAAGAATCTTGTAATTAGAAAATGAAATCAGTTCCTGTAAACAAAAAAGGCATCCAAGAAGCGATTGCGATCCTTAAAAAAGGAGGCGTCGTAGCCTATCCGGCAGACACCTGCTTCGGATTAGCCGCCGATATGCGCAATTCCGAAGCTCTCAATAAAATTATAGGGATTAAAGGGCGTTCCGACCTCAAGCCCATGAGTGTAATGTTTGGACGCTTTAAAGAATTGGAAGGCTACATTCAATATGATGATGAACTCAATCGCATCGTCTTGGAAAATCTCTTTCCGGGCCCCTACACCATTGTGCTCCCCAAAGGGCCAAAAGTACCCGTATTTTATTTCCGGGAAACCAATTGCTTGGGAGTTCGGATCCCGAATCATGCGCTAAGCCTGGAACTTATCGAAGGCGTCAAAGGCCCCCTCATTACCACAAGCGCGAATCGATCCGGTCAGCCGCTCACTTTTAGCACGGATGAAGTCATTAAAGGATTAAAAAACAATGAGTTCTTGCCGGATTTAATATTTGAAGGAGAAATAAGAAATCAGGGGGGCGCTTCCACCGTGCTTCAGATAAAAGACGGCAAAGCTATTTTGATCCGTGAAGGGATCGTTAAAAAAACGGAGCTGGAACGACGCCTGGGATTGCAAATCGTCTGATTACAAGATTCCTTATTACAAGATTACAAAATTAAAATTGGATTCTTTGTCATAATCTTGTAATCTTGAATAAATAATCTTGTAATATCTTATGTTAAGGACACATACCTGTGGCGAACTCACAGCAAAACAAATAGGTAAAAAGGTAACTCTTTGTGGATGGGTTCATCGGCGCCGCGATCATGGAGGCGTTATTTTTATCGATCTTCGGGATCGCTACGGACTCACTCAAGTGGTTTTTGATCCTGAGGTCAACAAATCGGCTTGGGAAACAGCCAGCAATGTCCGAACCGAATTTGTGTTAAAAGTGACCGGAACCATTCGCGAACGCCCTGAAGGACAGACTAATCCGCGTATGGAAACAGGCGAAATCGAAATCTATATCGATGAAATCGTGATCCTCAATCATGCCAAAACAACGCCATTTGAAATCGATCAGGAAAAACACGTGAACGAGGAGCTACGCCTTAAATACCGCTATCTCGACTTACGCCATCATCGCCTGCAAAAAAATATAATCCTACGTCATCAGCTCATCAAAGCGATTCGCGATTTCATGGATAAGGAAGATTTTCTGGAAATCGAGACTCCCATTTTAATCAAGGGCACTCCTGAAGGGAGTCGCGAGTATTTAGTGCCATCCCGTTTATACCCGGGAAATTTTTATGTTTTGCCGCAAAGCCCTCAGCAACTCAAACAACTATTAATGGTCGCCGGCATGGATCGCTACTTCCAGATCGCCCGATGCTTCCGCGATGAAGACCAGCGCGGCGATCGTCAGCCGGAATTCACTCAGCTCGACGTCGAAATGTCGTTCGTGGAAGAAAAGGACGTGATGTGCGTCACGGAACGGCTCTTGATCGAGCTAACCAAAAAATTCGCTCCGGATAAAAAGATCCTCAAAACGCCATTCCCGGCAATCTCATGGAAAGAGGCGATGGAACGTTACGGCTCGGATAAACCCGATATCCGTTTTGCTATGGAAATCGTGGATATCAGCGATATCGTAACAAAAAGCGAGTTCAAAGTATTCGCGGGAGCCATTAAGAAAGGAGGTGTAGTCAAAGCCCTCCGCGTTGAAAACGGCGCTCAATTCGCCCGCAGCGAAATCGATGCGCTCGAGGAAGTGGCGAAAGCCCACGGCGCGAAAGGATTAGCCTACTTCCAATATAAAAAAGAAGGCATCCAGTCTCCTCTTCTCAAATTCTTAAAACCGGAAGAAGTGGAAGCCGTCACCAAAAAAACCGGAGCTAAAACCGGCGACATTGTCTTTTTTGGCGCGGATGAATTCACCACGGCCTGCGCGGCCCTGGGTCAGGTTCGCCTGGCATGCGCTGACAAATTCAGGCTACGCGACCCGGACGTCTTCGCTTATCTCTGGGTCAACGAATTCCCCATGTTTGAACGCGATAAAGAAACGGGGGGGCTGACCGCCATGCACCATCCCTTCACGCGGCCCATGGACGAAGATCGCGCTCTGCTCGACAAAAAGCCCGAAAAAGCGCGCGCCGTGGCCTATGACATCATCCTGAACGGAAATGAAATAGGCGGAGGGAGCATTCGTATTCATGAACCGGATTTACAGAAAAAAATATTCAATATTTTAAAAATCTCGGACAGGGACGCGGAAATCCGTTTCGGTCACATGCTCGAGGCGTTTTCGTACGGCGCGCCTCCTCACGGCGGCATCGCTCCAGGCATTGACCGCATCGTCATGCTCTTTGCGGGCGAACCCAACATTCGCGAAGTGATTGCTTTTCCAAAGGATCAAAAAGCCAAAGACTTAACCCTGGGCGCGCCTTCCGTCATTCCGGAAAAACAAATCCGCGAAGCCAATATCAAAATCCTAAATTAAAAATTACAAGATTTATTATTCAAGATTAAATTGGAATTCCTTATCCTAATCTTGTAATCTTGTAATAAATAATCTTGTAATAACAAATGGCTTTGTTGCACAAATATTTTTTTAGGAATATGACGTTCCGACCCCTGCTTTCCGTTATGCCGCCCTGAAGCTTTCCGGCATCCCGAGGGCGTTCATACGGTTGAGGGCCGATCCCATGATACGGGCTTCTGCG
>JACRIE010000052.1 GCA_016220165.1 Candidatus Peregrinibacteria bacterium
GGGAGCAGGACAGATCATATAATACTGGCGGTTCTTAGGTCCCCGCCGGATTACCTGGACTGTTGATATATATCCCATAGCTCTTTACCTCCTATATGATAGGAGTATATCATAGCTATATAGCTATGTCAAGCTATTTTTCATTTTCCCATGTAATTTTTTCACGCCTTCTCAGCCATCAGAAGGACTCCCGACGTAGGGCACCTTTAAAGGTGCCCTACGGTGTCGTCGGGTTACTTCTGGTAGCTGAGAAGGCGTGAAAAAATTACATGGGAAAATGAAAAAATAGCTTGACATAGCTATATAGCTATGATATACTTCTATCATATAGGAGGTAAAGAGCTATGGGATATATATCAACAGTCCAGGTAATCCGGCGGGGACCTAAGAACCGCCAGTATTATATGATCTGTCCTGCTCCCCTGGCGCAGGCGCTGGAGATTCAAAAGGGCGAGCTCGTAGAATGGGTTGTCGAGGATAAGAAGACTATAATCCTTCGACGAAATATCGTGGCAAAAAAATCCGCGAGGAGGCCTTCGCATGGCTAAAACGCAGATCCTTCTTTTTCCTGAGTCAGATATAAAGTTGCGTTCGCCCCATGTCCACACTGCCGCAATTGAAACCTTGCCGCTCTCTAATCCAGCGCCGAGATTAAAATATGTTGATCGTGACCAACTCCTTTTTAGAGCAGTGAGAATTGACAAATTGATAGATGATAAACATCCCGCCAGGGCGATCTGGGAATTCACGGAACATCTGGACCTAACAGCCTTTTATGAAAACATAGAGGCTGTGGAAGGAGTCGCGGGACGGCGAGCCACGGATCCGCGCTTATTGATCAGCTTGTGGATATACGCTTTGAGCCAGGGCGTTGGTTCCGCGCGGAAGATAGCTGAACTCTGTGAATATCACCCCGCCTTCCAGTGGCTGGCGGGGACAGAAGAGATTAATCACCATACCATATCGGACTTTCGCGTAGACCACAAAGAAGCTCTGGAAAAACTCTTTGTACAAATCCTGGGCATCTTGAGCGCTGAAGGCCTGGTCACATTAGAAAGGGTCGCGCATGACGGAACTAAAATCAAGGCCTACGCTGGAATAGATTCCTTCCGTCGTGAGGAGAAGATCCGCGCTCATCTGGCAATGGCCCAGGATCAGCTGGAGATCCTGAAAGAAGAAGACCTCGGGACATCCCATGAAAGGAATAGCGTCAAAACGAGAGAACGATTTATCCGGGATAGAAAAAACCGCATGGAACGAGCCCTTGAAGAGCTCGAGAAGATCCGATCATCCAGCCCTGAGGGAAAAGCCAAAGACAAAGTCCGAGCCAGCACCACTGACCCTGAGGCAAGGATCATGAAGCAGCCTGACGGCGGATTCGCCCCCAGTTATAATGTCCAGATCTCGGCGGATGCCGATAACGGCGTTATCGTGGGAATGGATGTGACACAAGCGGTTAATGATTGCGATCAGCTTACACCAGCCATGGAAGAGATTAAAAGGAATACCGGATTCCTGCCTGATCAAGTGGTAGCGGACGGTGGCTTTACCAATCGTCAGTCCATCCTTGATATGGATGAAAAGGGTATAGATTTTATCGGTTCTGTAACAGATACGAGTTCTCAGTCAAAGGCGCGATTGAAAAGCCGCGGTATCGATCCTGAATTCTATCCGGAAAAATTCAAGCATGATAGCGCTTCCAATACATATACCTGCCCGGCCGGTAAGGTTTTGAGGTACATGGGAAAGGTGCCTATGGCAGGCGTGACCGAACATCGTTACGCGGCAAGGGCGGATGACTGCGCGAATTGTCCGAATAAAGCCAAATGTTGCCCTAAGTCTCCGTCAAAAGGACGCGGGATTGTACGAAGAGAGAATGCCCCCGAAGTAAAAGCATTTCTCTCCAAAATGCAAACCCCAGAGGCCAAAGAGGCCTATTGCAAACGAGGCCCTATCGCCGAATTCCCGTACGCATGGATTAAGGAAAAGATGCATTTACGACAGTTTCGACTTCAAGGACTGATCAAGGTGAATATGGAATGCTTATGGGCTTGTCTGACTTATAATATTCAGCAGTGGATAAGATTAAGGTGGAGAGAGCCGGGGGTTCAGCTGGGTATTTAGATAGATTTTAGCGGCGCCGGCGCTTAAAAAAGCGCGAATAAGAAACAAAATAAGTGCTTTTGAAAAAGAAGGTGCACGGTTTTGAATTTTTTCACGCCTTCTGAACTGTTACAATCAATGACACTTCAGCAACAAACTCTATAAAGGTAGATTATGAAGACAGAGCGAAATAGATTTTTTAGCTACGCCCCATTATCGGATAAAGAAAAAAAGAATTTTACGATATTCGGCCTGTTAAGAAAGAAGGGCTCTGTATCGAGGACGGAGATCGCCAAGATAACGGGTTTAAAAATAGTCTCTGTCTCA
>JACRIE010000059.1 GCA_016220165.1 Candidatus Peregrinibacteria bacterium
AATAGCTGCGACGGCTCATTCGCCCACTGGAAAGCGAAGCTCAGCGTACATCGCGGCCTGAAATGGGACAGGAAAAGAAAAATGATGAACTATCTTTTGGAGAATTCTTAAAGCCAGCCCGCAAATTTTACCTTTATGCCGTTTTTTAGTTAATGGGGTGAATTTTAACAATATTTTTTATATTTGTCAAATGAATTTGAACGTGGATTGAAAAGAGGGGCGGGATGCGATAAAATAAACAAGTTATTGGGCGGATTCCCGCCTCCGCGGGAATGACATGAAAAGGAATGGGAATGACAAAGGGGGAGGGTTTAGTATAACAATTAAAAATCAATATGAAAAAATTCATTACTTTATTTCTGGCCTTGGGAGCGCTCTCGTCGTCGGTCTTTTTGAGCGCCTGTACGAAGAAGTGCCCCCTGGCGAAAGACAATATTCCTGGGACGAGCACGTTCCGCAGCGATTGCGCCACGGACGATGTCGGCGCGTCGGGCAAGAAGGAGCTGAATTTTTATTTCGTCTACGACAACACGGACGCGTTTCAGGAGCAGATTCAGGCGTTTCAAAGTCAGTATCCCGATATTAAAATCAACACGAAAAAATTCGTGGATCTGAAAGAATACGAAGATGAGATCGTGAACGAAATCGCGGAAGGGAATGGGCCAGACGTGATGATGATGCAGAATAGCTGGCTGTCCAAACATTCCAAAAAGCTCCTCCCCATGCCACTGGATCTGCCCATTGCCATGAACGCGGATATTTTCCGGCAGACGTTTTTTCAGGCCGCGCAGGACGATCTGATCATCGACAATCAGGTGTACGGCATGCCGATGAGCATCGACAATTTGGCGGTTTACTACAATAAAGCGCTCCTCAAAGACCTTTTGGTGAACGATGATCGTCCGGCGGAGCTGTGGGAGAAAATCAAGGATCAGGTGTTCACGCTCACGAAACGCAATAACAGTCCGGAACGCTTTTCACTCGCCGGCATTGCTATGGGGCGATCAGACAACATCTCCAGCGCCGTGGATATTTTGTACGCGCTGATGATTCAGGAAGGGGTTCAGTGGTACGACGCCGCCAGCACCATGGCGACATTCGGCGGGCAGACCGGCACGTCGCGCGCGACAGGCACTTATCCCGGCGCGGAGGCGCTCAAGCTTTTCACCAGCTTCGCGCTGCCGGCGTATAAAAATTACAGTTGGAACGACACGATCACGGGCCGCGCGCCCGCGGACAAAGAGGTGAATCCCTTCATCACAGGCAAGGTGGCGATGATCATCGGGTATCCTTATTTGTACGACATTTTGGTTCAAAAAATTCAGGATCAGCAACGCGTCGGAGGCGTCCATGTGGACGTGAAGGATATCGATGTCGCGCCCATGCCGCAGTTGGTTCAGCCCGATCAGACGGGCAAGCGCGACACGCTGGCCAGCTATTTCCCGCTCGTGGTTTCCCGCAATACGAAGCATCCCAAAGAGGCGTGGCAATTTGTTCAATTCATGACTACGGCGGACAGCCTTCAGACGTATTACAAAAAGACCCATCGTCCCACGAGCCGCAAGGATATGGTGGACGAGCAGCGCACCCAGCCCCTCTTCGGCGTTTTTGCCACTCAGTCCAGTTATGCCAAGAGTTTTCCTATCTATGACGCGCGCGCGTACGACTCAATTTTTAGTGTCGCTATCGATCAAGTGGTGCGCAACGTGCTCATGCCTTCCGAGGCGATCCGCGAGGCGCAGGATCGCGTTTCTTGTGTGATCAAGCGCCAAAAAGGGCTCATTGACCCGAGTCAGAACTGTTTGAACTTCCAGGGTTGATATCAACGCTTCAAATTCTTTGGGCATTCTTTCTTGTCACCTTTCCCTTCGGGTTGAGATTTTTAGTATTCGAGGACTGGAGCTATCGTTTCGGGAATTTTAATCCCTGGGTGAGCGGGTTTGTGTACGCGCCGGAGGCGCTTTTGTGGGTGGTGTTTTTGGGGTGGGTCATTCAAAACTGGAAGAAATTTCCAATTTCCAATTTCCAATTTCCAATAAATTTTTCAATTTTCAATTTTTTAATTTGGATTTTTATTTTTAATTTGTTGGTGGTGAGTTGGGCGAATGGGACGCTGGTGCTGGGCGCGCTGTTGGCGCTGAGACTGGTGGAGGCGGGAATATTCTGCCTCCTTCTTAGGAGCTCTCTTTTGTCGTTTCGTAAAACAGTTCTTTTTTTGATGATCGGCGCGGGGATCCAGTTCGTACTCGGGGTATTCCAGGTGCTCCTGGGCCACTCGCTTGGGCTCACGTGGTTCGGAGAGCCGAGTATCGCCACGGATATGGTTGGTGTGGCGAAACGGAATTTAGCCGCAGACGTTAAACAACTGCGCGCGTATGGGACGTTTTTGCATGCAAATATTTTTGCGGCGTATATACTCATAGTGTATTGGGTTGGGAAATTCACCCACGGCGCTTCTCCGAAGACGCAAAATTTTGCGTCTCTACAAGGGGCGGGTCCCCCCTTGTTTTTTTTGGTCGCGGTTTTGGGGCTATATTTTGCGTTTAGCTGGGCGGCGTTCGCGATGTTTTTGGGAGGGGTGGTTTTTGTTTTTTTGTTTCAAGAAATTAAATCGTCGACGATACAACGACGGACGATGTGTGGGCTTTTTGGGTTATTGATAGTATTAAATATGGGAATGATTTTTTGGCAACAGGACGTTCATTTGCCGTCTGTAAAAGAGCGTTTGGAGCAGATTCAAATCAGTCGCTCGATGATCGTGGATCATCCGTTTGGAGTCGGCGTTGGCGGATACACCCTGCACATGCAGGACTACGCTTCGCGCAGGCTTTCGCCGTGGGAATTTCAGCCCGTTCACAACGTGTATTTCCTCGTTTTGAACGAATTGGGGATTCAGGGATTGATTCTCTTTTTGTTCTTTTTTGGTTATTATGTCTATCGTTCCTTCTTTCGTGCCCCTATTGGATCCGCGGCGGTGGATCCCTACAAATTCGTTTTATTTTTTTCCGTTTTGGTTCTGGCGAGCGTTGACCATTTTTTTTGGGACAGTTGGGTCGGGCTCATGCTCGCTACGCTCGCACTTTTACTATTCAAGATTAATTATTACAAGATTCAAAATTAAATGCAGATTCCTTTTTATAAAACAAGGAATGTCCGTGAGACGATTCAGCTTGGTTCAAACCTGGCGAAAATACTGATGCCGGGGGACGCGCTTTTCTTTTTCGGCAACCTGGGCGCAGGGAAAACCCATTTTATTAAAGGGGTTGCGCAAGGGCTTGGGATCAAGGAAATCATCAAAAGCCCGACGTACGCGTTTGTAAAATCATATACGTTTAAAAAAGAGATTTTTTATCACTACGATTTGTATCGCGCCCATGACACCCACGGTCTTGAGGCGTTGGGGATTTTTGAAAGCCTTGAAAATCCGCGCTCAATTCATGCGATAGAATGGTCAGAACACCTGAACGGGAAGTTCCCCGAGAGGCGCCTTGAGATCACGATGGAAGCGCATGACGACTGTCACACAATTCGTATTCATCGGGTGGATCCGGAAGCGGCGTCTCTTTCAGCCGTGCCGTCATTTTACAAACGCTTTGACACTCACGCCGTCATTCAAAAACATTGCGCTCAGGTTGCGCGCGCGGCTATGGCCATCGCGGAAGCGATGATGCGACTATTCAAAATAGTGGACGTGGATTTGCTCTGCGCGGCGGCTTTATCACACGATGTGATGAAATTACAAAAAAAACACGCGGAGGCGATGGCTGATTTTTTAGTTGAGCAAGGATATCCGAAAACAGCCGCCTTGGTTCGATTGCATAATGTCACCGCACTGCTTGAGCGCCCTAAGGCGTTTGATACGGTTGAAAAAAAGATTTTGTATTATGCGGACAAACGTGTGGCGCACGACAAAATCGTCAGTGTCCAGGAGCGCCTCGAAGAAGGGCGTAAGCGTTGGCTTAAAAAAGGCGCACCCCCGTTGAAATATACTTCTCTTGAAGTGGATCGGGCCGTGCTTAAATTGGAACGGGAGCTTTTTAAGGGACTGGATATAAAGCCGGAGGATATCTAAGTTTCAATTTTCAATTTACAATTTTCATTGAATGTCTCAATTTTTCAATGAATCAATTGGGATATTGAAGCATTGAAAATTTATTTCCCGTCCTCCTTGTCCACTCCTTCTTCAAAAGCATTTTCATCTTTGGGTTCTTTTTCCGCGTCGCCGCCGAGATCTGTTTTGATGTTGAGCGCTTCGATGCCGTAGAGACGCACAAAACTGTCGTAAATCCATTCCGCGAAGCCCCCCGTGATTTCGAGAACGATCCATATGATCGGCATGGCCATGAAAATGAGCTGGGTGGTCTGGATTTTTAGAGTTAGGGCGACGAAAGCGATTCCGATGCTGACCAAAACTCCAAGCGTGGCGCTATAGATTCCCAAAAGCGAATACTCGTAACCAGCGATGATTTCCATGAGAAGCGCGGAAATGAAGGCGCTGAGAACCAGATGAACGGCGGCTACTCCAGTCACAATATCCAGAGCCGCTCCCATTAGATAGAAAGGGATACTCAGGAAAACAAAGATCAGGTTGAACATGAACACGTGGACGAGCGTTGTTTTGCGCCGATTGTATTTGGCGCTGTCCACAAAGGTCACCATCAAGCTTGTGACTATATTGGAGATAAGCGTGCCGATGAAGGCCATGACGATCACGATGAATACGGAAAGCGAGGTGGTCTCGTCCGTAGAAGGGATGAGGCTATTGAGAATGAAGAACGTTATAAAAAGCGCGAGCGTTCCGGCGATACCTCCTACAAATCCGCTCAGAAGGCGAGCCGCAAATAGACTAAGGGTGAGTGGGCGTTTTTCGGTCATGATATTATTACAAGATTAATTATTACAAGATTACAAGATTCAAGAAGAGCGTTTGTTAAAATTATATACGACGAGAATGATTAGGCCAAGCGTGATTCCGATGTCGGCGATGTTGAAGACGGGAAATGGCCATAGATAAATAAAATCGATTACGGAGCCATTCACGAGGCGTTCGATCCAATTGCCCATGGCGCCCCCCAGAACGATGCCAGCGATGAGCTGATTGAAAGGCCTTTGTTTCCAGTTTGATTTTATAAAACCAATGGTTAATACGATGATCACCGCTATCGAACCAATGATTTGTATGATCCGTGGCAACGCGATCCCGAAAGCGATGCCTGAGTTGCTCGTGAGCGTCAGATAAAACCATGAATCCACCCAATGAAATGATATGAACGCATCACTGACGGCCCATCGTTTGGCGATGAGATCAAGGAGGAGCCAACCTAGTGCGCCAATAAGAAAGAGGGGCATTACGAATTTTCTTTATCAATCGTCACTATATCATTATTATAGGAAAGCTTTGCTGAACCACTCCAGTGAACCACTCACCTGGTTCGGGAACACTGTCGGGTTCAGTATTGTTTTATTCGATAGTATTATTACGTATAAATTTTTATGGTGAAGCGGCCGATCGATAAAGTGCTTTTGGTGACCGCGTTCGGATTGGTCCTTTTCGGAGTCGTTATGATTTCCAGCGTGAGCGTTTTTCAGTCCTATCAATTGACGAGCAGTATGACTCAGCGCGGGCTCCTGGATCATCCCACGAATAGCTTTTATTTATGGCGAACGGTTTTACATACGGCAACGGCTATCCCTATTTTTCTTTTGTCGATTTATATCCCCCTCAATTTTTGGAGAAAAATGGCGTTACCCCTTTTTGTGGCTGGATTATTTTTGCTTGGGGCGCTTTTTCTGCCCGGTATCGGGGCTAATTATGGGACTTCCACCAGCTGGATTTCGGTCCCTTTTCTTCCCTCAATGCAACCTGCGGAAATCATGAAACTTTTCATGATTTTTTATTTAGCCGTATGGATGGAGAAAAAACAGGAATTGGTTTCCTCTTTTCAATATGGATTTCTTCCTTTCACAGTTCTTCTGTCTTTGGCAGTCATTTTGTTGGCTATGCAACCTGATTTTGGATCCGTTCTTGTTGTTTCCGTGATCGCCGCTTCCATGTTTTTCGCCGCGGGAGGCAATATTTTGCATATTATTGGCGGAGCGCTTTTCGCCGCGCTGGTTTCCTATCCGATTATCATGAGCAAAGAGTATATCAGGAACCGTTTTACGGCCTTTTTGGATCCCAGCGTCGATCCTCTTAACATTGGATTTCAGATTAAACAGGCTTTGATCGCGATTGGCAGCGGCGGTTTTTTTGGAGTAGGGTTCGGTAAATCGATCCAAAAATTCGGTTATCTTCCCGAAGTCCAAGGGGACACTATTTTCGCGGCCATGGGAGAAGAGCTTGGGTTTTTGCGCACGGTCTTCATTCTTCTCGCTTTTTTGGTGATTGCTTATCGCGGTTATCGCATCGCGCGTTACGCCACGAATCGATTTTATATGCTGGTCGCCGTGGGTATTACCAGCTGGATTGTTTTTCAGGCTTTGATTAATATTAGCGTGAATCTTTCGCTCCTCCCTTTAACAGGACTGACCCTACCTTTTATCAGTTACGGCGGATCTTCCCTTATTATTAATATGGTTGGGATCGGTATTTTACTTAATATTTCCCGTTCAAGTGAAAGTGAAGCGTATACTCCTGGTCGGCGGCGGGTCCGGAGGACATATTATCCCCCACATACCGCTCGTTATCGCCTGTAAACGATTGGCGCCCGATGCCGAGTTCCTTTATATAGGTTCGCGGAATCCGTTGGATCGGCACATTGTAGAGACGCAGTATGGTCGGGCTTCGCTCACTACAGGTTTTGCGCCTTTACAATTTGTCGCCATTTTTTCAGATAAATTGAGACGATATTTTTCATGGAGGAGTTTTTTCACGCCTTTTTTTATTTTGCTTGGTTTTTTTCAGTCGCTTTATTGGATTTCACGGTTTAAGCCCGATATGATTTTTATCACAGGAGGTTATGTCAGCCTGCCAGTGATTTTGGCTGGCCGCCTGTGGCGGCGTCCGATTGTTCTTCAGGAATCTGACGCGGCGATGGGACTGGCCAATCGTATCACCGCGCGTTTCGCGACCCGCGTTCTTTCCGCCTTCCCCGATGTCTATCATTCCCCCAAGACGACGTGGGTGGGCGCGCCCGTGCGTCAGGAAATCACGAAAGGGGAGCCTCAACGAGGCTGGGAGCTTACCAAACTCGCTCCCGGTAAGCCCGTGGTTCTTGTGATGGGGGGAAGTCTTGGGGCCCAATCGATTAACGACCTTATTCCCCAGGTGTTTTCATGGATCCGTCAGGATCTCCAGATGGTTCATATCACAGGTGCAGGTAAAGTCATTCCTTTTTTTTCTCGCGGATACGTTCAATTCCCTTATTTGGAAGAGGATTTAAAAGATGTTTATGCGATCGCTGATTTTATCGTGACGCGTGCCGGATCAAACGCGCTGGCAGAAATCGCCTTACTGCAAAAACCGAATTTTGTCATTCCGCTTCCCGGATCCGCTCAGGGAAATCAGCAGGAAAACGCGGCTTATTTCGCTCAAGCGGGCGCTTCGATTGTTTTGGATCAGGCGGGTTTGACCGCCCAACAACTTGGCGAGCGCCTTTTGGGGTTGCTTCGAAATCCGCAGAAACAAAAAGCCATGCGGCAAGCGCTTGGGAAACTTGCTACGCCGCACGCGGCGGAAAAAATTGCTACTATATTACTGAATGCGTAATTTGTAATTGGTAATCACTAAGTGATCCCTTTGGGACTTGTAACTTGAAACGGCTTTGTTGCACAACTCACCCATGAGTATAGTATAAAAAGGCAGGATACAAAACAAAAACAAATATGAAAAAGACCGTCAAAAAAAATCCCCGTACAGAATCCGCAACTGGAAAGAATATAATGAAAGCCTGAAGC
>JACRIE010000054.1 GCA_016220165.1 Candidatus Peregrinibacteria bacterium
GGGATAATGAACTGAATAAATATTCGCTCATTATCCCAGACATCTCAATTGAAATCGAAAAATATTGTTACATCAACTTTTACCCTTGTTTAAAATGAAAAATTAACTTTTAATTCGGGCTTAACCGTCCACTAGTGATTTGTTATAATAAGCCTAAATCAGTCTTTTGACCGATTATAGCGCATGGATTTACAAAAAGAAATCATTGATTTTATTCAAAGCAGGGGATGGTCCTTTTTCGGTATTGTGAATTATGAATTACTAAAAACGAACCTCGAAAAGCATCATGAAATTTTTAAAAAATGGACTCGAAAAGGGTATCAGGGAGCCATGGACTACCTTGTCAGGATGGAACAGAACCGCTACGACCCGAAGAAAAAATTCCCGGCTTTAAAATCCGTGATCGTATTGGCCGCGGAATACGATTATGAACAAATAATTTGTTCAAACGGTCACGGCGTCGTGGCCGGTTTTGCCGCAGGAAAGGATTATCACAGGGTTTTAAAGAAAAAATGTATTGAGCTTACTAAGTTTATTAAATTCAAAGATAAAGAGGCTCAAACCTACGTTTCCGTCGATAGCGGCCCCACGCCCGATCGCGTGCTGGCCGAAGCCGCCGGTCTCGGATTTTTCGGGAAAAATACGTGCCTCATTCATCCGGAAAGGGGGAGTTTTTTCCTCATCGCCTCGGTCATGACGAACGTGAATCTTGTAGAGACGCGCCCTAAACCAGAACGTGAAGCGCGATCGGTTCAGGGCGCGTCTGACCCACCCATGCCCGATTGCGGCTCCTGCCGCCGTTGCCTTGATGTGTGCCCCACGGGCGCGCTAAAAGGCGACGGCGCTATGGACGCCCGACGCTGTATTTCGTACCTCACGATCGAAAATCGCGAAGGGATTCCGGTCGAATTACTCCCCAAAATCGGCAACCGTTTGTTCGGCTGCGATCTCTGTCAGGCCGTCTGCCCGTTCAATCGACGAGGGGGTCTAATAAGCCCCCTTGATAAAGGGGGAGCCCCCGCCCTGGGCGGGGGGGATTTGGGAGGGGGCGGCGTCGGCCGCACGCTCGACCTCCGCGAGCTCCTTCTCATCGAAACCGACGAACAGTTCCTGGAAAAATTCCATGGCACCCCGATCATGCGCGCCAAGCGCCGCGGACTCCTTCGTAACGCGTGCGTGGTCGCGGGCAATTCAGGAAACAAACAGCTGATTCCATATCTTGAACAAATGGCCGATCGTGAGCAGGACGTCATGCTCAAAGAGCATGCCGAGTGGGCTATAGGGAAACTCGGGAAAATACGGTAGCGCGCCGGATTATTTTTTGCTGAAATACTTTAGCCCGTGAAATTGCCAAAATGATACTATCGGCCATGCCTAATTTCTCCCTCTTTTCCGAAAAACGCCATCATTCTTTTCGAGACTTCGTAAAGGACAACGGTGGGAACGATTAAATGAAGGGGGTCTTCTATGACTTTTGCGAAACGTCCCGCGTTTTTTTCTTCAGTCAGATAAGCAAGCCATGCGGAAGAATCAACAAGATTCATAAAGGACGGTCTTTTTTCTCACGAATATGGTCTGTGTTCATTCCTTTGAACTTTCCCCGTAGCTCCTGAATAGGCCTTAAGGGAACAAATTCAATGCGGCCCTCAAAAGGAATGAGGGCAAATTCCATTCCCGGATCAAGATCCATTTGTTTGCGGATTTCCTTAGGGATCACCACTTGGAATTTGGAGGAAAGAGTCGCGGTCGTCATACGTTTTTATTGTCGCTCCATTCTATATAAGATTATATCATGATCGATAGAAAAAATACTGCGAATCGTGAGCTATCAGCCAATAAGCGCGGAAATCCAGAAGGGGAGTGAGATAGTGGAAAGGAGCGTGGAAAGCACGATAGAGCGGGCGATGAACCCTTTATTTAAACCGAACTCGTCCGCTAGAGCAAAGGGCGTAATGGCAAGAGGCATGGCGGTTTGAATAATGGAGGCGAAGAGGAGTTTTGGAGAAAATCCCGAAAACTGGATTCCAAAATAAAACAGGGCCGGCATGATTACCAGCATCACAACCGAAAAAAGCAGTACCGGAAGCCAGTCGCTTAATTTTCCGATTTTGGATTTTCCGATGAAAAGGCCGATCACGATGAGCACCGTGGGCGTCACCGAGGCCGTGATCATATCGAGTGATTTCAATACGATCGCGGGCAGGGTGATACCAAGGCTGGCAATCAGGATCCCCAGCACCACGGCGATCAGCAATGGATTTTTCAGGAGACGGCGGATGATTTTCAGGAAAATCTTATGGCTTTGCTGAGACATTTGTTCATACTCCAGAACGCCGAGTCCGAGCGTGAAGGTCCAGAAGAGGTAGACCGCCACAATCAGGGTCGCCACGGGCAGAATTTCTTCGCCGGACACTTGCGTGAGAACTGGGATGCCGAGATAGGCCGTATTGTGAAAAATGGAACAAAGGAAGAGCGTCCGGAACACGCGTTTTTCAAGGCGCAGTATTTTTCCGATTACAAAAATCAGCGCAAGGATCGCGAAGATAAAAATCGAAGTGGAGACGAGCAATTCCGCGTGTTCGAAAAAAGAAAAGGAGCTCTTTGAAAGTGAGGAAAAAAGCAACACGGGAAGCCCTATTTTTAGAGCAAACTCATTCAGGACCGAGGACCAGTGATCTCCGACATTTTTAACGCGCTGAAGCAGGGCGCTCGCGAAAATGATAAGAAACAGCGGCGCGATAACGACAAGAATATTAATCATGGATTTTATTTTAATTGAATTTTAGCATATATTAAAAAAAATATGACTAAAAAACAACTTGGCTTTGTGGCCGACCCAGAAACTCTCGATGAGCAGGACACTTTTTTTCTTTTTGTGAATGAGGCGCTCCGCCGTCCCCATCTGGCTCTTTATGTATTTGACATCGGCGATGTCGACTGGAAGCGCAAAGCGTCGCGCGTCCATGCCATCACACGCTCCGTGTCTCACGGCGCCCGCCGGACGCTTTTGACTAAAAAGCAGTGGATGCCTCTAAAAAACTTTGATGGATTATTTCTGAAGAAAGATCCGCCGCTCAATGCGGAATTCATCCGATTTCTGAAATTCCTGAAAAAAGAACGTATCCACGCGGTCAATGATCCGGAGGGCATTTTAGCTATGGGCACTAAAGCGTATTTAAGCCATTTTAAGCGCATCATTCCTGAAACTTTTTTTACCCACGATGTCGAAAGTGCTCGTGCGGCCATTATTCATCTTAAAGACGCTGTCCTGAAGCAAAGCGATAGTTACGGAGGGCGGGCCGTGATGCGCGTGAGTTGCGAACGAAACACTTTTTACGATTATCATGGCTCAGCCAAACGCCGCCGCACCCAAAAACAGATTGATCAAAAGATTCAGCATTTTTTGAAAAGCTCCCGCGACAGGACATTGCTGATAGTCCGCTATTTACCCGGCGCTCCGGTGCGCGGTGACAAGCGCGTCGTAGTCCTGGATGGAACTATTTTAGGTTCATATATCCGTCTCCCGGATCCCAAGAGCGGGGTGTGTGTTTGCGCCAATCAGGGTGCCAGACAAAGCGACCCCACAGCGCGGGATCAGGAAATCGTGCAGACCATCGCTCCTCATCTAAAAAAACATGGCATTGCCTTAGCCGCGCTGGATCTCCTGGCGGACGAACAGGGCGTCGAACGTCTTTCCGAAATCAACGTCGTTAATCCGGGATTCTGCAACCTGCACGTCGTTCATCCGGAATACGATGTCGCGAAACAGGTTATCGACATGATTGAAAGGCGTCTGGGTTAATTTTTGTTTTTTTGACTCCTTTTTTCTCCCGTGCTACGATCGTTTCAAATAAATACTTACGATGCGTTTTATTATTTTTAAGATGAAAAAAGCCGGATTTTCCCTTAGTGAGTTAATTCTGGTGATTGCCATCATCTCTATTTTAAGTGTCATCGCCTTCCTCTCCATCCAGCGTGTGCGCGAGCGTTCCTACAACGACAAGAACCTCGGCAGTATCACGGCCATCGCCAACGCGCTGGAGCAGTACGCCATCGATCACGACGGGCAGTTCCCCGGGCCCGCCGCCGGCGGAA
>JACRIE010000056.1 GCA_016220165.1 Candidatus Peregrinibacteria bacterium
GCTTCAGGCTTTCATTATATTCTTTCCAGTTGCGGATTCTGTACGGGGATTTTTTTTGACGGTCTTTTTCATATTTGTTTTTGTTTTGTATCCTGCCTTTTTATACTATACTCATGGGTGAGTTGTGCAACAAAGCCGTTTTATGATACCAAAAATTCCGTATAAAAGCCACCTTGAACTCACTCTGGCACAGCAGGGCTCGGGTTCGTCAATTGCTCCACGATTTTGCTCTCGGCCTGATCCGCGGGATATGACTCGAAGAGCGTGACGTCTTCCGAGGTGATCTGAATATTACTCAGCGTTTTTTGGGTCACGTCGTAATCGAAATCGAGGGTCATCTTTTTCCCGGTGCGGGGATGGGTTTTGGTGAGCGCGGCGCCTTTCACGTGCAACTTGGTGAGATCGGCGGAAAGAGGCGTGAGCTGATTTTGGTTCGCGATTCCGATATCGTTTTTGTTGAGGTCGCGCATGACGTACAGGATGATCAAGTCGCGGTTGATGGCCTGAGTTCGATTTTCGCTTTCACGGATACTGTCGGCCGGAAATAATGGAACCGGGGTAACTTCTTTTTTTGCCGTGTCGCCGGCCTTGGTCTTCTTCTCCAAAATCTGCGCCAATTCTTTGCGCACGTACTCCCCTTTCATGGACGCGCCTCCGACCGTGACTTTTGAGATCGTGTCGTTTTTCAAATCGTATTCGCCGCTCACGAAAAGGGGCGTGTTATCACTGGAAGGCGGCACGAAAGGAGCCTCCAGAAATGTGAAAATGGTGGTATTGCCCGTGCCGGGCGTGAGCGTGCTTTCGCTCGCCCCGATTCCCACGGAGGACAATTGATAAATCGCTTCGGTCCGGGCGTCTTCTTGATCGGAAGACGCGGCGTTCGCGGGCGTGGAAATAGAGGTTTGCAGCGCCTGCATCAGCTCCTGATTTTTTGCTTCTGTCCGGCGGTACCTCTGAAAATCGGTTTCATTGATCGCCTGAGGCGCGCCGTCCAATATATCCTGGGCATATTGTATCCGCTGGAGGATGAGTCTGGACTCTTCCGTAAAGAGTTCGCGCGCGGCCGAAGCCGCTCCCTGAGAATCCAATTTCAGAGTGGCATACCCTTTTCTTAAATACCGTTTGGCTTCGCGATAGCGATAGACATTGATGAGGTAGGCGCTCGTTTCGATCCGTTCCCCGGCCAAATTCAAAAGAATTTCCACGTTATTTTTAGAAAGCTCCATACGAAGCGCTTCGATTTCTTCGGCATCGTCCAGAAGAGGCGTCGTCACTTCATCGATATGGGCCAAAAGCACACTGTGAAGGATTCTGGCTTCCTGCTCAAGCGATGCCGAGGATCGTCTGCCCGCGTTCTTTTTCCAGTCCGCGGCCCATGCCTGAAACGCCTGAACTCCCTTTTTTGAGTTTCCACGGCTGAGCCACTCGTTCAAATCAAAAAGGTAGGTGGGCGAAAACCGATCCGGATCCTGTATGATGAGCGCGCGGCGCAATACGTCTTTCATTTCTTCCGCCGAAGGATCGTTAAAGGCGAGCTCCTGAACACGATAAAATTTATCGACTATCCATAATCGCAAAACAGGATTGCCTGAAGCTGCATGAATCATGGCTTCCAAATCGCTTAAAATCCCTTTTCTGATTTCGGTATCCCCGGACGCGATGGCCTCCCTGAATAATTGATCCAATTTTTGAAAGACGAACTGTTCTTTTTTCTTGGGAGCGAATGCCAGCCAATCGACTGCCTGAGCCACTCGATCTGACAATGTCTGCGCAATTCCTTTTCCCAATAAATTGTTTCGATTGCCGGTTGTCCAATCGCGATCCTCCCGCTTATTCAATAAAAACCATGGATTCAACGGATCTTTTGGCTGTAAAACAACGATTCCCAGCTCCTTTTTAAGCTTTGAATATTCCAGGGAACGATACGCGTCCGTGATCTGGCCTTCGGCGAAACGAAGGGTGTTATTAAGAGGAATAGGGACTTCTTTAATGACTTTCCCTTCCGTGTCGAGCAGATTGAGATCAGCCACGCCCTTAAAAACCGCCAGCTGATTTTTGGCATCCTGAACTCGGGTATCTCCCGCGGAGTGATGCCACAATACAGCCGCGCGATTCATTTCCAGGCGAATAGGGTCGTAGGCGTTGACCCAAGCCTCGCCTGTTTTCAAACGAAACGTGAGCAGGGGCTCTTCGGATTCACTAAAATGATTATCCGTGTAGGCCAATTGGGTATTGGCTCCCAGGCGCACGATATTCTGATTCAGCACAATCATCGCGGTGGCGTCTTTGCCTGTCTGAATTTCCGTGCCCATGAAAATCGTCTGGTTATTTTGGGCGTCCACAAACGCGTTTTGATAAGGATCCCATATCCTGACCGACAGACTTTCGCCGGGCTTTCCCTGCGTGATTTCCAAATGAGGGGCCACCACCGTGGCGGCCTCCTTGTCGCGGAAAGCGATCACAGCCATCGATCCCACGTTGGCCAGCAGGAACACGAGGCTGAGGAGGATGATCCGCTGATGAAAAGGGTAAGGCGCTTTTTCGGACATAAAATTTTACGAAGTAAAATTTTTAGTGACGAGAGACGAGCGACGAACTAATAGAGACGAGTAACGAGTTACAAGTTTTTTCTCGTCGCTCGTCTCTCGTCACTAGATTTATCTAAATATTATAGCAAAAATAAGCCAAGAACTCAAGGACTTAGATCTACGCCGTACCTTCACGCCTTGAGATTAGCCAATATTTTGGCTTGGTCTTCGATGCTGAGCGCCTCGATAATCTTTTCGATTCCGCCGTCCATGATGACCGGAATATTGCTCCAATTCTGATGGATACGATGATCCGTGACGCGATCCTGCGGAAAATTATAGGTTCGGATCTTTTCGCTCCGTTCGCCAGTTCCGATTTGACTGAGGCGCATTTCGCCGCGCTCCCTGTGTCGCTTTTCTTCTTCGGCCTGATAGAGACGGGATCGCAACACGGAAAGCGCTTTGGCCTTGTTCTTGAGCTGGGATTTTTCATCCTGACACGTGATCACGAGGCCCGTGGGCAAATGGGTGATGCGCACGGCTGAATCCGTGGTATTCACGCTCTGGCCGCCGTTGCCGCTGGAACGATACACGTCGATCCGGAGCTCGTTGGGGTTGATTTTGATATCCACTTCTTCGGCTTCGGGGAGCACGGCCACGGTGACGATCGAGGTGTGGATGCGACCCATGCTTTCCGTGACGGGGACGCGCTGGACGCGATGGCCGCCGCTTTCGTATTTGAGCTTGGAATAAGCGCCGTCCCCCACGATACGGAAGATGATTTCCTTGATACCGCCCGCATCGGCCACGGCCTTGCTGATGAGCTCCGGTTTGAAACCGTTGGTTTCCGCGTAGCGCATGTACATGCGCGAGAGCTCCGCGGCGAAAAGGGCGGCCTCCTCGCCGCCGGCCGCGGCGCGGATCTCGATGATCACGTTTTTGCCGTCGTTGGGGTCTTTGGGGAGTAACGCGATTTTCAGCCGTTCCTCGAGCGATGCTTTCTTTGTTTTTGCAAGATCCAGCTCCTCGCGGGCTAATTCTAAAAATTCTTTATCCTTTTCCTTTGCTAAAATCTCTTCGGAAGCATGGATGTCGTCCACACATTTTTGGAGCTGATCGATTAAACCTACCACAGGGCGGAGATCCGCTTCTTTTTTAGCCAGCGTGCGATATGCCGCTTGGTCGGACACGATCGCGGGGTCGCTCAGCTTCCGAGTGATTTGGATGTATTCTTCTTTGATTCCTGTTAATTTTTCGAGCATCCAAAAATTTTACTTTGTAAAATTTTTATTACAAGATTCATTATTACAAGATTACAAAATTAAAATTGGAATTCCTTATCCTAATCTTGTAATCTTGAATAAATAATCTTGAATGGCGAAGCATTGTAATTTAAGCAAAATTTTGATATAATATAAAGAACATTTGACATCTGACACATGACATCTGACAATTAACCAGAAAATGCATTTTAAAAAGTCAGGTGTTAGTAGTCAGGTGTAAAGCAAAATTATGGATCCTATCCTTATTCATACGTCAGACGCGAATCATCCTCCGGAGAACAGCGTCCTGCAAAAAACAAACGGGGTGGATGAACAGCCGCTGAAAATCACGATCACGCTGCCCACGCACGCGTATTTTATTTCCAGCATCCGCGACTTCACCAAGAGCATGGTTCAGAATATGACCGGCTTTACCGAACAATGGGCTTTCCGCTTTCAGTCCGTGGTGGATGAACTCTGCAACAACGCCATTGAGTTCGGCTCCCGCCCCGGCGAGAATATCACCGTGACCTTTGTGAGTACTAAGGGCAAATGTCTGGAAATTTTTGTGAAGGACACGGGCACCGGCGTTGCCAGGAAAACCGCGTCCGAAATGCAAAAAACCGTTGAGGAACGGAAAAAAATGGATCCGACTAAAATGGGAATCCGCGGACGCGGTCTGGCCCAAATCGTTTCGAATTGGACGGACATGCTGGAATTTAAAGATAATGAAGGCGGAGGCCTTACGGTTCATGTGACTAAGAATGTGGATAAAGAAAATTAACCATTCAAAATTCATTATTCAAGATTACAAGATTAAAAAAGGCATGTATAATACATTAAAAATAAATCATTAATTTCATCGCTCATGGCTCAAGTCAACATCACTATCTCGGATTTAACCCTTGCCGGCGGCAAGGCGGCTAAACAAATCGCGTTTTCCGGGCAGCTGGATGAAACCAACGTGGACGAGGAAGCCAAGAAAATCTACGCGGTGATCGAACACTTTTCCGACGCGCCCGCGATCCTTCTCGATTTCGGCGGTTTGGAATACATGAATTCCAAATCGATCGGCTATGTGACGGACTGGTATTCCAAAGTGGCTGAAAAGGGCGGCAAGCTCGTCATCGCCCAGCCCAAGTCCAATATCGTTGATATTTTAAAAGTGGTGGGAATCACCCAGATTGTTCCGGTGGCGGACAGCATCGACGCGGGAAAAAAGAAGCTAGAAGAATAGAACCGAATCGTTGACCGAATGGCGGGCCGGATAGTGGCCCCGAATGTGGCTCGGATTGGCTGAATGAATAAAAAAATAATCATCGCAGGCGTTGTTGTTTTGCTCGCTCTTGACGGCTTTCTGAAGCGGGACTTCTTTTTGCGCTTTTTGCCGAAAGGCGGCCTCAATTCTCACGCGCTCACTATTGTTCTGAATACCGAAGCCGCGGATCTTTCGCCATATAGCCTCAATCTGAACGACCGGACGCGAACCGCCAATATTTATGAGGGACTGATGGCGTTTGACCCGTCGCTTAAAATCATTCCGTCCTTGGCGACGACGTGGGGGAATATCGACGCCCGCACGTGGGAATTCAAGCTCCGGCGCGGAGTCCTTTTTCAGGATGGGCAATCCTTTGTTGCCGAAGACGTAACGCGAAGCTTTGATGAAGCCAAAACCAAAGGCGGCGGGGAAATCAAGAGTTTACTCGCGACGATCCGGGAGATCAAAATCATCGATCCTCAGACAATCCGTGTGATCACGCGTGAGCCTGACCCGCTCCTCCTTTCCAAACTGACCGCGTTCATGATCACGCGGCCCGGAAATACGGGAACGGGGCCCTACAAACTCGCCGCAATGACTCAGTCCGGAACAGGCATATCTTTGACCGCTTTTCAGGATTACTGGGGGCCTTTGCCCACCTTTAAAAATGTCCTGTACGCCGTGACGGAAACTCAGGGCGCGCGCCAAGCCGATTTCTACCAGGGAAAGACGGATATTCTGGCCGCGGTTCCGCGCGATCAGGCGATCCATATGGAAAACGTGAAGACGATGCAGATGGGAGACCCGATCAGACGCAGTTACAGCCTGGAGGTCAGCTTCCTCCTGTTTAACCTAAAAAACGAGCTTCTGAAAGACCGCGCTCTGCGCGAGAAGATCCAGTCCCTGCTCGATCCGAAGAAAATCGAGGCGATCGGCAACCGTTTCGTGCGGCGCGTGTCCCAATTCGTGGCGCCGGGCGTGTTCGGCTACAACGACCGCATCGCGCTCGTCCCGTTCGATCCGGCTAAAAAAACCGTGGATATTTTCAGCGGCAAGCGCAAAAAAATTGCCCTGGATTACTCCGAAACGTACGAGACCCTGGCCCAGTATCTGAACAGCGAATTGCGGCAGGCCGGCTTCTCCGTGACGCTCAATTCCCTTCCTGCCGACGCTTTATTGCAACGACTCAAGGACAACGCGTCCGACCTTTACCTCATCGGCTGGCAGGCGGAAAACGGCGACGCCGGAGATTTTCTCAACGCCTTCATCCACAGTGACGGCGCGTTCAATGGCGGACGATACGCGAACCCGGCCGTGGACAAGCTGATCGAGCAGAGCCGCGTTGAAATCGATCCCAAAAAACGCCTCACGCTCCTGCAAAGCATCATGCAGAAACTGAATGACGACCTGATCGGACTTCCCCTGTTCGAATCGACGCGGCTCTACGCCGTGCGCCCGGACGTCATGTGGAAGCCGCGGCTGGATGGGCTGGTGCTGGCGAAAGAGGTGAAATAAATTCCGTGCATAAAATGAAGGTGAAGATCAAGATCTTCACCTTCATTTAAGTGATATATCCCCATTATAATATTATTTCATGGAATTTACTTCCATGAAATTGACTTATTTCATGGAATTTGATATGCTTATGGCATGAAAATAAAACGATTCTATCACGATTTAGGCTCCTTTCTCACCCCCAATAAAGCGCTTGTCATTTACGGATCGCGGCGGGCAGGAAAAACCACTTTACTTAAGGACTATCTTGCCGGGACGCCTTTTAAATACAAGCTGGATTCCGGCGACAACCTTAAAACCCGGCATATTTTAGGATCGGATGATTTCGATCAAATCCGCGAATACGCGGCCGGATATGAATTGATTGCGATTGATGAGGCGCAACGCATTCCGCGCGTGGGTCAGGGGCTTAAGATCCTTGTGGATCAAATTCCGGGAATCCGGATTATTGCCACCGGCTCCTCTTCGTTTGAGCTTTCCGGCCAAGTGGGCGAGCCGCTGACCGGACGTAAAACAACCTTGTCCCTTTTTCCGGTCGCCCAGCTTGAATTGGCCTCTCTCTATAACCGTCATGAGCTAAAAGAAGGGCTGGCGGAACAGCTGGTTTTCGGATCCTATCCCGAGGTGATTGTCGCCCCAACGCCGGCGAAAAAGTCTCTCCTTCTTGAAGAGTTGATCCATTCTTATCTCCTGAAAGACATCCTGGAGCTCGAACGGGTGAAGGGATCCAAGGTGCTTTTGGATCTCCTGAGGCTCGTGGCCTTTCAGACAGGCCATGAAGTCTCTCTTTCCGAATTGGGTTCCCAAGTCGGTCTGGATACCAAAACGGTCGCACGTTATCTGGATTTACTGGAAAAATCATTCGTACTTTTCAATTTGCGCGGCTTCAACCGCAATCTGCGAAAAGAGGTCACTAAAAAGAGCAAATATTATTTTGTGGACAATGGCATCCGCAATGCGGTCATTTCCAATTTTAATGCGGTCGACATTCGGAATGACATGGGGTCTTTATGGGAAAACTTTATTGTGATTGAGCGCCTTAAACGGCGAACTTATGGTCAGATTTATGCCAATCCTTATTTCTGGCGCACGTGGGATCAAAAAGAAATAGACCTCGTGGAAGAACGCGGAGGCAACCTTTACGCCTATGAATGCAAATGGGGCGCCAAAAGGATGAATTCTAAAAATCGCCAAGCGTGGCTGGAAATCTATCCGGATTCTGAAACCCACGTCGTCAGTCCGGAAAATTATCTGAATTTCGTGCTGTAAAATCCCATTGCGCTGCAAAGCCCTCCCCCGCTATTATATATTCCTTTTGCCGTGCCCTCCGTAGGAGAATGCCGTGACTCTTCCGGGTCAGTGGCTTTTGCCTCTTGGGTCATGCCAAAAGGATATTCTTTGTTTTTTCCTGTAAGGCCCCATCGGGGCTCTTGCGGAGAACTATGATCTTTGACCGCCGCCTTAGCGGGATCAAAGATATGATCTTTGACAAGTCGTTAGAGTAATAATTAAAACAATTCCTGAGGGATCTTCTTTGAATTCTGAAATTTCTAATTTCTAATTACTAATTTCTAAACCGGAATTCAGGGGAGATCCCTCAGGAAGATGAATCTTCGTCGCCGGTCGCTGGGCACGGGAGCGCTCTGCAGACACGTCGAAGACGGAGTTCATTGTCTCCTTCGGCCCGCATGGGGCGGGCCGGGAGAACCAAGGGACACAGGAGGTCGCCATGAGGACGACCACCGGAAATACGGCCCCCCAGCGGGACTGGCACGACGCAAGGGTCGCCCTCGTGGCGGCCAGCAAGCAGGTGCGGTCGTGAGTAGCACTGCTGCCGCGGCAAAGCCGCGGTTCTCCGGAATCCGGGAGTACCTCAGGGACTTCCGAGTTCTCGCTCAGTGCCCTCTGCGGTACTGGGGCGTCCAGGCGATCAATTTCCTGGACTGCGTGGCGTACTTTGCCATGCTCAACGTCGTCACCATCTTCCTCTCGAAGGGAGAGGGTGGAGTCATCGGGTTCGACGACGAGAGCGCGGGGTACGTGGTGGCCGCGTTCACCTCGGCCACGACCCTGCTTCTGCTGGTCTCCGGCGCCATCACGGACTGGCTGGGGATCCGGAAGTCACTCGGCATCGCCCTCATCGGGCGGCTCGTGCTGAGCGCGGCGATCGGGGTATTCGGGTTCAGTCCCGACTTCCCCGGACGCGGACTTCTGGTGGCCTGGCTGTTCTTCTTCATGGCGCCTTTCGTGGCCATGTTGCAGACGGCCTTTCAGGCCGCCACCAAGGACTTCACTGGAAAGGCGACCCAGGGCGCCGGGTTCAATTTCTGGTACATCTTCATGAACGTCGGCGCCGCGGTCGGCGGTGTGATGGTGGACGTGATCCGCAAGGGTCTCGGCCTCTCCGTCACATGGGTGATCATGAGCGGGGTTGTTACCTCCCTGCTCTGCCTCATCGCTCTTGCCTTCATGATCCGCACCAATGACCCAGTCAAGGTCAATGAGGCGGACACGGAAGCCCGAGCAGCGGACAAAAAAAAGCCGTGGGAGATTCTTCTCGCGGTGGTTCGGGAGTCGGCGTTCTGGAAGCTGATCGTGCTCATCACGGTCACGCTCGGCGTCAGGGCGGTGTTCGCCTATATGTACCTCCTGATGCCGAAGTATTGGGATCGGATGATTGGCAACGAGGCCGCCATTGGAACCCTCAATGCGATCAACCCGATTCTGATCGTCGTAGGTTTGGTGCTGATCACGCCCATGATCAAGAACTGGGGCACGCTTAGCATGCTGACCTACGGCGCCATGGTCTCTGCGGTAAGCCTGTTCTGCCTGGTGATCCCATGGCAGTGGTTGTCGGGCTCTGTCGCGACGTCATGTTACATCGCTTCGGTGATGTGCATGGTGGTCCTCTCCGTCGGGGAGATGTTCTGGTCACCGCGCCTCAATCAGTATACGGCGGCGATCGCCCCCGAAGGACAGGCAGGGACCTACCTGGGGCTCTCGATGCTCCCATGGTTCCTTGCCAAGACCGTGGTGAGCATCTTCTCCGGGCACATGCTCGAGCGTTGGTGCCCGGAGTTCCCGAAGGGCGAACCGATCATAGGCGAGCGCATCGCCACTGGTCAAATCGCCTTCTGGGATTCTCCAGGGGCGATGTGGCTCTTTCTCGGCATCGCGGCGGCCGTAGGCCCGATGGTTGTGCGCGTTCTCTGGCCCTGGCTGAAGAAGGGAATGCGCGAGACGAATCCGACGCCCCAGAGCGCCTAGCTCGTCTTCAGAATAGTGACCCCTGCTCGCGGTTGTCGGCTCCCCCCTGCCAAACGACAACCGCGGGCCGCTGGCCGGGATCGGGGCTCTTCGACACACTCAGGGCCCCACCGGTAAGTCATGCTCTAACGACTTGTCACTTTCCTTTTGTTTTTCGCATTTTGGAAAGCAGAAGGAAGGTGATACTATAAATTGGCTTTAAGCCTTTTTTATCATGTTGATCATCAAAGAACCCATTTTGTTTTCCGAACTTCAAAAAAATCACATTCATTTTTTTCAAAATTTAATTAAAATCGTAGTGGATATTAAAAATAAACGGATCATGGCGGATGCGGAAATGCATGCGGATCTTGAACAGGCTCTTATCGAACGGGGTTCTTGTCAGGAGGATTTGTGGGGAGCGAATCTATATCTGAATAAAACAAAAGAGACTTTTGTTGAATTCACTTCGCTTATCAACATTCGCCCTTCCCAAAAAAATCGCTCCATGGAAATTCAAGACCCCTCTCTCCGTGGCCAGATGCACGACGTCATCCATCACCTGATTCAATACGATGTATAACCTTGTTTTTCATCCGACGCTTGCCGTCCGCTGGCAAAAATTCAGCGCTCTTCAGCGGATTTTTATGATTGGCAATGAACTCAATCGCGCTCTTAACGCCCGCAGGGGGAATGATTTTGAAAATGTCAAAAACGCCCTGGAAAGGGCTTTTGAACTGATTGATTTAACCGTTCAATGGAGCCGCTCCAACCAACAAAAAGAACTTTTAAGGCTACGGGAAGTATTGGCCGATTTTTATCAAACCCCCGATCATTTTTCAGAATCCGAATTAAAACAAATTTGCAGAACCTTATTAAGCTTTAATGCCGAGGCCTTTGATACTCTGGCCGAACAGTATGCCTGATTATTCAGCTTAGATTCCATTGAATGATCGAGGGAAGGTGATATAATTACAGGTAATTTCTAATTTTCAATTTCTAATTTCTAAAAAAAGCTCTAATTCTTAATATCTAAATTTTAAAAATTATTTAGACATTAGAAATTTAAAATTTTATGTAATAAAATTTTCTTATGTCTGCCCCCCTTTTTCAAGCCGTCCGCGGGATGAACGACATTCTTCCGGACGAGCACCTTTATTTCAGCTTCATTAAAAAGGTTGTCCGGCATCGCTGCCGGCAGGCGGGGTTTCGCCGCATCACCACGCCCGTCATGGAGAACGTGGAGTTGTTTCAGCGCGGGCTGGGCGACGCCACGGATATCGTGGAAAAAGAGATGTTCGTGTTCACGAGTAATAGCGGCAAACGGATGGCGCTGCGCCCGGAAGGAACTGCGGGCGTGGTGCGATCGTATCTTCAGAATGGCATGCAGCAATTGCCCCAGCCAGTGGAGCTGTATTATATCGAACCGTTTTTCCGCTACAGCCGCCCGCAAAAAGGACGCTTTCGTCAGTTCCATCAATTCGGATTCGAGGTGATCGGCGAAAACGATCCCGCGCTCGACGCGCAGGTGATTTATCTGGCGCATCGCATCAATCAGGATCTGGGGGTCGCGGACAAGCTTCAACTTCAGATCAACACGATCGGCTGCAAGGAGTGCCGCGGAGCCTATCGCGAGGCGCTGGTCAATTATTACATCGGCAAGGAACGAAGCCTGTGCGGGGACTGCAAGAACCGATTGAATCGCAATCCTCTGCGTCTGCTGGACTGTAAGGTGGAGGATTGCCGAATTTTGGCTTCCATAGCGCCCAAATTTGAGAATTCGATTTGCGACAAATGCAAAGCGTTTCACGCGCTGGTTCTTGAGTATCTGGACGCCTTTCAAATCCCGTACGTCAAAAATCCCCAGCTCGTGCGCGGACTGGATTATTACACGAACACCGTATTTGAGTTCTGGAGCCGAAAGGAGGGCGCGCAAAACGCCACGGGCGGCGGCGGACGCTACGACGGCCTGGTGGAGTTGATGGGCGGCCAACCCACACCCGGCGTGGGATACGCGGCCGGTATCGAACGCACGATCGAATACATGAAAGAATCGGGCATCCGCGCCCCCAGCAAGGACAAGGTTCACGTGTTTGTGGCGCAACTGGGACTGCCGGCCAAAAAGCGCGCCATGACGCTCATCCCCAAGCTCCGCGAATTGGGGATTTATACCTTGGGCGCGATCGGCAAAGCCTCCATGAAGGCCCAGATGGGACTGGCGGACAAATTCAAGGCGCAGTACGCGATCATCATGGGGCAAATCGAAGTGCAGGAAGAAAAAGCGATCATCCGCGACATGACCAAGGGGAGCCAGGAAATTATTCCCTACGACACGGTGATCGAGGTTCTTGAAAAAAAACTCGGGCGCGACAAACTTGAAACACATAGACTATGGGAAGAATAAATTCGCTCTGGCGAATTTATTCTTTATTCAAAATTATTTATTCAAAATTTAAAATTAATTGAATAAGAAAATAAAATCTATCTACGGTGTTGTTGGGAATCCGCTGGGACAGTCGCTGTCGCCGGTCATTCAGACCGCGGCGCTGAAAGTCGCAGGCCTTCCCGGAGAATACGGGCGTTTTGAGTTGGAGTCCCCGGCTTTTGACGGGTTCATGAAGGATCTGCGAAAAAACCACTTTGCCGGCCTTACGGTGACCATGCCTTTTAAACAGGTTATTATCCCCTATCTGGATGAACTGGATCCGACAGCTAAACTCATTGGCGCAGTGAATACGGTGGAGATTACGCCCACGAAACTGATCGGCCACAACACGGATTATGTGGGCGCGATTCGCGCGCTGGAAGACCATGTGGAGCTCAAAAGTAAGCGCGTGCTTTTGCTCGGATTCGGCGGCGCGGCCAAGGCGATCATCTACGGTCTAAACGAAAAAGACGCTCAGGTGACGATTTACGCTCCTGAATTCTTTAGCGACGAGAAACGAGAGACGAATAAAAATTCCCGTGACTCGTCACCCGTCGCTTATGTACCGATTTCCTTTGATGCTATCCGCGGCAATAATTACGACATTATCATCAACGCGACGCCGGTGGGCATGGCTCCGAATTCGGATCGGTCCGTGCTTTCGTCCGACCAACTCAAAGGATGTCCGCTCGTGATGGATATCGTGTACAAGCCGCGTATGACAAAGCTTCTGCGCGAGGCGGCAAGCGTGGGCGCCACCACGATCACCGGAGACCGGATGCTCCTTTATCAGGGCGCGCGACAATTTGAGATCTGGCATCGTCAACCCGCGCCTCTGGAGGCGATGGACGCGGCGCTTCAAAAAGCGATCGCGACTTATTGAATTCCAACGCGCTCTTCCAAAACGGCGATACGGCTATTGACGCCGACCGTATTTTCGGCGACGATATCGATTTTGTCGTTGAGATGCTCGAGCAAAATGCCCTGCTGATGAATTTCATCCTTGAGTTCAATCCTTAGCTCATCAATCTTTGCATCAAGCCCGTCAACTCTTGTTTCGAGACCGTCGATCTTAGCATTCAGCCGCTTTTCCGACTGAGTGATCGCCTGAATAATAAATCGCTTGTCCTCTTGATTCATCATAATTCAAAAAATTAAGTTATAAAATACTACAAGAGACTTTGAATATAAGCGGTTTGTTAAAAAAGTAAAGCAAATCATTCCCGACTCAATGCAGTCACCGAGAACCAATTACCTTTCACGGAGACCTGTTGAATCACCTCATTCTCCTCCTGAACGGATGGCTTCGGATAGGCTTTTTTGATCACAACCCCCTCTCCCGCTGTCACGATTTTTTCAAGGGTCTGCCCTTCGACGCCAGCCTGTTTTTGGAAAACAAACGTGCTGTTTTCTCCGACGGTCGGATCGAGTGCAAACGGCAGTTCGTAATCCAGGCTGACCTGGGCCTTTTTTCCGGCTGGAATGGCAGGCCACTGAAAGGAAAAGACCGTGTAACCCAGCTCCTCATAAACACGCACGGTTTTTAGGTCAACGCCCTGCACGTCGCTCAGCTCACTCCCTTTTGGGACATAAATTCTCATGAAATCCTTATTGGCGCCGCGGCCCAAAATATCGATCAGGGTTTCCCTGTCCAGTTTTCCCGCGCCGAATTTTTTCCACAGCGTATCGATGGGGTCGACATCGCTTTCTTGCCACGTGTGCTGCCGATCGATGACGAGGTGATCCACGGGGGGCGCTTTTGTTTCAATGATTGTGGTGTGCTGAAGCGTGGTTTTAATGAAACGGTCGCTTTTATTACCGCTGATCGAGGTATCAATGACGGCTAAAAAATCGGTTTTTTCCGGCACGGAAAGCAGTTGACCATCCGCGCGCGCTAATTTCCAAAGCTCCTCCGCGCCTGAATCATTTGAGTAGGCTTGAATGTGGCCGCTTTCGATGAGATTTTTTAGACTTCTCAAAAAGGCGCTGTAATTTTTATTGGCAAGTAATCGGATCTTCAGAACAGGAATAAGATTGCCTAAGATCTCCTTAGGATTACCGGCGGAAATGACTTTGGATTCGATAAAGTAAGAAAAGAGCGCGTTGAAGCTATCAGCGCTGATGGAGAGCCCCCATTTTCCCAAAGGGATAGGCCCGGTGATCCTGAGCAGCTCCTCAATCACCGTTTGATCGATGGTAATGACTGTGTCGACCGAAGGGCCGCGCGAGTGCTCCAAAAACCACATAATCTTTTTCGCGCTCGTGGGAAAATCCGGACTGTAATTCGCGTCGCGCATGGTGTAACGCCTGGCGATAGAGCTCAATCCCGGCGGAGGCGGCAATACTTCTCTCAATTGGCCGTCTGAGGAATAAACATCCTTGAAATCGATCTTTTTGATGGTTCCATCATTCACATCCACGATCGCGTAGCTTCCGATAAAACCGCCTGTGGCGCGCACCTCGTAGCGGTTCTGGAAAAGCACCAGATAACGATGCGGCAAAGGGCTTCCCAAAAGTTTTAAAATCGACGTATCGATCTTTCCCGCGGAAGCAAGCATGATTTTTAAAAATTCAATGGCTTGTTCCCCCTGATTCCTTTTTTCCTGCCATTCTTCCGGCAATGCCTGCGGAGCGATTTTTTTAAAACTGATCTCCATCATTTCAACACTCTTCTGAATAGATTTGAGTTTTTTCGCTGCTTCCTTAAGAAGAATCGTTATTTCCGGCTTACTGCCGGCTGTATTTTGCCGAATGAATTGCTGAGGAATTTTTTGCACGCTTTGAATAAGCTCAGTCATCTGTTGCCCGATCCGAGTGAGCGCTTTTCCTGTTTCGAGCAATTGATAAGCGCTTTGGGCGTACGCGCCCTGCCAATGAGTCTCGATGGGTTTCAGAAGCCACTTTTTTTCCGCTTCCGCGAATATCTGCCCGGCGCTTCTGAACAAAAAATCCGCCTTTTCAAAATCCTGTTTTTTGAAGTAGTTTACCGCGCCATTGAGATCGTCAAAAGCGATCGATGCCGCCTCCTTGCCGTCCCGCAACCATTCCTGCGCGCGAGCATAGAGGAGCACAGCCAAAAGCATAAAAAAAGCTCCCAGCGCTACCGCGATAAATTGAATGAAAAGTGGCTTCGAGATCTTTTTCATACAAGGGGTATTATACTGATCTTTCACCATTTTTGCATTAAGTTAAAAAGTAATGAGAGCTGGAGAACCGCATCCGGCGGAGGATAACGGCTTTTTAAAAGAAAAATTTGGTATTCCAGTTTCCGCCAGCAATTTTCATACCAGTCTATGACAGCC
>JACRIE010000058.1 GCA_016220165.1 Candidatus Peregrinibacteria bacterium
GGGATAATGAACTGAATAAATATTCGCTCATTATCCCAGACATCTCAATTGAAATCGAAAAATATTGTTACATCAACTTTTACCCTTGTTTAAAATGAAAAATTAACTTTTAATTCGGGCTTAACCGTCCACTAGTGATCCCCCATGAAATCTAAATTCATTTCAATTCTCGGCGTTTTTGCCGCGAGCGTCCTCGTCGGCGCGTGCGGCAAAACGACGCCAACCGCGCCTATGCATTCGGCTCGATGTGAATGAGAATATGTCCCAATTGAGGCATGTTTTGCTGTAACGCGCCCTTGAGCTTGTGCGCCAATTCGTGGCCTTGTTTTACGGTTATGTTCGCGTCCACTGTCGCGTGCAGATCAACGTGATATTTTATACCCGATTTGCGGATAAAACATTTTTCGGTGTCTATAATTCCTTCGACTTTACGAGAGGTCTGTCGGATTTCTTCCACCAGATCGTCGTACATGTGTTCGTCCATCACCTCTCCAAGCGCCGGCCTGAAAATCAAATAGCTGTTGTACAAAATAAATCCCGACGCGAACAGCGCGGCCCAATCATCCGCGTACTCATAGCCTTTCCCGAAAATTAACGCGATGGAGATGCCGATAAACGCGGCCACGGACGTGATCGCGTCGCTTCGGTGATGCCAGGCGTCCGCCTTGAGCGATGAACTGTGGGTTTCGTGGCTCTTTTTACTGACGATTCGGTATGAAACCTCTTTCCAGGTGATGATGGCGGCCAGAATAAACAGTGTGTACGCTTTGGGTATTTCGTGCGGCGTTCCGATGTTTTTGACGCTTTTATACGCGATGATGATTGCCGAGGCAATCAAGAACCCAACGACCAAAAACGTCATGAGAGGCTCAGCCCGACCATGGCCGTAGGGGTGATTTTTGTCCGGCGGCTTGCCGGAGTATTTAAGCCCGACGAATACCAGAAATGATGAAAAAACATCCGACGCGGATTCGATCGCGTCCGCTATTAAAGCGAAAGAATTACCAAAATAGCCCGCCAGCCCTTTCAGGAGCGCCAGACACGCGTTCCCCGCCATGCTAAAATAGGTGGTTTTTATGGCTGTCTGTTCGTTGGTCATGGCATGGGTTGATTAGAGGCTTATTATTCATTTTGACCCGAGCCATGTCTTTATGCAACTTTTTCAGGAAAAAATGTCACCTCAACCCCATTGTATGATAAGCTCTCCGTCCAATGTCATCATTATTCTCGGTCGCGCGCGTTCTTCCGCCCTCCTAATCTCTTCTATCTTCGCACGGTCTTTATCGGTCATAAAACTCTGCCATTCCTTCCGAAAGCGCTGGACTAGGCCCATGTCCCGCAATACTATTTCTGCGGCGACCTGAGAATAAACTCCATCCGGATCACACTGATCCTGAGCGTTTTTGCCGTTCGTTAATTTTTTCAATTGTGTTCTAAATGCGCTTATCCTGAGAGGATCCGAACCTTCTTGTTCAAGTTGATCGATAAATCTTCCGATGGCTTCTTTTGTCACAAGTCGAGACGAACCAGCAACTTCTTTGCAATAGCGGCACGTTGCATCTCTTTCGTCCTGTGTTGTTAATTCCATTATTTCCTTTGGACTTAGCCTTCCGCTCAATCTCTCTGCCGTGGCGGGATACCCACTAAAAACTTCATCAAGGGCGGCTCCTGACGCCAGACCGTAGTCATTAAAAAAAACGTGTTCTATGCGTTCGCGGAAAAGGGTAATCGCGGCAAGGTCAACCCCTCCCTCCCGCTCGACTTTGTCGATAAATTTTTCAAGAAATCCTTTGGTTAACATAATTTACGTTTAAAAATTTAGTAATTTATTTTACAATATCTTAAAAATAAATCAAGCAATTGTCTTGGAAAATCAAATTTTGAAATAAACGCTTATTGCCCCGGCACCCCTCCCCGAAAAATCGCGAGAATGATCAGAATGGCGAGGACAGCAAGCCCCAGCGCCACGGTAAGGACGACTTGGATCTTTTTGTGGGTCGCATAGGCTTCGACGGTAAAAACGCGGAATGACTTGGTCATAGACAATGAATTTATATTTTAATTTTTTGGAAACTTGTCGTTGGTATTGTAACATGTATTTTAGGTGTAAAATTTATAAAAATAAATATTATGAAGTCTGTTATCCGAACTGTCTTTTTGTTATCCATTTGCCTTCTTCTCGCGCCGATCGCCTTTGGCAAAGTCTTGGTTTTGACCGATGACCCCTATTTTGAAAGTATGATCCAGCAACAATCAGATCTCGTCCAACGCAGTGAGGACTCGCTTTCCGGAGATGGAAGTCTTCAGGTCTTTTCAAGAAATCTCTATGAGAATCAAATACAGGGATGGGATTTTGCCATTAAACAAAAGCCCGTGGAAGACAATGACTATCGCTACATCCTCATCGCCTGGAAGCAACAGGGCGGCAGATCCCTCATGATCCAGCTGGCGAATCAAGGCGCGTGGGTGTCGGCCCTGAGCTACGCGACGGGGAACCCCGGGAATACCCTTTTAAAAATCAATCTTTCCCCCCAGTCGCCGAGCGACTGGAACGTAGTCGTGCGCGATGTGTATAAAGACATGATTACGGCGCAGTTCGAACAGAATTTCAATCACAACTCTTCGCTGAGGGATCTGGTTATCACCGGCATCGCCCTGACGCCGTGGGACGGCGATTACGGCCTGTTTGACAAAATCATCCTGGGCACGGATAAAGACGAGCTGATGCAGATCGCGGAAGACCTGAGCGGAGCTTCTTCCGACCCTCTGGCGGATCTGAAGGAACAGTGGGACGAGTCCCTATACATTCGCTACGACTGGGAAACCGTCGCCACGGGCTTTTCCAAAATAGAGCGACGATTGACCGCGGATCAAAAACGCTTTTTCGCCAGAGACGCTGCGCTCGCCAACGCGTGGCTGGCGCTGGATGATTTCACAAAAGGCAAAAACAGCAAAGCGCTGATCTATTATAAAAAAGCCCAAACCTATCTGTCGCTTTTGGGCCTGCCACCGGACACGTGGGGGCTTTCTTATCTGAAGAACCTTTTTCAGAAAAAAATCATCAAAAGCGGCAAGCCTTCCGTGGCGCAAAAGATCGCTCTGGTCGTCGTGCCCGAAATCCAAACCGACACGCTTGAGGACGCGTTCGATCCCGGAGAATATCGGAAATTTATTCTCGAATGGAACCTGACGAAGGCGTTCATAGAAAAAAAGAGCGGCGGCCGCTTGTCGATCCAGACTGAGCTTCTGCTCGCGGACGGACTTTATAGCGGCCTGACTAGCGACGGAAAAGTGGATGTCTCCTCGATTAAACCCTATCCCGAGGAATTATTGAGCGAAGTGACTCAGGACTTTGACGCTGTGGTTTATTATTCCCCGACTCTCACAGTTTCCAGCGGCGGAAAGGGCAATCTCCTGTTGAATTCCGCTCCAACGTATTCTCCGAAACGCGGCATCGTGATCCTGAACCGCGGACACGCGAATCCGGATGATTTTATGCTGCCCCTGCACGAACTCGCGCACGTGTATGAACAGTTCCTCGGCCTCTCAACCACTCATAGCTTCCGAAACGACCCCAACTTTCAGACCAAACCCTTACCAACGGAACTGGCTTACTACGAAAAGCTCTTCAGCAGCGTGATCCCTGGCAAAATCAAGAATGACTGGTCGGCTCTGATGTGGCACGTGAAGTACCCCTAACAATGCAATTATGAATTAGAAAATTTTCCTTAATTCACGACAGACTCCCCGTTGATCTCTTTAAACTCCCATCCTTTCAATACTCGTAATAGTTCTGCTCTCTTTTCTGCCGCTCTTAGATCGCTGAATGTCAATGTAGTGCGCCCACCCTCCTGCTCAACAGCAAAAGCTATACCTATCTTTATGGTTAATGCCACTGCGGCATCTCCTAATTCTCCCTCGACGGTTATTTTTGACATAAAAGGTGGTAATTATATCTAATAGCTAATCTTTATAAAACCATTCCATCCACAGCCTTTTAAACAAGGGCATGGTGAGCGTTGACAGCGTGAAGCCGAGCGTGGGTACCACGGCGTTGGCCCAGGGGTTCGGGAGCTTGGCGACCACGAAGAATAGCGCCACGACAAGGTACGTGAGCCCTGCGATCACGATCTTGCGGAACCAGCTTGTTTCCCAGGCCTTGTCGGCCTCGACGCGGGCGTTGCGGGCTTCGATGGAAGCAAGGCGGGAGCTTAGGTCGTCCATAGCGTATTTTTAGTTAAGGAGTCCATAATACACCTTTATTTCATAGTACAAGGTTACGGTGCCATTTTTATTGTATTTTCTGAAGAGTGACGAAAATGCTGCTTTAATCTCCTGATAGACCGGCGTATTCGAGCCGGGCATGTAGGATGCCGAAAAGATGCGGCCCAGATAGGCTTCCTGCGTCAGGAGCTGACTGTTCCCGAATACGGCCTGCGAGGAGGTTTTTGAATAAAAGGCTTCAATAATCTTCGGATCTGACATGGCATTGTGAATCGGAGCGTAGTTTTTCCCGAACTTCCGGAGCAGCGCATCGTGTTCCCTCATGAAATCATTCTGATCGTTTTTTCGCGAGCTCCACAGAAGAACGACCGGGGCGCCCTTTTTGGCGATACGGACGAACTCTTTTTTGGTTTTTTCCGGATTGAACCAGTGAAACGCCTGCGCGCAGGTGACGACATCCATGGAATGAGCGGGAAGCGTTGTATCTTCCGCGGCTCCGTCAACCCAAGCGCATTTCGGATATCCCTTCAAAAAGGCAGCCCCTTCCTGCCTCATGGCGGCATTCGGCTCCACGCAATACACGGTATTTCCGTTTTCCAGCAAAAGCCTGGAGAATAACCCGGTTCCCGCGCCGATGTCCGCGACGGCCCACCCGGGCTTCAGGCCGATTTTGTCTTTGAGATGCCAGATGACGTCTTCGGGATAACCCGGCCGATAGGCGGAATAAATTCCGGCGCGGTCAGAGAATCGAGTGGTCGGACTGTATTTTTTGAGTGCGATCATGGGAAGAATTTTTATACCCGCTTTTCGGAGAAATACGTTTCCGCTTCGTTCCGCGCCCGTTCGACCATGAACTTCACCCCTTCCTCCATGTTTTCCGCCTTAAGCCTGATGTGAAGATGCTGACGGTGGAATACCCGGAACACTTCGTCGGCGAAGGCCTGGCCCACGGTGGGGACTTTGTCGAAATCGAAAACGACGATTTTGAATTTTTCCAGACCCGCGAGCACCCGGCGTGCCTGTGAACGAGAGATCTGAACGCCGCCTATGGTGTAGAGCTTAACCCGTATCTCTGTTTTATCGAAGCCATAATCGCTTCCGTCAGCCACGTTGGCATACTTCTTAAAAACCTCATTCAAATGCCGTTTTGATACGGCCGCGATCTTGAACGTGACGCAGGTGCCTCTCTTAATTTTTTTGACTGTTTTTACAAACACATCGGGCAGGTTGTTATCCACGATTAGCTGATAGCCGAAACTGTCCAATATAAAAACATCCCCTGCCCTAGAGGTGAAAAAAATGCCTTCCCCCGAATGAGACTTGGGTATCGTGGTCGTTTTGCCTTTCAAAATGTCCTGAATGGCTTCCATTTCCGATTTAAGCCCCCGCTGTTTCATCACGTTACGGAAAACACCGACTCCTGAGTCCCGGACAACAAACGACAACGCCTTTTGCGCAACCGATACCTCCACCACGATACGAACCGATTTTGAATGCTCAATGGCATTGTTCAACATCTCCGAAAAGGCGTATGTGAAAATACTTCGCACGTTTTCGGGAAGACTTTTCAGTGCCGGGAATGCCTGCTCGATCTGATCCAACACGCGGTGCTCTTCCAGTCCTTCGTTTTTAAACGCTTTGACGTACCGAGGCGGGAATAGCTCCGGATGGGCCTTGGCGTATTCGGGAAGCACATAAAAGGCATAACGTGTCGCTCCGAGTTTAATCAACTTTCCCGCCGCAACCAATTCCTTTATCAGGCGATTCGAATACTGTCGTGATACCGAAAACTGCTTTGATAAATTAGGGGCAATGACCCTCCCCTTCTGTCTAGCTATTTCTAATATTTTTTCCTTTGTAATCATATTGCCCTTGTAAACTCATTGTCAACTAAAGTATATTCTATTGTAAACCTATTGTCAACTGCAGTTTCTCCTCTCGCGTCATCTTCTTGATCTTCGCCTCCCCCTTCGACGCCGTGGACCGATTGCGGAAGCGTCTGGGAAAAACGAGCGCTACGGGCCTGCGCGACCGCGTGTACCGTGCGCCGCGAGGCGAAGAGTTGTGCTCATTGATCCGCCGCTCCAGATCAACCGTGATTCCGGTGTAGAGCGTGCCGTCCGCGCATTGGAGGATGTAGAGGTGATACATCATACTTCGCTAATGACATCAAAATCTTTAAAGCTTCCCGTAATCGCCAGGCCAATGATTTTCCCGCTGCAAATCCCCTTTTCCCGAATCTGTTTAGCGGTGCTATTGAGCGTGGCGCCGGATCCCACGGCGTCATCCATCAGCAAAATATTCTGATACTGCCCTTTATCGTCAACGACAATTGTTTTTTGGGCATTTTCGATCCGATCCTCCAATTTATTGAGCGTTTTTTGTGGAATGGCTATTTCCGTTTTGACCTTCACAAGATTGACTTTTTTGAGATTTAAATTTGAATGACGTTCAAGCTCTTTCATGAATTGAACTTCCCTTTTTACCGTCGGCGGGATGAAGCCGATCGCGTCGATTCGGTAGTCTTTCGCAAGACTCCGTATTCTCGGCTCGATATCGTCGATCAACTCTTTTATCAGAATTTTATTCTGACTCTGTTTCGCGTACAAAAGCATCGTTCCCAGCTTTGTTTTTCCGAAGCGTTCGATGCTGTAAAAATCCAAATAGTAAAGATGATCAAGGTCGACGCGATTGAAGGTGCTTTTTAGCTTATCCATCCCACTGATAAGACCTTCTTTATTGAATGCGCCATACTTTTTCAGCGTCTCTACGTATTCCTTAGCTGTTTTTTCAAAAGGCTGACCCGTTTTATTGCACCAATAAGCGAATCCATCCACGCCTTCTTTGCGCTCACCAGCAGGCGTGATCACGAGAAAGTATTGGTCAATTGTTTTTTCAACGGCGAAATCGAGCGTAACGTTTGACTCGCTTTTCTGCTTATTTTGCTCATGCACATGATAAAAAACCTTGGGAGACTTGCCGATTTTGCTGATCTGATTTTTTTTAAGCAAGCGCGCCAACTGCCTAAAAACAGCCTGCGGACTAAGATCCAAGTAATTGATCAATTCCTTAGCCGTCGCCTGGCCATGAGTTTTGATATAGTCTATGATCTTATCCGCAGTGTCGGTCGTCATGGCTTCATTATAGCATAGTTTATGGTTTAGTATCAACTATAAACTATCAACTATAATTTTAAAGCTACTCCTTTGTAAACAAAATCGTGAAAAATAGGTAAAAAATAGTATATTTTCACGGTTTTGATAGCAATCTCACCGCATGCCCCTCTCATCCACATGGATGATGGGGTTGAAGAAGAGCACCAGAGCCATTCATCGACTCACTCGCTATCACCGGCTCAAATCAAAACCGATCCGGCGATTTTCGACAGGAGGATTTGATAGCTTTTCGATCGCTTTCCAGACGCGCCTAAATTCCCGACTAGTTTCATGCGAATGCCTTAATGCAAATTCCTTTATTTGATCGAGCTCCTTGGCCACCTCAGCACGAGACGTTAGCGCCTGACGCAGCCTGGTAAAGGCGCGCATGATTTCGATATTAACGCTCACGGCTTGCGAACTGCGCAAAACGCTCGATAGCATAGCAACGCCTTGCTCCGTGAAAATAAACGGCAACTTGCGTAAACCCATTTTTATTTTAAAATTGGAAGTCACAATTTGTGACTTCCAATTTTCCAGTTCCCCTTTTGACAATTGGAACATAAAGTCTTTCGGGAACCTGTTCATATTCCTTTTTACAGCCTGTATAAGCTTTTTAGTCTCAACACCATAAAGAGCCGCCAAATCTCTATCGAGCATTACCTTGTTGCCGCGGATTACATAAATAATGCTTTCGATATGCTCAATTGGCGCGCCCGCCAGAGCTTGAGCGGAGGCGGGAACAATAGAATCAGTCATAATACAAAAAATTAAGTCTAAATACCTAGACTCAGAATAGTAAACAAAAGTTCACCTGTCAAATAATTCGCTAAAGCCATTCGCCCACGCCGCCGTGATGCGAGAGCGTGCCGCGGCGGCCCTGAGGGCAGATCCGAATCGGACTACGCACGAAAAAAGTCAGTTGTACGATGGCGTTTTTTTAAGCTAATCTCAATTCCCGAGTTCCATCCACTCCTTCAGTAAAGACGCAGATTTTATGTGATGTTTCTCCACTAGCTTCCCAAATAATATGTTCGATGTTTTTTATTTTTTGTACTTTCATTGGTATCTCAGAACCATCAAAAATAGGGCTTAGTATATCTCCTTTTGACATGCTTGCAAAAGGACTGTCAGATTCGAATGTTTTCAGAACATCATCTGCACTATCTGGTTCATAAATTTCAAGTATATATTTCATATTTTTGGGGTTAAATTGCGCCTTTTATTATACTAAAAAAATGCTTTTGTACAACTGATTTCAGTGCGCAATGTTTTCACTTAAGCCTCTCGATTCCGCATCTTTCGCGCAATCTCCCCCTATTACCACACCACCATCTCATCCACATGGATGACGGGCTTGGGGAAATTGCGGCGTGGGTGCCATTGGAACACTTACTCATCGTAATCCGGATACTGCTCTGGCGCCTTGCCCGCCTCCTCCAGAACCGCTGGATAACGCTTTCCCTTTTCAATGACCCCGAAACTTCTTAGCTCAATTTCGAATTCCCAATCGTCGCCAAAGTCGAATAAAAAATACATCTTGTCTCCTGGTTTCTGAAAAAAGGGCACGTCCCGTAAGGCCGTCTTCTCGACATCCCCGCCTTCGCCCCCCTCGTCCTCGTCCGTTTTTAGTTCGTACCGGATATCGGAATGATAAAAATCCGGTTTGTTCCCGAATCCGAACAGGTGATCAAAATCAAAATCGAAAGAATCCAGGATGCCCTTAGCCACTTTGTAGAGCGTCGTATTTTCGGACATTTCGATATCCCGATATATTCTTTTTTCATGCGCCAGTTTGGCGCGGATGATTATGCTTTTTATATCTGAGGAATTAGTGAATAAATCGGAAGTGCTCATTTTTTCATACCTTCCAAAAATCGACAGCTCCGGGAATTCTTTCGAGACCTTTTCCTGATATCCAAAATATTGCATCAGCTCTTCCCAGGGGCCTCTGGTAAAGAATACCTCGATTCCCATGCGGATGCTTTTTAAAAATTTATCATGGGTATCGGAAGCCCACGGCATTCGTCCTGCCACATCAGGGAAATCCTCATCACGCAATTGGTCTTCATGATCCTCCATATATTTTTTCTCCAAATCCTGCAAATGAAAAAAACAATGGATCAAAAAACGGCCGACGGTTTCCAAATAATTCTCCCTATTCTCTTTCTTCCAATTCTTGCGCCCCGATAGAAATGCCGTATGAATATCGAGACCCAACAGATAGTAGCGATCGAGCAATTGAATTCCTGCCATTCTTATCCGTCCGTCGGGATTAAAAATAGTCTTTAAATACCATTCCCAAGGTTCCCGATAATGGTCGCTTGTGGTTCTGAAATCATCTACCGCATATTTGGCAAGCCTAAGGGCGTTATAAAGGACTACCGGACTGTGATTCCTTTCATAAATCCGGCGGCATTCCTGAAATATAAGGCGGGCCCCTTTCGTATCCAAAATAAAATAGCCGCCGCCCGCCTTGCGCTCCATCTGCCTGAGCGTCTGAGTAAAAGTCTGCTGATTCTCGGTCTCGCAACGCCGTAGAAGGTCGTTCAGTTCTGTGCCGGAGGAATGGTATCTCGTTCGCCTCATCCGAATCAATTAAGCTTATCCTTTCAAAAGATTACCCTTCGAACGGTGTTCAGTCAAAAGGCCGTCCGAACGGTTCCTGATAAAGTAGAAAAACGTCATGCACACGTGAGGATGTAGAGAGCGTGCATAGAGTTTAGAATCACTCATAACGCAAAAAATTGATTTTTTAATCCTACCCCTTCAAATTTTTCACGTTTTTGGTTTTTAAAAAATTATTTTTCGACACCACCGATCTGCCGATCTTTCTCTCAATCTGTTTTCGCGCTGTGCCAGCGATTTGTCCGCCAACTCTTGCGTCATCTCTAAGCCGAGGCAGACCTTTACTGTCTTTGGTTCGGTGTATTTCTGTTGTCGTTCGTTCTCCGAGCATGGTCAAAATTAACTCGAAATCGTCCATATGATCGCGCAGATTGTGCCGCTTTAAGCCTTTAACCTTCTTATATTCTGAGGGGGTAACGCCAAAGGTTGCCTTGGAAATTTCAGCAGTCAGAATTTCATAATCTCGCTCATTGTCTGCTCCGCGTTTTTGCCACTCATCGGTCAATTCCTCGCGAATAGCGATCCCACGCATTCGTTTTTCGATCCAAGCGTCTGGATAACCTTTGGCCTTATACAAGGCCTGTGTGCGTTTGGTACCGAGTTCCGGATCCTGGATCTCCTGAACGCGCTCGTAGCCCACCTTGGCGAGCCAGAGTTTGAAAGGCTCCGCCTTAGGCGAAGGTATGGATTGGATGATGCGGAAGACCCCCTCGGTACTGGCGCAATCGGTCTCATAAAATTTTCCATCGGACGATTGCAGTTTCAGTTGTCGACAGATTGTCGACAACTCAGTTTCGCTATCATCTTTCTCACGAACTTTCATTCTATACCAATAATCGCGTGGATTTTCACTATCCGTTAGTACGCCGATAACGTCTACGACCGAAAACCACCATTCATTATTATGAATAGTCTTACGAATACCCTTACCTCTAAAGAGGGCGATCTGCGTTGTTTCCATAAATTCATCAATTAAATACTAAATTCGATTTGCGATTTGCGTCTTAATCTCTTACGCTAATCGATCAACGCTAATCACTAATCGATTTTCATATTAGTAAACTTATGTTCACCTGTCAAACGATTTTTTAAAGCCACTCCGCCGTGATGAGAGCGGTTACCATGGCGCACGGAAAAGATCCAGCGAAAATGGGAATTGACCTGCGCATGAAAAAAACCAGTTAAATACTGTAGTAAAAAGAAAAGCCACTAATTGGTGGCTTTAAGCTTTTGGCAATTTTGCCTTTAATCTAGCGGAGAATTTCTTTGAATCTCGCAAGGATGTGCTCTACTTTACGGTGCGCCTCTTCTCTGCCCTTGCCTTCGTTTACTGAAAGAGCCCACTGAAAAAGGACATCAAACATACCTTCAAAAACTTTTGGCAATTCTTCTGTTTTGTTGGCTTGGAGCTTTGAGTTAATGTCTGGATGCGCGACTAAATAAATATCCGCCATTCCTTCGAGCATTTCTCCAATTTTTGTATTTTTGCTTTCCTCTTTTACTTTTTGGATATAAGCTTGGTGCGCCGTTGGGTCTTTGATGTTGGCCAAAAGCCAACCATCCATAAGAACTTATCCGTAAATAATCCCTATCTTCCGGAAGCAGATTATGGCGGCGGCCAAATGGTTTAACGCCTCAAAGCTCGCCAGCGTTTTTTCATAGCGGACAAGCAGTTTTCTGAACCGGTTAAACCAGGAATGGCATA
>JACRIE010000055.1 GCA_016220165.1 Candidatus Peregrinibacteria bacterium
AGGTCGCAGAAGCCCGTATCATGGGATCGGCCCTCAACCGTATGAACGCCCTCGGGATGCCGGAAAGCTTCAGGGCGGCATAACGGAAAGCAGGGGTCGGAACGTCATATTCCTAAAAAAATATTTGTGCAACAAAGCCACAAAGAATTATAATCTTGAATCTTTTAATAAATAATCTTGTAATGAATTTGTACGATCAGCTCATCCTCCGCCACTACCACTACCCTGCCAATCAGGGGAAATTAAAAAAACCCGACGAAATATTTTCCGGCGCCAATCCTCTTTGCGGAGACGAGCTTGTAATCACGGTAACATTGGACGCAAAAAAAAGGATCAAGGAAATCGGTTGGGATGGGAAAGGGTGCGCGATCTCCCAGGCGGCCGCGTCGATTTTTTCAGAAATCGCCAAAGGAAAAACTTTATCGCAAATCCAAAAAATAAAAAGCGACAATTTTCTGAAAAAATTAGGTATGCAATTATCCCCTACCCGCATGAAATGCGCATTGCTACCGTTATACACACTAAACAACAGAAACATCTTCTCTCCCTGAGCAAGGAGGATCTGATAGGCCCCCTTGCCTGCCCTGAGCCATGCCTGCTCCGAGCGAAGTCGAGAAGCCGAAGGGAGAAAGAGGGAGGCCCCGCCCTAGGCGGGGGGGGATTTGGGAGGGGGTTTTTAAAAAAAGCATTGCTACCCCAACGTAACAGCACTAAAATAAACGAAGTTTAATACTAATTTTTTATTTTTATGAAGAAAATCGCATTGCCCGTGGCGGCTTTAGCCATGGTGTTTGCCTTAGCAGCCTGCACCACCGTAGTAAAAGACGCTACTCCTCCAGCTTCTACGCCAGCCGTTGAGACTCCGGCAGTAACGCCGGCCACCCCCGCCGCTCCGGAAGCGACCGCTCCGGCCACTCCAGCCGCCAAGGCCCCAGCCGTAGTAGCTCCTACAACTCCGGCCACTGAGACTCCAGCTAAATAAGCAAATTACTAAAAAAAACCTCGCTCCCGGATTGCTAATCAACAGAAGGGGCGAGGTTTTTTGATTTAAGCCTTCAATCACGCTTGCTCCATTGTAGCGGTATACTGGCCCAGGCTCGCGGCGCCGTTGCACTGGGCGCGTAAAAGCAGGGCTTTTTGACCGGCAGCGCTACTCTTAATATTCTGTGCCCATATCTTGAGGGCCTTATCTTGTAAAGCGCGTCCGTAGGAAAACGTCATGGCCCACGGCTTCTTGCCGAGCTGATTCATGAGGTTGAGGTGAAGGGTGGCCGTCACGTCGCTTTGTCCGCCGGACAAAAACGCAATCCCGGGAACCTCCGCAGGCACAGTGGCTTTAAGACATTTAAACGTGAGTTTCGCGACCTCCTCCGGAGATGCCTGTTCCGGACATTGCTTGCCTGAAACCACCATGTTGGGCTTAAGAACGATACCGGGTAAATGGATTCTAAACTCTTTAAGGGTCGCGAAAACGATTTTCAGCGTTCTTTCGGTGACATCAAAGCAGCGTTCGATCGTATTATCCGCATCCATCAGCACTTCCGGCTCCACGATCGGAACAATATCAGCCTCCTGACAAAGTCCCGCATATCGCGCGAGCGCGTGCGCATTCGCTTGGATACAGCTATCCGTAGGCAAATCCTCCCCAATCGTAATCACCGCGCGCCACTTGGCGAACCGCGCGCCCAATTTTCGATATTCCGCCAAGCGATCCCGAAGCTTATCCAGGCCATCCGTCACCTTTTCACCTGGAAAAAGGGCGAGCGCGTGCGCCCCTGTGTCCACTTTAATTCCAGGAAGAATTCCGTTTCGTTTCAGGATTTCGGCAAAAGGCGTGCCATCGTCCGTTTTCTGGCGCAATGTTTCGTCATAAAGAATCACGCCGCTCACATGTTTGCCGAGCTCTGGCGTCGTTAATAGCATTTGACGATACAGCCGGCGATTTTCCTCGGTACATTCGACGCCAACGCTATCAAAACGCTTCTTGCAGGTACCGCTGCTTTCATCCGCCGCCAAAATCCCTTTGCCCGGCGCCACCATCGCTTTCGCCGTCGTTTCCAAAAGAAGAGTATCCATAAAAATAAGATTAAAAATTGTAAATTATAGATTAATCTTAAATCTTCAATTTTCAATCTACAATCAAAAATTAAAATCACACTTCCAATCCATCCATATTCACACGCGCCTCGCGGCGGAAACCTAATTCTTCGTCATGAGACCCTGGTTCATCAAAATACAAATTTAATGAATGAAAAAGCTCTCCCCAGGACGCGCATAAAGCATCACCGCTAGGAGTATGGCAACAGTCTAACCATGTACGGTACTGCTGATCCAGCGGCTGATCGGCAATCGATGCGGCAACAAAATAAGTTTCAGGAGCAACAACATGAAGGCCTTGTTGAGAAGCGCGAAAAACAGCATTGAACATAGTTGTATCCAAAGTAGATGACGGCACTGCTCGACCGGCATCCATAAAAGAAATACCGAGAAAGCCCTTTCTGCGAAGCTTTCCGGCCGCTAAGAGAGCTATTTTGACTAAAACCCTATAAAGATGCCTAAATCCTTCTTGGCCTTCCATATCTCTTATTCCCAGGAGCGCCTCGTAATCGAATGGAACAATGGCTCTTCTGGTATCTGCTTCTAAATCGAAATCCTGAGAAATAGCCATGGGAGGGATACCGGAGACAGGATTAAGCGTTACTGGAGTATGTATTAAACTTTGAAGAGAAGCCGCGCGACAATCAGGCTGAATAAGAGGGATACCTCCTTCGCCCTCAAGGGCCACGAGGGCCTGACGCACCCTTTCATCCCTTCGAATCACATCGGCTATCTGACCCCATCGCATAACGGGCAAAGAATCAATCGATTGGGCTTGATCAAAAATAGAGGCGATCAAAGGAAGTCTGCCGCCCGCAAGTACGCCGCGGCGCTCTAATCTTTCTAATCGCGCTTGATAAGCCGCCTCACAGCGCTGTAAAGCTTCATCAAGTTTCTCGGGCTTAGCAAAAAAATTCTCAATACTTAAAACCTCGGAAACTTCCCTACGGGTTCCATCGGAAAGGGTTGATGGGCCTTCTAACCCGGAAGTAAATCCTAATGCGCCAGGGGTTTCTCCTTGAGACATAATGCGAAAAAATTAAGCTAAAAAGGAGACTATGATTCCATGGTTGAATTATAGTGTCAATTCTTCGAATTAACTCAGGATAGACGCTGAGTTTGTCGAAGCATCAAATTCACTCATTCCGGAAACCTCAGCCCTTTGCCGATCTTTCCCTTGCCATGAAACGCAATCGTCTCGTCGATCAGTCCGGCTTTTTTGAGGATGCTGTAAAAAGTCGGTCCCGGTTCCGCCAAAATACTGCTGACCCCGCGCTTGCCCAAATAGCGGAAAAGTGCCTTCAGGCTCACGTGACTGCGGCCAGGGGCGCACCACACGGAAATCCCGAGATCCGCGTACCGCTTGATTTGTTTGATGGGGTTCGTTCCCAGACAAACGAGGAGCGTGTGCGTATTCCGAAACACCTTCGCGCTTAAAGGCGACCGCAGATGGGAATCGATGATGATCCGAAGGGGATCTTCCCCGGGAACATGCCCACCAAGGGGGCCCCTTCGGGGTCGCACGCCCAAATGGGAATCGTCGTTGATGACGGTCGTCGCGCTCACCATGATCGCCTGATGGCTGGCGCGAAGCGCGTGCACCTCGCGGTCCTGCTCCGTCGTCGTGATCCGGATGAACTTGCCGTGCTCGCCCGCCATAAATCCGTCCGCGCTCACCGCCACCTTGGCGGTCAGATAAGGCATCTTCGTCCGAACCCATTTAAAAAAAAACTTATTCAATCGCTCGCACTCCTCCGCAATCTCGCCCTTCATCATCCTTAATTCTTGCTTCTTGCCCTTAATTCTTAATTCTTGATTCTTAATTCTTGATTCTTTCATCGATGGATCCCTGCTCCCCGCCACCACGCGCATAATTCCGGCTTTCTCAATCGCCCGTGTGCACGGCGGCTGTTTCCCGAACGAATCGCACGGCTCCAGCGTGACGTACAGAGTCGCCCCGACGAGATCCGCGGAATGCTTCACGCTCCGGATCGCTTCCGCCTCAGCGTGCGGCCCGCCGAAAAAACGGTGATACCCTTGGCCGATCACCTTCCCGTCTTTCACAATCACCGCGCCAACCATCGGATTCGGCGCCACCGAAGAACCCCCTCGCCGCGCGAGATCGAGAGCTAATTTCATAAAAGTTATATCCTGAGTTTTTATCATCGGTGCGCTAAAATAAATCCAAATCGCTTGTCGTGCCGTGACACCGTGAGCTTTGTTTTAAACCCATTCTTCTGGAAAATATCCCGCAGAAGGCGAGGATTCCTATCCTCGCCTTTGATCCGCCCCTTTTCGCCTTCCTTCGGCTCATCCGCGTACTCATGATACTCCAAATAAAAAACTCCGATTTTTTTAAACAACTCCGGCGTCATGGAACGCAAAATCTCGAACTCTGCGCCCTCGCAGTCCATCTTCACCAGATCACAAAAATCAACCCCCGCTTTCGCAAGGTGTTTCTCAACAATCGTTTGCATCGACACTGCGGAGACCGTGGCTGTCTTCGCCGTCGCCTGCACCAGCGAATGATTGTGTGAATCAGCGCTGACGTAGAGTTTCGCGTTCCCGTCGCTGCCGGCCACGGCCGTATTCTTGAGCGTGACGCCAGCGACTGAATTGAGTCGCACATGTTCTTTGAAAGCCGCGAAATTAGTCGATTCCGGCTCATACGCCAAAATCGGTGCGCGTTCGTTCAGCCCGCGGGCATACAGAGAAAAAAGCCCGATGTGCCCGCCGATGTCGAGAATGCCGTGCGAAGCGGCTTTGATGACATCATTCAGAATCAAATAATCCGTGTCCAAAAACACCTCGCGGAAAACCGATTCATCCGCTTCGGAATTGAGATCCAATTGTAAAAGGTGTTTTTCGAACCGAAATTCACGGAGCATAGGTGAACATTTGTTCTTGACGAAAGAAATCCAGCATGATAAATAATACACGTCTTTGAATATCTGGAAAATTTTTGTATTACGATGAATCCTGAGAATAACGAATTATTTCGTGGAAAATACCGCGTCCCGTCGGCCCGTTTGCCGGCATGGGATTATTCGTCCTGCGGGGCGTATTTCATCACGATTTGTACCCAAAACATGGAAGAATGTTTCGGCGAAATCCGAAATGGGGTCATGGGATTAAACGACATCGGATGCGCGGCGGCCCAATGTTGGCATAAAATTCCGCGCCATTTTCCCAATGCGTCGTTAGACAGATGGGTGGTGATGCCAAACCATGTGCACGCGCTTTTACGATGAAATCATCCGCGACCCCGAATCGCTGTACGCCATTCGCCAATACATCCGCAACAATCCATTAAAATGGAAACGGGATCGAAATAATCCAATGAATTTTAATTCGTAATTTCATAATTCGTAATTCCCAATCATATGCTCGCCAAAATCCAAAGCGGAGCCCTGCGGGGGCTGGAATGTGAAGCCGTCGACGTCGAAGTCGATATTCTGTTTGCCCTACCCTTTTTCTCAATTGTCGGCCTGCCGGACACGGCGATTCAGGAGGCGCGCGAGCGGGTGCATAGCGCCATCAAAAACAGTGATTTTCCCTACCCGCGGACGCGGATTGTGGTTAATCTTGCGCCGGCGCATCTGCGGAAAATGGGGCCGCTTTATGATTTGCCCATGGCGCTGGGTATTTTGGTGACCTCGGGTATTCTCGATCCAGACCTCTTGGAAAACACGCTGGTGGTCGGCGAATTAGCGCTGGACGGCCGCGTGCGTCCCGTGAACGGAATCATCGCGCTGACGGAGTTCGCGCGGGAAAGGGGATTTAAAAAAATAGTGATCCCCGCGGAAAACAGCGAAGAAGCGCGGGTCATCGACGGCATTCAAATCATTCCTTTGCGCCATCTGAGGGACATCATTTCAACGCTCAAAAATCCGCCGGCGCTACCGGCAAAAGCCGCCGATACAATCGAACGAATCGACCGCGTGGACATGTCTGACATCAAAGGTCAAATGCAGGCCAAACGCGCGCTGGAAATCGCGGCCGCGGGCGGACACAACGTTCTTTTGAATGGCGCCCCCGGCGCGGGAAAAACCATGATGGCCAAAGTGATGCGCACCATCCTGCCGGCCATGATGACCGAGGAAATGCTGGAGGTTACGAAGGTCTACTCGGTGGCCGGACGCCTGAACAAAGAACGGGGACTCGTGACAGAGCGTCCTTTTCGCATCATCCATCACACCGCCTCCGCCGTGAGCATTGTGGGCGGCGGTAATCCGCCGCGCCCCGGCGAAATCTCGCTGGCGCATCGGGGCGTGCTGTTTTTGGACGAACTCGCCGAATTCCCCAAGCAGGTTCTGGAAGTCTTGCGACAACCTATGGAAGACCGTACTATCACGATTTCCCGCGCGCAGGGGAGTCTGGTCTACCCTGCGCAATTCACGCTCATCGCGGCCATGAATCCCTGCCCGTGCGGTTACCACAACGTTCCACACCCCACGCAAAAATGCCAGTGCCACGCGTTTCAGATCCAACGCTACCACAAAAAAATATCCGGACCGCTCCTGGATCGGATCGACATGCACCTATTCATCAACCCCGTGGACCCGAAATATTTTGGCGCATCGGCCCCCACCGAATCGTCGGCTGTCATCCGCGAACGCGTGGAAAAAGTCCGGAGCATCCAGCGGATCCGTTTTAAGAACGAAAAATTCTCCATCAACAGCGAAATGCAGAATCGGGAGATACAACGCTACTGTCCGCTAACCACGGAAGCGCAGCAGCTTTTAAACCGCGCCATGGAGACATTTGAATACTCAGCGCGCAGCTATTATCGCATCATTAAAATCGCTCGTACCATTGCGGATTTGGACGCGCAGGAAAAAATTGAAGTGCGTCATCTTGCCGAGGCTTTACAGTATAGACAAAAGATTTTTAATTGTAATATTTTGGCTTAGCATAAACAAAAAAAGTAATTGATTACAAATTTATGATTGCAATTTTTTATTATAGGTGATATACTAAAAATAACCAGTGATCTTCTCTTTTCACTTTTAGAAATTGGACATTGGAAATTAATAATTTAAAAAATATATGCCGATTAAGAAAATAACCGAATGGTTAAAAAAGTCCGCGGACAAAAGCGGATTCACTAACAATCCACATGAATCATTGTTTAAAAGCAATGCCCCTCATACGCCGCCGTCTCCTCATCCTCAATACCCACAACATCCCGCTCACCCGACTCCGTATCATCCTGTATCAAATCATCCTGCGCCGCATCACGCTTCTCATCCTCAGCACTCTCAACAACCCCGGCGACCTCAGCGTCCTCAGTTAAACAATCAGCCGCCACGGCCTCAGGCATTTCCCAATAAACAAAACCAGGAAGATGGGCTCAGAGGCCCACGCCTTCGGATCATCCCCATGGGCGGTCTCGAAGAAGTAGGCAAAAATATGAACGCCTTCGAATACGGAGACGACATTGTGATCGTGGACGCCGGTCTTTCATTTGGAGGACCGGAAACGCTGGGAATCGACTACGTCATTCCCGATGTCGCCTACCTGGAAAGCAAAAAACGGAACATCCGTGCCATTCTTTTCACTCACGGTCATCTGGATCATATTGGCGGCATCCCGCACGTCCTGGGACGGCTTGGAAACCCGCCGCTCTATGGCAGCAAACTGACCATGGGCCTCGTCAAAACCCGTCTCGAAGAATTCGCGCTCGATAAAACAGCCAAAATTCATGTCATCACGCCGGACAACAAACTCGTTCTGGGCAAATTCCAAATAGAATTTTTCTATGTAAACCACAGCATCCCTGATTCCATGGGAGTTCTCCTTAAAACACCCGTAGGAAAAGTGGTCCACACCGGCGACTTCAAATTCGATCACACGCCCGCCATGGACGCTCCGGCTAACTTCCAGCGCATCGCTGGTATCGGGAGCCAGGGGATTGATGTCCTGATGTCCGACAGCACGAATGCGGAAAAGCCGGGTTACGCCCTATCCGAAAAAGTGATCGGCCAAAACCTCGATCGTATTATCGCCGACACCAAGGGGCGCCTCATCATCGCCTCTTTCTCATCTCTGATTGGACGCATCCAGCAGGTCTGCAACTCCGCAGTTCGCTACAACCGGAAAGTCTTCATTTCAGGGCGATCCATGGTTCGAAACATCGAAATGGCCACGGAATTAGGGTACATCAAGGTTCCCCGCGGTCTGATCCGGGAAGCCAGCCCCGCCATGAATTCTTTGCCTCCCAGTCAGGTATTGATCCTGACCACAGGCGCGCAAGGAGAGGCTATGAGCGCCCTGTCGCGAATATCGCTTGGCGAACACACTCAAATTAAAATTCGGGAAGGGGACACGGTCTCAATTTCGGCAAGCCCGATTCCGGGGAACGAAAAGGCGATCGTAACCGTCATCAACAATTTGCATCGAATAGGGGCGGAAGTCATCACGAACAGTTTGATGGACGTCCATACTTCGGGCCACGGGCATCAGGAAGAACTGAAACTGATGTTTTCCCTGATTAAGCCGAAGCATTTCATCCCCATCCATGGCGAACTCTTCATGATGAAAACCCACGCCAAACTCGTTCAGGCGATTTCGCCCCGCTGCGGCGTCAGCATCCTGCAAAACGGCGACATTGTGGAGGTCAATCAGCAAGGAGCTCGCAAATCCAAACAAAAAACTCAGGCCAATGACATCGTCATCGACGGTCTGGGCCATGGAGACCTGGGTTCCCAAGTTCTTCAGGAGCGAAAAACCATGGCGCAGGATGGAATTCTAATCATTCTTCTTCGCGCTTACGAAAGCACCAAGCGCCTCATCGGCGAACCCGACATTATTTCCCGTGGATTGGTTTATGTGAAAGAATCCCATGAAATCGCGCAAGAAACTAAAACGATTTCTGCAAGGGCTTTCGAAGGTTCTATCCAAAAAAATCCAGCTATGATTCTCAAGGAATTAAAAAATGAAATTCGGCTCCCTGTGGCTAAATTCATTCGAAAGCGCCTCGGCCGCGAACCCCTCATCATCCCCATCATCATGTACATTTAACTATTAAATCAATTTACAATTTTCAATTTACAATAAATTTTCAAGGCTTCAATGTTCCAATTGATTCATTGCGACATTGAGACATTCAATGAAAATTGATAATTGAAAATGGCTTTGTTGCACAACTCACCCATGAGTATAGTATAAAAAGGCAGGATACAAAACAAAAACAAATATGAAAAAGACCGTCAAAAAAAATCCCCGTACAGAATCCGCAACTGGAAAGAATATAATGAAAGCCTGAAGC
>JACRIE010000060.1 GCA_016220165.1 Candidatus Peregrinibacteria bacterium
GCTTCAGGCTTTCATTATATTCTTTCCAGTTGCGGATTCTGTACGGGGATTTTTTTTGACGGTCTTTTTCATATTTGTTTTTGTTTTGTATCCTGCCTTTTTATACTATACTCATGGGTGAGTTGTGCAACAAAGCCATTCGTAATTAGTAATTTGTAATTATTTTTAAGGTATATATCGAATCGTAATAGATTCAAGAATAGGTGAATTCGTGCCATCCCCCTCGAGCGTAACCTGATATTGGACCCATTGGTCTCCGGAACGGCCGGGATCCGGAACAATCACGGAATCGGAAGTCGTATAAAAAGTGCTATTGATACCATTAGGGCCTACCCATACCGCCGCTCCTAAAGCGGCTTGAGTGTCCGCCGTGCGGATCTGAAATTTCAAAGTCCCTGTTCCGCTTTGAGTCCAAAAAAGTGTCTGATAGCGCGGACTGTAAGACCCGGTGTTAAACGCGGAAGAAATGAAAGTTCCCGAGGAAGATCCTGTGGCTAACTTTACCTCACCATCCCCTGTCGTAGTCACAACAACGCTGCTCAAAGTTCCCGCGTTAAAATCAGTGGCAGTGGTTTGCCTGAAATCAGAATAGCGCCAACGAGTCAGCGTCGTCGTCAGGGCCGAAGAAAAAGCCGTGGGAGATTGAACGCGTGACGTGATCTCTTTGGTGTCCGGATCGATTGAAGTCACGGTAACGGTTCGAACGTATCCATCCTGAGTATCAGAAGCTCCATTCCATTCCCAAAAGCCGGAGGCGTCCGCGAGTCCATGAGTTCCCAGGGATAACGAATTCCAATCGTAATCCCGAATCGAACGGGTCGCTTCAAGGCCTTCCTGAACTAAAAATAACGTTCGAAGATGAATTTTATTATTAAAAACACTTTGCAGTCCGCCCAAGCCAAGCGTGAGGATGGTGGGCGCCACCATCACAAAAAGAGCAATGGCAATAGTGACTTCCATCAACGCGGCCCCCCTACGAAAATTACGAATTACGAATTTCAAATTACGAATTTTTTATGGCGATAAAAGAAGAGGATCCACATCCACACGGCCATAAGCGTTCACCGTGAGCGTGAATAAATGGCTGGGGCCTTCCTGCAATTGGAACGAGCCATCCTGGGCGACCGTGCCATCTCCCTTATGAAACACGAAATCAGTCCCTCCTCCTCTCAGCGCGATAGCCGCGAAAGCCAGGGATCCGGGAAGCAAAGTAGTTTCGTCAAAAGCAGTCTCCCGTGAATCAAAGCTCGCCCCTTTAAAAAAAACATAGGAAGAATCCACGGTGTCCAGATGCACCCCCCAGTCACTGTCCTTATAGCGGGCCAACGCGTTCGATTGCGCACGGCGAAGCGTCTGGATCAATTGATGGGTATAGGAATCGAGCTGATTACGGGTCAAAAAACTGGAAAACGTAAGAGACGCGCCTCCCAGCACGATCAAAAAAATTGAAATCACCACGGTCAGTTCAACCAACGTAAAACCCGTTCTTTTAAATCGAAAATTAGAAATTGGAAAATGTATTGGAAATTGGAAATTGGACATTGAAAATTAGTGACTAATCCCGCCCGTGATCTTATAAATCGGCCCGAGGATTGAGATCGCCACAAGACCCACGATCAGTCCGATAAAAATGAGTAAGACAGGCTCGATCATGGTAGAAAAATTTTTCATCGCGTGATCCACTTCTTCGTTGTACAGGGTGCTGAGATAATCCAGTGTTTTCTCTAAATTTCCTGTTTTTTCACCCATTCCCACCATGCGGGAGGCAATTTTAGGAAAAAGCCGGGGGTAATATTCCATGGACACGGCAAGGCCATTGCCCTTTTGAATTTCGAGAATAAAGGAATGAATGGTTTTTTGATAAAGCGCATTCGAGGCGGCATCCGCGGTAATTTGCAGACTCCGATCCAAAGGAATTCCGCTTTTTAAAAGCGTCGCGAGGGTGCGGGAAAAACGCTCAAGCTGAATAGCTCGAAGAATCGGGCCGGCCAACGGCAAACGTAATAATAAAAAATGAAGCGCAGGCCTTAAAAAACGACGCTTTAAAAACCAACGGAAAAAAATAACGGATCCAATCGTGCCTAATCCGATCCATAAGCCGTATTTAGAGAATATCTCTGCCACCCAAATCAATCCGCGCGTGGTGATCGGAAGATCCACATTGAGCGCCTTAAACAAAGGCAATATTTTGGGAAGCACGAAAATGGCCACGGAAAGTCCGAGGGCCGCTACCGCCACCAAAATGAGAAGCGGGTACATCATTGCCGATTTAATTTTTTCGCGTAACTCTTGGGATTTGTGAAGTTCTTCAGCCATGTGGCCCAAGTTCTCTTCGAGCGTTCCCGAGAGCTCACCCGTTTTAACCAAATTGATGTAGAGCGGCGAAAACTCTCGGGGATAATGAGAAAACGCTTCATGAAGAGCGTGCCCGGATCGAAGCGTCTCAATGATCTCTTCCAGCATTTTCTGGAACTTTCCGCCCGTGGCCTGATCACACAGCATATCCAGGCCATCCATCAGCGTTAAACCGCTCTTGAGCGCCATAGAAAGATGCTTGGTCATGAATAAAATATCTGCGGCGCCAATGCCGCCGAGCTCGATATTCCACGACGCTTTTTTCTTTGATTTTAAATTTTCTTTTTCCAAATTACCAATTACAAATTACAAATTTCGAATTTTTAGTTCTTAACGACTCGTATCATCTCTTCAACCGTCGTCATTCCATCCAAAACTTTTTCAAGCGCGTCATCGAGCATGGTCATCATTCCTTCTTCAACCGCTTTCTTTTTAATCGTGTCCGCGTCCGAATTCTGCATGATCAGATGACGGATGGAATCCGAAATTTCCAGCGCTTCAAAGACACCAACACGGCCAATGTAACCCGTATTTTTACATAAATTACATCCCTGGCCTTTGTACAGTGTCACGATCGATTGCCCGCGAGACAATTTTTCTAAAATAAAGGGCGGAAGACGATCCTTGAGAATGTCCGAAGACGCTTCATAAGTCGAAATACATCGCTGACAAATGCGACGAACCAAGCGTTGGGCAATCACGATATTCACGGTAGAAGCCGTCAAAAATGGTTCAATTCCCATATCCAGCAAACGGGGCAAAGCCGTCGGCGCGTCGTTGGTGTGGAGCGTGGAAAGGACGAGGTGTCCGGTCATGGCTGAGTTCACCGCGATTTCAGCGGTTTCATGATCACGGATTTCTCCGACCATGATCACATTGGGATCTTGGCGGACCAGCGCGCGGAGTCCTGTCGCGAAGGTCAAATTCGCCTTGGTGTTCACCTGAATTTGCGTGATACCGTCGATACTGTATTCAACCGGGTCTTCGATTGTCGCGATATTGACGGAACGGGTGTTTAAAATCTTTAAAATAGCGTACAGACTGGTTGTTTTTCCGCTGCCGGTCGGTCCTGTCACCAGAATCATGCCCCACGGGCGCTTGATGGCCGCGCGCAATTTTGTAAAATCGTGCTCCAGAAAGCCCAAATCTTCCAAAGTAAGTTGTCGTGTCTTTTCGGAAAGCAAACGCATCACCACATTCTCGCCACGGCTTGTGGGAACAATCGAAATACGGATATCCACAGGACTGTCGTCAAAATTGAATTCGATCTTGCCGTCCTGAGGCACCTGGTGCTCATCCGTGCGGAGCTTGGAAAGGATTTTGATGCGCGTGATCACCAAGTCATGAATTTCAGCGGGAATTCGGACGATGTCATGCAGAATGCCATCGATGCGGAAACGCACCAGCGTGTCATGGGATTGCGGCTCAATATGAATATCCGAGGCCTTGGTTTTGTATCCATGAGACAGCAATAAATCCACCAATTGAACAACCGCGCTGTCAGACGCTTTGCCGAAAATCGCCTCTTTCGAATGCGCCGCGATCAACGCGTGAAACTTTTCCTCGATTTGCTCCTGGTAGCGATATAAACTCTCTGCGATATCGCGCGGTGTGGCAAAATAAAAGCTCAAAGAACCTTCACCGATTTTCGCCTTCAGAAGTTCGTGGAGGGAAGCGTCTTCGGGATTAGCCGTTGCCACTTTGGTTTCAGTCTCCGTATGACTGAAAATGACCGCGCGGCGCTCTCGCGCAAACGATTCCGGGAGCAGCCTGAGCGTGGCTTCCTCAATCGCCTCCCGTCGCAAATTCACAAAAGACCACCCATGGACATCCGCGATAATCTGCCCGAGATCCGCGTCCTTCATAAAATCCTTCTCAAGAAGAACCATCTCGAACGGCTGATTCAGTTTCGTGGCTTCCGCTTCAATTTCTTTAATTTGAACCTCGGTCAAAAACTGTCCCTGAAGCAAAAAATCGATGAGTTTGGATTGAACGTCGGGCATAATATGACATTTGACAATTAACCTTTTGAATTCCTGTCAAATGTCAGGTGTCAAATGTCAAATGTCAAATGTTCTTTAAAATATCTTAATATTTTAGCATGTTTTAAAGGAAAAAACAACGCTAAAAAACGCCAAAAGGCGTCCTCTTCACTCAGGCATTACTCAGCATTAAAAAAGGCTCGGTTGCGCCAACTTCTTTTTCCGATTTTTCTGCTGTTTAAGATACCAGTCGGAAAAACCGCCCGAGACCAAAAATTCTTCAGGGATCTCTGATAAAAAACAGGAGGGTAAAACCGGCTCGCCGCGACGGTTTTTAACCGTGACAAGATGAAGCTCCTCGATCGCGCGCGTCATACCCACGTACATCAATCTGCGTTCTTCTTCGAGCTGTTCCAATGTTTCCGCTTTTTTGACCGGAAAATTCCCCTCTTCCAATCCCACCATAATGACTTTCTTGAATTCAAGCCCTTTAGACGCGTGCAACGTTAAAAGCTGGATTTTTTGAGGCACAATATCGGGTTCAGGTTCATGTTGAGTTTCCATCTGGGACAATAACTGCTTAAGCGCGCCACGACCCGGTTCAGCGAAAAACAATTGGACGGAGGGCAGAAAATGAGCCAGCCGTTCCTGATCCCTGAATTTGAGGCCAAGCAGCGGCCAATAGGCGGCCTCCGCAAAAGCCCAAAACGACTGGAAGGATTCGTTGAGTTTCGATTCCGCCGTTTCCAGAAAACCCATGATTTTAACCAAAAATTCTCGAAAAACAGACGACAGCGCTTGTGTTTCGATTTTCTCGGCGATCACCGCGTAGAGAAGTTGTTTTTTATCGCGCGACGCAAGGAACCACTCCTCGGCATACGCCTCGGGGAAATCGGGGAGTGAACGCAAAAAACGATACAACCACCGGTCGTCTTCAGGATAAAGCAGTAAGTGCGCGAGAATTACGAATTCGGCGAGCGGTTTTTCATGAATAGGATTCTTTTCGCACGAAAGATGAACCGGAAAACCTTTTTCCTCAAGAAACGTGCGCAAGAATGCCCCTTCCTTCTGTTTGCGAAAAAGAATCGCGACCTCATGAAAACCAATATCCTTTCTCTCATTATCCAACATATCCGCCGATGCCATGCTCGATATCCCGCCAAAAAATGATTCTAAGATTTGCTGAACTGCCCAGCGTCCGGTCACTTCATCATCCATAGTCCATAACCGGACCTTCTCTCCCTTTTCTTTGACCGATTGAAGCGCTTTGGGCAACCGATCCTGATTGCGCTGAATCAGGCGGTTCGCCGGCTTTAAAATCGAGGCGGGATTGCGATAATTTTGTTTTAAAATAACGATTTTCGAGTCCAGGTAGCGATCGTCAAAATGGATCATGAGTTTGGAAGAGCTTCCCCGCCACGAATAAATCGCCTGGTCCGGATCGCCGATCACCCACAGATTGCGATGAGAAGCGGCCAAAAGATCGATGAGCGCCACCTGCAAAGGAGTCAAATCCTGAAACTCATCCACAAGAATGAATTGAAATCGCGTCTGTTCTTTTGCCCGCGACGCGGGATCCTCTTTAAGCAAAAAATACATCTCGCGGATCATGCCGTCAAAATCGTACTGCCCTTGCTCGCGAAGCTTCTGCTCGTAGCGCTCGCAGAGATCCTTGGTCGAAAAAACTTTCTCGATCACCGGCCACTCAAAATCAAGCGAAGATTGATTCTTGATAATACTCAACGCCTGCAGAATAGACGGAAACTCTCGCGAAGCGATTTTGACACCCAAATCCTTGAGCGCTTCCTCAAGGATCTTGACTTGAGTCTCCGCGTCCGCGACATCAATCGTGCCATAAATACCGGATAAAAATCGATACGCGAACGCATGGAGCGTCTGAATGCAGGGTATAACTCCTTGATGAAGGCGCGATTCCCCAATCGCGCCTTCTTTCCGCATGCCTCCCGCCAAAAACCTTTCGACCCGTCGTTTCATCTCGTTTGCCGCCTGATTTGTGAACGTGACCGCCAAAATCGTCGTGGGATCAATCCGCTTTTCCAGAACGAGGTACGCGATTCTCGCGGCCAGCGTCTGAGTTTTGCCGGTTCCAGGCCCCGCGTTCACCAAAAGCGGACCATTCAGGTGCATGGCCGCCGCGCGTTGCTCCAGATTGAGTGAATCCACGATGGACATTTCTAAATATTTTTATTACTCCCTGCTTTCTGGCTAATCGCTAACCGCTTCTTAGCTAATCGCTAGCCGTTAGCCGCTAATCGCTAAACAATTTCATCTGCTTCTTTTGTTTGACCCCCTGAAACACTTTGATTACGCCGAACTCTCCATCGTAACCGGCTTTTTTGAGCACGCGCCCTTCGCGCATGGCCACGATCCCTTCGCTGAGTTTCTGATACCCCATATTGGCCAGGGTCGTCAAATCCAACTGCCGCAAAATGAAGAATTCTGAACCGAATTTCGCCAACAGCTCAAAATATAAATTCTGAACCCGTGGGCTCGTGGAACTTTTGACGCCCATCATTTCCGCGACCATCTCCGCAAGAGGGATAATGCTTTCAAAGGGACGTGCCGCCGTATGTAGAGACGCAAAATCTTGCGTCTCTACATACGGCTTATCCGCCAATTTCTCCACCAGATGCAGCACACCGAGAACGAGCTTCCGGCCGCACTTGGGGCACAACCCTTCGCGCTTCAGTGACTCCTGAGGTTCCAGACACACCCCGCAATCCCGATGACCGTCAAGATGATATTTGCCTTCCTCCGGAAAAAACTCGATTGTGCCGAGGAACTGATCCCGCCGGTGCTCGCGAATCGCCTGGTAAAGAGCCGGATAATTAGGCTCAATGTCCAATAAATTCGCCTCGCGCCCCAGCTTCTGGGGGCTATGGGCGTCCGAATTGGAAACAAGCACGAGGTTGTCCAATTGGCTCAAACGCCAGTTCATTGGCGGATCCGAAGAAAGCCCGGTCTCGATGGCGTAAATGTTGGGCGTTAGCTCTTCATAGCACTCTTTCAGGCTATCAAAACCTGACTGCGAACCGAACACGGCGAAATGCGGCGTCCACGCGTGCGCGGGAATGTACAAAAAATCCTCAGAGAGGCTCAAAACGAGCTTCAGGAGCTCTTTGCTATCAAGCCCCAAAATCGGCCGGCCGTCCGAGCGGATATTTCCGATCTTATCCAGCTTTTCATTTAAACGGGCCGCCTGTTTCAGATTCGGCGCCACAATGATCTGATGGATCTTCCGCACGCGGTCCTTCTTTTTATAAATCGTGCTGATCTCGACCGTGGGCACGAAATAAACATCCCGCTGACAAACAACCGGCACAGCCACCTTCGCCTTCGACTGCTCCGCCTCTTTCAATTGATAAAACCCAAGCGCGGTCTCTTCCAGCTGTTCCGAAAGCTCCTGAAACCATTGGGGATGAGTGAAGTCCCCAGTTCCGATCACATCGATCCCCTTCATCTGAGCCCATGCCCACAGATTCGGCAAATCCAAATCCCTGGACGTGGCCCGGGAATATTTTGAGTGAATGTGAAGGTCCGCGACAATCCGCATGGAACAAAAAAATGAAATCAATCCTTGTCAAGCATATCTTTGTATTCCAGCCGGTAGATGTGCAAAAAGGTGAGCATCAAAGACAGCAGAAAGGGGCCGAATAGGACTCCTTGTAAGCCGAACACGAAAACGCCGCCCAGGATCACCAAAAGAACCATAAGCGGATGGATCGCGTTCGCTTCGCCAATGAGATAGGGCTTCACCAAATTATCGGAAAGGCCGACTACGAAAACACACCACAAAAGCAGAAAAACCGTCGGCCACATAATTCCCTGCACTGCCAAGAAAATAACGGTCGGCACCCAAATGATGGCGGTGCCGATGTAGGGCACCGGCGAAAAAAAAGCCATCACGGTGCCCCAAAAGGCCGCGTTGGGAATGCCGGCCAAATAAAACCCGAGGCCAGCTAAAAATCCCTGCACCACCGCGGCGCCGAAAATTCCGTAAATAATACTATGGCTGAGGGTATTCAATTTAATGAAAAGTTCTCGACGGTACTGTTTGGGCAGAGGAAGTAATGAGCGAATGGTGGAAATCAGTTTCTCGCCATCCCGCAAAAAATAGAACAGAGCCAAAAAGAAAACGATCAACTGCAAAAGAACATAAGAAAAATTCTTCAAAACCGTCGTGGTTTGAGCCACCAGAAAACCGCTCACGCGGCTCGCCATCTCCTGGATATTCCGGCTGATGTCATCCGCGGTCAGAGGAGCGTATTGCCCAATGGAATTAAGCCATTTTCCAACGGAACTGTTCGCGATTTTTTCAGGAAGCAATGTAAATTCCTGAGAAAAAAAGTGATTCACATTGCCGCTGATCAGGCCATAAGCCTCGCCTGCCTGATGAGCGATTAAGAACAAAAGGAATCCGATCGGAACCAGAAGGATCACGGTGACCAAAATCATGGTTAAAAAAGTAGCCACCGTTGGAAATCGCGGCATTCGCTTCAGCAGCGCCCGCTGAAAAGGATTACACCCCGTGACAATAACGGCCGCGATCACCACAGTCCCCAAAAAGGGCGAAATGAAGTAGAAAAAAAGCACCAGAAACAACGCCAAAAGAATAATGAAAAAATATTTCTGAAGGTCAATGGTGAGCGCTTTATGAAGTGGCATAAAGATGGAAAAATTAATTATTTTTTGTCTTAATTGTCATTTTAGCTGTAAAAAGCGGGTGTGCCAAAGGGAAACAGGGCAAATAACGAATTACAGTACTTTAAAACGATAAATCCCTCGCCCGACCGCCTGATCAGGACGACGATAGAGAAGCACATCGCGAAACCGCTCCCCTGCCAAAAAAGGATCCAATTGAAGCCCTTCATTCTGGATGGCTTTTACAACCTCCGTCAAAAAAAATTCACGATGACCCGCCCTAAAAAAAGGAAGCGCGCTCACAATCACCGTGCCCTTTTTAAGCTGCGCGGCGCGCTGAGAAAAAAAATCAAAATAAAGATCCTGCAATCGGCCCACGATACCCTGGATCTGATCCGGTCGCACGGACGGTGAAAGCGGCGGCCCGAGGTCTCCTTCAAAAACCACCGTGTCCGCAGTAAAAACGCGCCGTGGCGCGTCTCCCCGCGTGGCATCCTGCTCAAACAATTCCACAGGAGTATTAACCGAAAAAGTATGCTTCAGCCAATCAATATTCTTTTGGGCTCCTGCCAGATACGTGGGATTGATATCCGATCCAATCATATTCAAACCCATCAAAGCTCCTTCCATCAAAATCGTTCCGCCGCCGCAAAATGGATCCCACACGGTCTGGCCGGAATGAACGCCGCTTAAGTTGAGCAAAATTTGAGCCAATTTGGGCGGCAGCATCCCCATACGCATATCGCGGAACGGCTTGCCGTAATCGCGCTGACTGTAATGTTCGATATCCTGCACTCCGACCACCTCGCCGAGATGAAATATTCCTCCGACTCGGATCACCGCAAATTCCCGCCCCTCTTTGAGCAAATGTAAATAATGGGCCGCGGTGAGATTCACGTTACCCTTGTTGATAAAACGGCTTTTAATCCCCTTCTTTTGGTGCCGCTCTTTAACCCGCATCAGCAAACTATGCAAATGCTCTTCGGGCCACCCATAAACGCTCACGCCGTACACGATCTTGGAAACGGAATCCGGGTTTTGCCGGACAATAAGTTCCGCTAATGCGTCAGAAAGCTCATGGGAAGTAGCGGTCATCTTAATCACAGCGGTCTTAATGGTGCCGCCCAAACGTTTGAAATCGTTAAAATCCGGCTGGGATTTCGTAAAATCAAAAAAAGCGAAAGCGTCCGTCGAATACTCGGGCGTCGCCTCGGGAAAAAGCGCCTGGATCTCGGCCAGGGAAAGCAGAGGATCTCTTCCCAGGATAAAAACGATTTTGGACACGACCGGAATACGGTTAGAATAAAAACAACATTCTTACTATATATGAAAAAATCAGAAAAACCATGGCTCAACATGAGCATCGCGGCGATTCTCCTCTTTTTAATCGGAGGGCTGACGGGATATGGCATAGGCTTTTTCAGGGCCCAACAGGCAGTTTTTCCGGAAATCAAAGCAGTCCCGGACATTAATCCGGGCGTGGCCATGATCCAGCTGCTGGAAGTAAAAAACGGTGAGCTGAAAGGTCGTGTCAGCGACAAAAAAGTGAGGATTGCCTACAGCCCTGACAACATTTTGGATCGAGAGAACAGGGAGACGTTTTCCATTCCTTTGAGCCAAATAACTCTGAACAAATTTTTTACTCAAAATACCGTCCCGGAAGGAGCGCTGTATGTCGCCAGCAGCCAAGGGGAATATTACTACTCCGTCCTCGATAAACAGGCTTTTTCCATCGCGCCAAAAAATCGGCTCTTCTTCGGCAGTGCCGCAGAGGCTGAGGGAAACGGATACCGACTAAAAAAATAACTATCGTTGAACGAGAAACCTGCTCCCAACTTTTCAATAACTAAATCTTCAACATTGTTTTTCTTTTTCCACCCCTCTTTGTCATTGCACAAAGTCGGGTGGAGCCTGTCAAAGACTAGGCCAAAATCAAACTCGCTCGATTAGCTTAATCGCAAAGGTGCCTTTCCCCTGCAGACAGGGGAATTAAGGCACCTCTTTTTACCATTCTTAATCACTTGATTCATCGCTTTCTCTCGCTTGGATTGATTTTGGCCAAATAAAGAAATCGTTGAATAAGGCATTAGGGGTCTTAGGGGGAAATTAGATGGAAGATATTGGGAGACAGTACAACCATCGTGGGACACATTATTTCCCCCTAAAGCGTGGAGGAGTTTGAACCCCCTGGCTACAAGGGGGTTCAAGAAGAACAGCCATAGGAATCAGCTTTGAAAAGCTGGGAGAAAGAATCTTGCCGAACCATGTCTTTCTCCTTTTTATTTGTAGAAACCTCCATTTCTTTGGTATAATTAAAGAAAGTAAAAATAAAACCAATGCTCCTCTTACACACCGATTCCCTTAAGAAATACGGCATCAATCGCATTTTTGAGTTTGCCCAGGATGCCGGTTATGACGGAGTCGAGGTCGGCGTTATTAAAAATAATTTTGATACGCAGAACGCCCAATATCTCAAAGCCCTTTCTGAAACCTACGATATTCCGATTTTAGCTTTGGAAACGCCCGATATCAGTTCCCAAAAAAGCGTGGAGCATGTGATCGACATGGCCGCCTATCTTAAATGCCCCACGGTCGTGATCAATCCTCCGCGCATTTTTGATTTTCGCTTCATCAGTTGGCTTAAAAAAGGAATGCATGAAGTTCGTCGGCAGAAGAAAATAAATTGCGCCTTGCTAAACGCCTCTAATTCCAGCTTCCTTGGTTTCCTTCCGGCCCACGCCATGAGCAGCGTCACGGATCTAAAAGAGTTCAAAATGGTGGCGCTCGACACGTCTGCCACCGCTTCAAAGCATATCGAGTTGATCCGAATTTACGAACGCCTCAAAAAATATATTGTCCACATTCATCTTTCCAATATACGTCATCATAAAGAATATTCCTTGCCGAACGAAGGTATTTTACCCATCGAAAGCCTTTTAAAAAAACTCAAAGAAAACGATTACCAGGGAAATGTCAGTCTGCTCGTTCAGCCAAACGAACTTTTCGCAGGAGATGACGATAAAGTTATTAAGACGCTAAAAAAGGTTAAAGCCTTTTACGAGGAATACTACAAAAAATAGCAAAAATTGACTTTCGCTTCATTTGAATATACTCTCTTAAGGCTTTTTAAGTTTTTCCCTATGCAGAGCAAAGGCAACAAACGCAAACGGGCCAAACGCCATGGGTTTCTCACTCGCATGAAAGCACGGGGCGGTTCCCTGGCTATCAAACGACGACGGACACGGGGACGCAAAAAACTAGCGGTTTAATCATGCTGTTCCCAAAAAATCGTCTTCGCGATAAAAAAACCATTCAGGCGCTCTTGAGCACGGGAAAATGGATCAAAGACAGGCACTTCACTCTTAAATTCCGTCTTCCTTCTCCGTCGCCCGCCTCAGACGGACGCCCGCAGGCGGTCATCGTCATCAGCGCGAAGACCGAAAAAAGGGCTACGGAAAGAAACCGTCTCCGGAGACAAATCACCGAAGCGCTTCGTCATTTTCTTGACGAATACCGCGTTCCCTATCAACTGGCCGTCATTCCCCGCTCCTCGGCGTTAAAACTTTCTTACGGGGAGATCAGGGATTCGCTCCATTATCTTCTAAAAAAAATCATCTGAACCATGCGAAATAAAATATATCGTCTGTTGCTTTTCTTCTTGATATTCCTGATCGCGCTCCAGTTCCTGAATAAAAAACAGGACTCTTCCGCGACCGCGCAAGACGACATAGTCATCACTTCCGGTAAACAATTTGTTCTGGGACAGGATTTTCTGTTTCAGATCAAAAATAATACGGATAAACCGCTGGAAATCGCCTCAAAATGCCCAGAACCGCCCCTCGCTCTTTCGCGCTACGGCAATGGAGCCTGGAACGACCTTTCTGCGGGCATCAATCAAAAAATGAACTGTGACGCGACGCCAATCGTTGTGGAACCAAAAAAGTCCGGAGAAATCAATCTGACCCCTTGGAGTCTTATTTTCTTTAAAAATGAGGGGCAATATCGTGTCTCCTACGCCACGGTCGAGAAGCATGTATTCAGCCATGAATTTGAGGTGACGCCCACGTCTTTTCTGCGCAGCGTATGGAATACGGTCTTCTTTAAACCGATCTTCAATACTCTCATTTTCTTCCTTTCGATCGCGCCTGGAAAAAACTTAGGGCTGGCCATCCTGCTCCTAACCATTGTCATCAAACTATTACTGCTGGGGCCCAATCAAAAAGCGCTCAAGTCACAAAAAAAGATGCAGGAGCTTCAGCCGCATTTAGAGGCGCTGAAAATAAAACACAAGGGGGATTCCCAGAAACTGGCCCAGGAAACCATGGCCTTGTGGAAAAAATTCAACGTGAGCCCTGCGGGCAGCTGTTTGCCCATGCTCATCCAATTCCCGATTTTGATCGCGCTCTTTTACGTGGTTAAATCCGATTTAAATAGTGTCAATAACACCCTGTTTCTCTATGACACCTTCAAAACGTTTGATCTCAGCACCATTCAGACCAATTTATTTGGTATTCTGGAACTCACTAAAAAAAATGTGCTCGCGCTACCGATCATTGTAGGATTGCTGCAATTTGTGCAAATGCGCCTGACGCTTGGCAAAAAAAAACCGGTTGAGCCAAAGCCTGCGGAAGGCGTTCCCAATCCCGGCCCCATGATGAATCAGATGATGATCTATATGATGCCCGTCATGATCGCTTTTTTTACAGCGAGCATGCCTGCGGCCGTGGGATTCTATTGGGGAGCCTCCACTCTGTTCGGCATCGGCCAACAACTCGTCGTCAATCGCAGTAAAAATTAGCAATAAAGCTCTCAAGCGATCGATTTGCCTTTTTCTCCGATTGTCCTATCATAAGTTACAAGTTACCATTCGGTCATGAGCTCATGGTCGAAGGATCAATTACCAATTTCGCATTTATGGAACTCGTTATCAAAGAAACTCTGGAGAAGCTCCTGGAGATCATGGGGATCTCTTTCACGGGAGTGAAGGTCGGCAAAGAAACACCTTCTGCTTTTTATGTTGAAATTCAAACGGAAAGTTCCAATCTTCTTATCGGATGGCACGGAGAAACCATCAACGCGATTCAGCATCTCCTCAAGTGCCTGCTCTGGAGACAGGGGCCCGAAAAACACGCCCAGATCATCGTGGATGTCGATGGATATAAAAAACGACAGGAAGAAAGCGTCCTTCGTCTCGCTCAGCGCAAAGCCGAATTTGCGATCGCAAGCCAGCAGGTGCAGACGCTTCCTCCCATGAATCCTTATTTCCGCAGGAAAGTTCATATGCACCTCGCGGAAAAATACGAGGACAAAATCGTCACAGAGAGCGTGGGCGTAGAACCCCAGCGGCAGTTACGGATCATGCCGAAATGAAATAGTGACGAGTGACCAGTGACGAGTCTTTCTTCAATCTCGTCTCTCGTCACTCGTCACTGAGTTTAAGTGTTTCCAAAGCATTCTCCGCGGCTTTCTGCTCCGCGTTTTGTTTGCTATTGCCGATTCCGCGGCCCACCAAACGATCTTCAATATAGGCTCCCATAGTAAATTTCTTATCATGATCGGGGCCTGCCTCCTGAAGCAACTGATAAATCGGCGTAACCGACATTTTTTCCTGAACCAACTCCTGAAAACGCGTTTTTGGATCGATATGCTCTCCGGTTTTCAGAATGGTTTCCAGATGAACTAAAACAAACGCGGTAATAAAATTTTGAGCGATAATATATCCCTTTTCCAGATAGATCACTCCAATCAGCGCCTCAAGCGCATTGGCCAAAAGATAATCTTTATTGCGACCCCCCGACATCTCTTCGCCATGGCTCAGAAAAAGATATTCGCCTAAGCGCAGCTCGTGGGCGACGCGGGCCAGGCGCTCGCCGCGCACTAAGGCGGCGCGCCAGTTGGTAAGGTCGCCTTCCGACTGCGTTGGGTAATGGGAATAAAGATATTCCGTCACGGCCAATTCCAAAACCGCGTCTCCCAAAAACTCAAGACGTTCGTTGTTCTCAAGCGTGCTGCTGCGATGCTCATTGAGATAAGACCGATGAACAAAGGCCGCCCGCAAAAGATGGGGATTTCCAAAAGCAATACCGATTTTTTCTTCTAATTTTTTGTACATGCTGAAGTCGTTTTATGCGCGATGGCGTCCAGAACGCCATTAATGAACTTGCCGCTATTCGCGTCCCCATAGGCTTTGGCAAGTTCAATGGCTTCATTGATCGCCACTTTGGGGGGGACATCTTTTGCGGGATCTATAAGCTCGCAAATCGCCACAAATAGGATAGCCCGATCCAGAGGATTGATCTTCTCGACAGGCCACTCAGGAGCATATTGCTTAATCAAAGAGCGGATCGAGGCATAGTGGGTTTCGATTTTTTTACATAATTGAAACGCGAAGTCATGATCTTGCACCGCCTTCCCGTAATCGTCGCTCAGGGCGCGCTTAAGAATCACTGATAAATCAGTCCCGCGAGCTTCGTGCTCAAAAAAGGACTGCATTACCAGAACCCGGCTTAAATGGCGATGGGTCGACATAAGTTCATTACGCTTTTACTTTGGTGATCTTATCGATCTTTTTGGAAAAATTAATCACGGAACGACCGCGATAATCGCCGCAAGCCGGGCAAGCCGCGTGAGAAAGTCGTTTTTCCCTGCATTTGGGACAAACCGAAAGACTCGCGGCATTGAACAGCCTTTTTTGGGTCTTTCGCGCAAACGTTTTATAGCGTCGGTAAGTTTGGGCGTGCGACGCACGCTTTTTCGGGGTAGGTTTCTTGGACATAAAATAGCTTTTAGCGGTTAGCTATTTAGCTGTTAGCTTAAACCAATAACCAAAATCCTCTGGCTAAAAGCTAAAAGCTAAAAGCTAAAATAATGTAGAACAAAAAGGTGGAAAACGCAAGAGGAACTATGTTAAGATTCAAACAATAATTAAAATGCGTAATTCGTAATTGGTAACTTCTAATTTGAAATGGCTTTGTTGCACAACTCACCCATGAGTATAGTATAAAAAGGCAGGATACAAAACAAAAACAAATATGAAAAAGACCGTCAAAAAAAATCCCCGTACAGAATCCGCAACTGGAAAGAATATAATGAAAGCCTGAAGC
>JACRIE010000061.1 GCA_016220165.1 Candidatus Peregrinibacteria bacterium
GCTTCAGGCTTTCATTATATTCTTTCCAGTTGCGGATTCTGTACGGGGATTTTTTTTGACGGTCTTTTTCATATTTGTTTTTGTTTTGTATCCTGCCTTTTTATACTATACTCATGGGTGAGTTGTGCAACAAAGCCATTCTTTGTCCACTCATTCAAGATGGCTTTGAGGGATTTTATGAAAAAATCGATTTCCGTTTTTTCATTATACAGATGGAAGCTGACGCGGGCGCTGGCTACGATTCCCAGGCGCTCGTGGAGCGGCATGGCACAGTGGTTGCCGGCGCGGATGCAGATGCCGTAACGGTTCAGGAATGTCGCGAGATCGTGCGGGTGCAGTCCCGCCACGGTAAAACTGATGACAGCGCCGCGGTTTTTGGGCGCGGGTCCCAGAATCGTCACTCCGGGTATTTTCGAGAGTTGTTCAAAGGCATACGTTGTGAGCTCGCGGGTGTGTTTTTCGATGGCTTTTATTCCGCGTTGCTCTATGTAGCGGATGGCCGCTCTTAGGCCGTGGACTTGCGCCAAAGGTTGCGTTCCGGCTTCAAATTTCCAGGGCGGTTGCGCAAACGCAGATTCTTTAAAACTGACGCGTTCGATCATCTCGCCGCCGCCTTGCCAGGGCTGCATCTCGGCGAGGCGCTCCTTTTTGATCACCAGCGCGCCGATGCCCGTGGGGCCCAGCATTTTGTGTCCGGAAAAAACCAGAAAATCAGGGTCGAGCGCGCGAACGCTCACGGGCATGTGCGGCACGCTTTGCGCCGCGTCCACGAGTACTTTAATTCCCTGTTCGCGCGCCCAGGGGATGATTTTTTTGAGCGGGTTGATCGTGCCGAGGACGTTGGAGATGTGGGTGAGGGAGAGGAGCTTGCAGTGACCAGTGACCAGTGACGAGTTATGAGGAAGAGGACTTAGTTCTCCGTCATCAGTGATTGGCCAGTATTCTATTTTCAGTTTTTTTTCATCCGCCAAGAGCTGCCAGGGGACGATGTTCGCGTGGTGCTCCATTTCGGTGAGCAGGATCGTATCGCCTTTTTTAAGGTTGTGCCGCGCCCAGGCGTTGACCACCAGATTAATGCTTTCCGTGGCGCCTTTCGTGAAAACGACGCAGGATCCTTGGGGCGCGTCGATGAAACGCGCGACATCGGCTCGCCCGGCTTCGTACGCTTCCGTGGCCTTTTCGGCCAAGTCGTACACAGCGCGGTGGGTGTTGGCGTTCAGCGTTTCGTACCATTCAGCTTCCGCGTCGATGACCGCTTTTGGCTTTTGGCTTGTGGCCGCGGAATCAAAGTAGACGAGCTTTGAACGCTTTTTGAGAAGGGGGAAGTCGGATTTCATAGTCAGTCGGGAGTTAGGAGTCCAGAGTCAGGAGTCAGAAATAATTTGAATAGGGTTTTGATTTTTTGGTTGGAGATGTGTGGTAAAAGAGCGCGGAAGAATCCTTGGGTCAGCATGGCTTTTGCCTGCGCGTCGTCAAGGCCGCGGTTTTTCATGTAGTATATAGCTTCGTCATCCAATGTGCCTATAGTCGCGGCGTGAGAGCATTGAACCTCATTATTTAAAATTTCGAGAAAGGGTTTGGTTTTTAGAGAGTTTTTTTTGGATAGCGACAAGATGGCTTCTTTTAAATGAGAATCGGTGTAGTGGGCCAGCTCCTCTATTTTAATTAAACAGGAGGCGTCCATCCGCGCCTCATCCTGACCCAAGGCGCGGATCCAGATATTACCGCGGGTGTGGGGCGTTTTATGATGATTCATCAGGTGAATGAACGTTTGACTTGTGTCCTGAGCTTTTATGCCCAGGATGATCACTCCTTCAGCGCCTTCGCCTTCGTGATTGATCGTGAGACGAAGTTCGTGCTCGTGTTTTAGCTTGCCGAAGCAATAGAACGTGCATCGGCTGTTTCTGGCGAGGTTGGCCGTGATTTCTTTTTTCCATGGCCCTTCCGGAACGTGAATCATATAGTCGATATGACTACCTTCAGACAGTTTGAGGGTCGTTTTTGTCGTGTGGGCTGGGATGTGAATGATTTTGGTCATGCGATGGCGCCTTCCATTTCGAGGGCGATGAGACGGTTAAGTTCTATGGCGTATTCCAGCGGTAATTCTTTGGCGAAGACTTCAAGGAAACCCGCGACAATCATGCGCTCGGCGTCTTGAGGCTTTAATCCTCGCGATTGCAGATAAAAGAGCTGCTCCTCGGAAATTTTGGAGACGCTGGCTTCGTGTTCCACGGTGGATTGGTCATTATGAATTTTCATCTCCGGATAAGTGTCCGTGCGGGAGACTTCGTCCAGCAGGAGCGCGTCACACGAGACTTTGATTTTGCAGTGGTCGGCCTGCGGGGCCACATACACCAGTCCGCGATAGGAGGCGCGCCCGCCATCTTTACTGATCGATTTCGACCGTATGGCGGAGGCTGTGAATGGCGCCAGATGAATGACCTTCGCGCCGGTGTCCTGATGCTGGCCTTTTCCGGCGAAGGCGATCGAAAGTACATCCGCCTTGCTGTGTTTTCCTTTTAAAATTACGGCGGGGTATTTCATGGTGATTTTGGAGCCGAGATTGCCATCGACCCATTCCACGAGCGCTCCTTCTTCTGCCACGGCGCGTTTGGTAACAAGGTTGATGACGTTGTTGGACCAATTTTGGATCGTGGTGTAACGGATTTTCGCGTTTTTTAAGGCGATCAACTCGACCACGGCCGCGTGCAGGGATTTTTTGGAGTACATGGGCGCGGTACAGCCCTCAATATAATGCACGGATGCTCCTTCATCCACGATGATCAGCGTTCGTTCGAATTGGCCGATGCTTGGGGCGTTGATGCGGAAATAGGCCTGCAAAGGGAGCGCCACCTGCACGCCCTTCGGCACGTAGATGAAGGAGCCGCCGGACCACGCGGCCGTGTTGAGCGCGGCGAATTTATTGTCGTCGCCCGGAATGATCGTTCCGTAATATTGTCTGACGAGATCGGGATAGAGCCGCGGCGCAGAGGACATGTCGCAGAAGACCACGCCGAGCTTCGTCCATTCTTCCCGCATGTGATGGTAAACCATTTCGGATTCGTATTGCGCGCCCACGCCGGCCAGGAATTTTCGTTCGGCTTCGGGGATCCCTAGGCGGTCGAAGGTTTTTTTAATGTAGCCGGGCACGTCGCTCCAGTCGTTGCTCGCCTTTTCATTCGATCGCCAGTAATAGGTGATGTCGTCAAAATCGATCCCAGAAAGATCCGCGCCCCATAAGGGGAGTTTCTGTTGCCGGAACTGTTTCAGCGCAAGGAGGCGCTTTTCCAGCATCCATTTGGGTTCGTTTTTTTGTCGCGAGATTTCTCGTACGGTCGTTTCGTTCAAGCCCTTTGGTGTTTTAAAAATGTATTTCAATGAGATTATTTTTTTTCTTTCTGGTTTCCCGCCTTCGCGGGAAAGACAGAAAGCCAGGAATACCCTTCTTTTTCCAATTTTTTGACGAGGGCAGGGCCTCCTGTTTTTACGATTTTGCCGTTTATCATCACGTGAACGATGTCAGGTTTTATATAATTCAGAAGCCGTTGATAATGCGTAATGATTAGAAAGCCAATTTTGGGCGATTTCATCTCGCGTATGTTTTTGGCGATCAATCTCAAGGCGTCAATATCTAAGCCGGAATCGGTCTCATCCAAGATAGCGAGGGATGGCTGCAATATTTTTAATTGCAGGATCTCCGCTTTCTTTTTTTCTCCGCCGGAGAAGCCGCTGTTTAAATCGCGGGACAGGAATCTGACGGGCAATTTGAGGTCTTTGAGCGCTTTGCTCAGGCGTTTGTCGAATGCCTCGATGCCGGTCCTTTCTTGGCCGTGAATACTCTTGAATGACGCGAGCAGGAATTCGTAAAAATTAACTCCGGGGATTTCGTAGGGGTATTGAAAGGACAGGAAAAACCCCATGCGCGCACGCTGCCACGGTTCCAGCGCCACGATATTTTTGCGCTTCCATTGGATGGTGCCTTTTTCGACATGGTAGGCGGGATGGCCCATCAGAACATTCGCGAGCGTGGACTTTCCCGAGCCATTGGGCCCCATGAGCGCCACGGTTTTTCCAGCTGGGATTTCGAGATCGAGGCCGCTGAGGATTACTTTGTCCTGAATGCGGACCGCGAGGTTTTTGATAATCATGACTCGGATTAAAGATTTAAGATTTAAGGTTAAAGATTAAAGATTGATCAGAAGATCCTGATCCGCCTGAGGCGGACAGGATGACATGTTTGGTGCTCAAGTGCTGAGGAGATCGGAAAGGTGGATGCTTTCCAGGGCATTCTGAAGGGCGTCCTGGATCGTTTGCCACGCTTTTTTGGAGGGGCAGAATTTCTCCACGAGGCAACGTTTGTTTCCCAAACATGACACCAGTTCACGATCTCCTCCCATGAGTGCCATGACGTCTTTGAGCGAGATGGTCTTCGGGTCTTTGACCATCCGGTATCCGCCCTCGCGCCCGCGGTAGCTTTGGAGCCATTTGGCTTTGCGAAATGGGACGATCAGTTGTTCCAGGTATTTGGCAGAGACACGCTCGCGCCCTCCGATGGCCCGGAGGGAGACGGACTTTTTGGTTCCATAGGTTTTTGCCAACTGTAAAATGAGTTGCAAGCCGTGGTGTTCTTTGGTTGAAATTTGTCCGAGATAAGCCATTTGAATCCTATTTTAAGATCCTGACCCCGCACGATGCTGCGGGGCAGGATGACGCATTGATATATTCCTAGTAAGTAACTAGGAATATAGTGATTATTACTCGGTTAGTCAAGAGCTGATTTAAATCACTCCCAATTTTTTAAACCAATAATCCCACACGGGTTCTAACGTGAGCTTTTTGATTTGTTCTTGAGTGTACCATCCCATGGATTTTGATTCGTCGTTTATTTTTGGTTCCCCCACGAAGTCGCATTCAAACTCTTTCACTTCACGCGCGAGGGCTTGGAGCGGCGTTTCATTTTCGTCGATATGGCCTGCGATTCCCGCGAACCCAAACGGAGGGATGGCCCGATCGATGAGAAGGTACTTGTCGCTTCGTTTAATAAGCGCTCCCACGCTATAGTGCATAAGTTTTCCTTCAGGTGTTGTGGCGCGTTTCTCTACGGGCATTATTTCGCCTGCACGTTAATCCGGACTAATTTCCAGGCAGGCGCTTCGTACGCGTATTCCAATTGGAATAAGAGATCTTGCTTTTTGGAAGCGCTGTGCCCCACTAGTTTCAAGACCCCTTTTTCGTCGATGGCTGGCGCTTCGGTAAATTCCACAGATGCCGTTTTTACGAATGACAGGTTCATTTTTTTATCGATGAAGCTTTTGAAGGCAGTGGCCAATGCCGTGGCATCGATTTGAGCTTTCCATTGATCCGCGATCGATCCATAAAGATTGCTGAAATCTTTTGTCTGGACAGCTTCCACAAAGAGTTTTATGGCTTTCTGCGCTAATCCTTGAATTTCTTTCTCGTCCGGAGTGCGAATGGGATTGTCCGTTTTTAGATTGATGCCCAGTAATTTCCAGGCCCCTTCCTCTTTGATTAGCCGCACTTCCATGGGGAGCGTTTTATTTTCGGGAAAAATGACTATGCCTAACGCGACGGCCGAATTCCCTGAGCGGGTTCTGCTTCCCCAGTTGATCGTTTTATAATCGCTGATGCCGATTTTTTTTATTAATGTTGAAAATTGGTCGAAGGAAGTGCCCTTTTGGAATTCTTTGGATGCCTCCTCGTACGCTTCTTGCAATTTATTTTCTTTAACCAAGCTAAACCATTTTTCCGACGCGGAAATCATTGAATAGGAATTGATCCAAATGATCCCGAAAATTCCTCCTATAAATAGGATAAAAATGGCGAATACTAAGCCAGTTCGTGAGGACTTTATTTTTTTCTTCATGATTTTTATTATTACAAGATTTATTGCTCAGAGAATACAGGGAAATGCTCAAGTCCTCAAGTCCTCATTAATCGACGTAGAGCAGGAGACTTTTGAGATAATGGATCACCAGATTTTTTCTTTGAGAAAATAATTCAGCCATAAATCTTCGCTATCCTGAACAGGAAGAATTTCAGATCCGTGACACCCCGCACCAGAGCCCTGAAGCCTTTGAGTTTGGAATTGAAGGATTCGGCCGAGGCA
>JACRIE010000062.1 GCA_016220165.1 Candidatus Peregrinibacteria bacterium
ACAAGCCCTCCACGAGTTCAAGAACAGCGTTACAGTACGTGGCCCATTTTCCGGAAGGGGTCACGAAAGCCGCCCAGTCGGGATATCCTTAACCCGACTTCCGCAACTGGGCCTCATATTTTGAAAAAATCGTCCTAAAAGTTCATACAACCCGTTGATTTCACGAGAAGCGACCGACCAAAAGCGCTTGTAGTGCCGACCTACCCCATTGGCGGGGACGGTATTTTGCTGTATCCATGGGTCATGTTCCTGCGAGCGAAGACCCGATACAAGGATGGCAAGCCTCATCGTTATTTCAGCATCGTCGAGAGTCGCCGCGCGATGGGCGGGAGAGTCATCCAGAGGCACGTTTTGTATCTTGGTGAGATCAACGACAGTCAGCGGGCGGCGTGGTGCAAGAGCCTCGATATTTTTCATGACGGCAGGCGCGAGCAACTGGCCATTTTTCCTGAAGATCGCACGCCGCCGCCGCTTCCCGATCACGAAGTTGTGCAGATTCGGTTGAACCGGTTGCGGGTCAGCAAGCCGCGTCAATGGGGGGCGTGCTGGCTGGTATGCGAGATGTGGAACTTGTTGCGTCTGGATGATTTCTGGGCGTCGCGGTTATTGCCGTCCCGCGAGGGGACCGATTGGTTGGGGATATTCAAGGCGCAGGTTGTGTATGCGCTTCTTGATCATGGGAGCGAGTGGCGGCTTCACAGGGACTGGTATGGCAAGACGGCGTTGGCTGATATCCTGGGGACAGGAGACGCCGTGTCGGATGATGTTCTCTATCGGTGTCTGGATAAGCTGCTCATGCACAAGAGGGAGCTGTTTTCATTTCTCAGAGGCCAGTGGGAGGATTTGTTCAGGGCGGGCTATGACGTCCTTTTATACGATCTCACGAGCACATATTTTGAATGCGATACGCCGGGCAGCGGCAAGCGCAAGCGCGGATATAGCCGCGACAAGCGGCCGGACTGTGTTCAGGTGGTAATCGCGTTGATCGTCACGCCGGAGGGATTTCCCCTGGCATATGAAGTGTTGGACGGCAACACGTCGGATAGGACGACGCTGCCTGATTTCCTCCAAAAAATTGAAAATCAATATGGCAAGGCCAACCGTGTCTGGGTCATGGACCGTGGCGTTCCGACAGAGAAGATTTTGGAGGATATGCGCAATGCAACCACGCCTGTATCATATCTGGTCGGGACTCCGCGTGGCAAATTGACATCTCTGGAGAAAGCGTTTTTGGACAAGCCATGGGAAATCGCGAAGAATGACGTATTGGTGAAAATCATAGAAGAAGACGGCGAGGTGTATGTCCTGGCGAAGAGTCGGGGGAGATTTCATAAAGAGAAGGCGATGCGAGTCAGAAAACTGAGGCGGCTCTGGCAACATCTCAAGGAGCTTCGAGAACAATGTCCCTCTCGCGATCATCTGTTGATGAAAATAGGAGTGGCCAAAAAAGAAGCGGGCCGGCTGTTCTCGCTTGTGAATCTCAAGATTCCCAAGCCGGACGAAGAGGTTTCACCGGAGACCTTTTCGTTTGCATTCAACGCGGCAAAATATCGCGCGGTGAGGAACAGGGAGGGCTCGTATTTATTGCGTTCCAATTTGAAAAGCGAAGACCCATCAATCCTGTGGCAGCAGTACATTCAGCTCACCGAGATCGAGCAGGTTTTCAAAGAATTGAAAAGCGACATGGCGATCCGGCCGATTTACCATCAATGCGACCAAAGGATCGAATCGCACATTTTTGTGGCATTCATGGCTTACTGCCTGCAGGTGACGCTCAAACATAAATTGAAACCGCTGGCGCGGGGGTTGACTCCAAGAACCGTGCTTGAAAAATTTGCCGCGATTCAGATGGTGGATGTCCATCTGCCGACAACGGACGGCAGGCATCTGATATTGTCGCGATATACCGAACCGGAGGACGATGCGCAGCTGTTGCTGCACGAAATGAAACTCAGACTCCCGAGCCAACCGCCGCCGAAAATCACAAATCCCAATCCATAGAGGCGCCGTTTTGTAGTGCCGACCTTTTGACCTCCAACAACGAAATATCAAGGGGTTAGCTCACCCATATAGGCCCAGTTGCGGAAGTCGGGCTAGACAGTTGTTAAACCTCAACCCTCAAACAGTTGGACAGGCGTGACAAAACATTCCTGGCAATACCCCAAAATTTTCATAGACAGAAAAGGTTGTAAAAAGGCAAGAAGCTCCTAGTCTGGGTCTGCGCGAACAAACAACCGGAAAGGAGCTTCTTTATGACGTTAAAGAGACTTAACGCCAGTACCAGTGCATCTATACGATATTTTACGAAAGCGAAAGAGAAAGTTTTTGGCAAAGTTTTTGGGAGAGGCGGTTTTGGGCATATTATTGTCCAAATCGATTTGTCTGGCTGACATGGCCAGAGTTTTAGAAAGCCGGTCGGATACGACGGCTCGGCATATTTTCAAGCGACTGGATCGCAATCTTGGACAGTATAATGTCTTGCCCGTGAAGGAGCGCGCACAGGCAAAACAAATTGCCCTGATCAATGACGAAACGTTTATCTATTTTGATCCAACAGATGCGATCAAAAAATATGGCGAAGAGTTTGAGGCAATTTCTTTTGTTGCGGACGGAAGCGACAATCACACACCCAAACCCGGATACAATATCAGTGCCTGTATTGGACTCAAAGGGTCGGAAATTATTCCGCTTGAGTGGGATATTTTTTCATCCGCTGAAGAAGATTACGAAAGCGAGAATCAAAAGCTCCTGCATCAGATAGATGAAATTGCCATAAATTCGAAATGCAAGGGCACGTTTGTCATGGATCGGGGATTTGATCGTTTTGTAATCATCCGTCACCTGCAGGAGTCGGCAATCAATTTTATTATACGGATGACTGAAAACCGCCACTATCACCCGCTGAAATCTGACCCCTCAAATGAGCATAGAAGCTACAGTAGAGAGGATATCATTGCCAAGTTCAGCGATGTAGAAACACGGGTTCAATTGGACATTCGTGTCAAAAAGAAACTCGTCAAAAAATTATTTATCATCCAGTCGGCGCCGGTGGGCCTTAGAGAAAAAATCGACAGCGAGAAAAAACTCGCACTTGTTTGCGCCAAGGCGAAAGGTCTCATGACATTGTATTTTCTGACCAACATCGAAGACATGACGCCGGAAACTTTGGTTACGATCGTTGAAGCTTATCTCAACAGATGGAAGGTCGATGAATTCATCAGGTTCGTCAAGCAACAGTACAAGGCCGAAGGATTCAAGGTTCGCTCGCTTGGCAGGATCAAAAATATCCATGCGTTGTTGTTTATTGCTCTTGTGGTGCTGACCAGAATATCAGAACAAAACACCGTGTTTTCAAAAACGAAATCGCTACTCATCAAACATGCAAAACGGGTTTTTCGAATACCCCAAAAAATGAAATTTTTCCTGTATACGCTGGCTGATGGACTGTCGGAAATCCTGAAAAAGATTGCAAAACGTATTCTCAACCTCTGGCATGAACCCCAAAAACGCCAGCTTCAACTCAACTTCGCGGAGCCTATATGAAAATTTTGGGGTATTGCCAGCCATAATTACATGCTTGACTTGAAAAAATACGTGTCTATAATCATATAGAGTCTATTTTATTCATATTCGTTTTATGGAGGTTTTGTGCACCGCTACCTCGAGTCCAATGTACGCAATGACCTGAAAGAAAAGATGGTCCTCGTGGGCGGACCTCGACAAGTGGGCAAGACCACACTGGCTTTTCATCTCCTGGGAAATGCCAATGAGTCTCACCCTGCCTATCTGAATTGGGACATCCCTTCGGTGAAGACACCTCTCATCAGAGGAGAACTTCCGGCCAATGAACCCTGTATCGTCTTGGATGAGATCCATAAATATAAAAACTGGAGAAATCTCATCAAAGGTTTTTATGACCAGTACAAATCTCAAAAACAATTTTTGATCACGGGGTCTGCTCGACTCGACTACTATCGCCGG
>JACRIE010000057.1 GCA_016220165.1 Candidatus Peregrinibacteria bacterium
ACCGGTCATCATTGGATCGTATAAATCGGCGGTTACCAAAACCGCCAATTCAATGCAAAATGGTTTATTTTTTCAATGGCAACGTTCGTATTACGACCACATCGTCCGCGATGACGAATCGTTGCACGCCATCCGCCGATATATCCGTGAGAATCCTTTGAAATGGGAATTGAATCGTAATCATTCACCTGATTTGTATGCATGACTCTCTTTTGTTTTGGTCTTATTTGGATATCCTCAATTACTCGCGTTTCGAGAAGATCAAGGCGATTTTCGGCGACCTTGATCGCGCGCGATCAAAATTCAGCGTGGCCTTTCTGAAGGACTTGGGATGCCGTGAGGATGGAATTGCTTATGCTTTACAGCGCGCGGAGGATTTTCAATCCGTTGATTTTAAAAAGGCGTTTCGCGCGCTTGGCATTCGACTTCTGTTTATCGAAGACGAAGGGTATCCCGTGTGTCTTCGTGAGATCCCGGATCCGCCGGTGTTTCTTTTCGTGCGCGGAGAACTCGGAACGCTTCATAAGGCGTTTGCCGTAGTGGGCACGCGACGTATGAGCGCGTACGGACAGTTCGTCACTGAGCAATTGATTTCAGGACTTCTGCAGACGGGATTCACTATCGTCAGTGGATTGGCGATTGGCGTGGACGCGTGCGCCCATCGAGTGGTTTTGGAGAATGGCGGGCGTACAATCGCCGTTCTTGGATCCGGCGTGGATCTTATTTATCCCCGGCAGAACGAATCGCTCGCGCTGGAAATTTTAAAGAAAGGCGGCGCGATCCTTTCGGAATATCCCTTAGGCGTGATACCGGACGCGTTCCGATTTCCCAGGCGCAATCGAATTATTTCGGGTCTTTCCCGTGGCGTGCTAGTGGCCGAAGGGGGCGTGGAATCCGGCGCGCTCATCACGGCGCGGTACGCCCTGGAACAGGGGCGCGATGTGTTCGCGGTTCCCGGGAATATCCAACAGCCGGGTATGGCTGGCACGAATCATCTGATTCGCCGCGGCGAAGCGAAACTCGTTGAGAAAGCCGAGGACATTCTGGAGGAGTATCAGATGACCCTTTTTCAGGGCGCAAGGCCGACCGTCGTGTTCACCGATCCGGAGAAGCGCGTTCTCGACGAGCTGGGACGCGGCTGCAAAACGATCGATGAGCTGAGCGTTGTCCTATCGTGGAATGTCTCACGGCTTTCCGAGATTTTGGTCGGCCTGCAACTCAAAAATAGTATCCGTGAAGTGGGGCGGGAGTGGATGGTCCTCTGATTTTTATCTTCAAAGAATTTATTGATTCTTTATATCTTATATAATATATATAGATATATCTATTGTAAAAATATTACTTTAATGATATTATTAAAATGAGCTGGCAAATAGAGTTTAACGATACCGCACTGACTGAAAATTATCTTTATCTACTTCATGCCTTCGATAAACAAAGTGATGAGACACCTCAAAGGGAATTGGATGTTACGATCAATCGAGCTAAAACCATTATTCATTTTTAAATCATGAAAAAATTTAATCGCTATATCGCAAAGGAAATTCAAAAAGATCCTGACTTAAAACAAGAAATGGAATTTGCATTATGGATTTCACTTGTAGGTCTTAATATCGCACGCCTCAGAAAGGAAAGGGGTTATACCCAAAAAAAATTCGCGCAAAAATTGGGGATCAGTCAAAGTGCAGTCGCTCGGATTGAATCGGGTCAAAATATGCAATGTTCGACCGTTTGGACTATTAGCGATGTCCTGGAGACAGGTTTAGCAATATTTGGAGCCGACAAAGAAACGGAAAAACGAAAATTTGCGTATTTTTATACTAATGTTAAAGAAAAAATTGTTGGTGCGACTTCAGAAACAAAAGCCATCAAATATAGTACGGCAGCCAAAGCGCTTTTATTACCCTCTAACTTTAATGTTTATGCAACAGCCTGAAGACGTCAATGTTAAAATAATCGCAGAAGCAAAATATGCTCAGCTTGTTTCCAGTCTTATAAATCAGTACGATGCTAATTTGATATTTTATCAAATTAAGCCCGTACAAACCAGCAAGAATAATATTCAAGAGTTTCGAGGGGAGACTCAGGAGGTTGCCAGAATTACTTTGCCACACAGAGCGCTGGCAGAATTGAGTAATCTGCTTAATAAACAAGTAAAAGAAATAGAAGGTAAAATTGGAGAAGATAAGACAATAGAGAATTTAAAAAAAGAAAAAGGGAAATAGGATGGCCTAAGTAAAATAGGACGATTTTCTTTGCGTTTTTTTGATTTTGTGACACAATAATCGCCTCTTTTTACACCTTGTCGTTTTATGGTTAGGCTCATTAAAATCATTGTAGGGATTTTATTGGCACTTAATATGACGGTTTTGGTCCTTTTTTTCATGCCCGCGTCCTCCATGCTTCGCGGGCTGGATTATAGCCACTCTCAATCGACTTATGTCTATGTTCCCCTGAACGCGATTTCGACAGACGCGAAGAAAATTTTTTGGCAGACGGCCGGGGACGCTTTTTTTGACCCCAAGAATTTTTCCATCGACGTCGCCATCCCGCTCATTTGGCAGGATCCCTTCAAGCGAAAATCCCAGAAACGTTTTAATCAAGCGCAGTCGCAGCTCATTGATTATTTGTTAAATTATGGAAGTCAGGAGAGTTGGTGGCAAAAACTTCAGGCCACATTTCTTGTGGTAAAACTAAATAAATTTTTTAAGCCTGATAAGATTTTTGAAGTTTACCTTAATATGTTGCCAGTGGGTCAAAATGTTTATGGAATAGGAGATGCTAGCAGGCAGTATTTTGAAAAATTGCCGACAGAACTCACTCGAGAAGAGGCTGCCTATCTCGTTGCTTTGTCGCAGTTCGGCTCTCACTATGATCCCTGGCGCGATCCTCCGCGTGTGCAGGAGATTCAACGAGAGATTATTAAAAAATTACAAGATTAATTAGATTTGAAATAATTAAATATTTTGTCAATTGATTTTTTTGCTCTTTCCTCAACTCGATTTGACATCTTAGACATTCTGTCTACAATAATGTAGCTTATTTTAAATAAGGTAAGTGCGCGCGCTTACAGGGATTCGATTGGCGCTTTCCTTTTTTTTCGCAGAAAGAACCCATTATTTTGTTCGATTTTTTTTATGGCAAAAAAGGTTGCTGCCTCCGTCACGTCTCCCGCGAGTTTCGCGGGACGACGTGACTTCGTTCTTAAGTCGCTCAAGCCCACCAAGATTATCAGCGACCGTTATTATTTTAGTGAAAAAGAAGATGTCTATCCTCTTCCTCAGCTGATCGAAGTCCAGCTGAGTTCTTATCAGTGGTTTTTGAGCGATGGACTTAAGGAGCTTCTGGAGGAAGTTTCCCCGATTGTTGATTTCTCGGGGAAAAAAATGGAACTCCATTTTTTAAGTCATTCTTTCGACAAGCCGAAGTACGACCCCATCACCTGTAAGGTCAAAAATATTTCTTATGAAGCGGCGCTCAAGGTCAATGTTCAATTGATCAATAAGGAAACGGGTGAAATCAAAGAACAGGAGGTGTTTTTGGGATCGGTTCCTTTGATGACCGAAAAGGGCACCTTCATCATTAACGGCATTGAGCGCGTTGTGGTCAATCAGATCGTCCGCAGTCCGGGCGTGTTTTATTCCAGAAATGCCACGGCCCCTCAATTCTATAACGCAAAAATTATTCCCCGCCGCGGCGCCTGGCTTGAGATTGAAACGGACAAGAAGGGCGTGATCACGGTCAAGATCGATCGCAAACGCAAGATTCCCGTCACGCAGCTTCTGCGTATTTTCGGTTTTCATACTGATAATCAAATTCGCGATCTTTTCAATGAAGTGAACGTGGATATCAATAACGACTACATCCACAATACGCTGGAGAAAGACCCGGTGCGCACGTTAGACGAATCCTATCAGAGCGTTTACCGCAAAATCCGTCCGGGGGATTTGGCCACTCCTGAAAATGCCAAATCGCTTATTGAAGGGCTGTTTTTTGATTTTAAACGCTACGACATGGGTCCGGTCGCCCGCTATAAGCTCAACAAGCGATTCGGCACGACGATTTCCGACGCCGTCAAATACCGCGTGTTCCAGGTCGACGATTTCGTGAATATCCTCAAGCGCCTGATTGAACTCAATAATGGAGAGGGCACGGAAGACGATATCGATCATCTCAGCAACCGCCGTATTCGGTCAGTCGGTGAATTAGTGCAAAATAAATTCCGTCTGGGCCTCATGCGCACGGATCGTATCGCGAAGGATCGCATGACCGTTATGGATTTGGAAACCGTGACTCCGACACAGCTCATCAATTGCCGGCCGATCACCGCGGCCATGCGCGAATTTTTTGCGAGTTCCCAGCTGTCCCAATTCATGGATCAAACTAATCCGCTGGCCGAGCTTTCCCATAAACGTCGTTTGTCGGCCATGGGACCCGGAGGTCTCTCCCGTGAACGCGCCTCGTTTGACGTCCGCGACGTGCACCCTTCTCATTATGGCCGTATTTGCCCCATTGCGACGCCCGAAGGCCCTAATATTGGACTTGTTGTCCATCTTGCTACATACGCGCGCGTTAATTCCTATGGTTTCATCGAAACGCCGTATCGTCGCGTTAAAAATATCGCAGAGCCAAAAGTGGCGGATTTAGTCGGACGCATTATTGATGAAGATATTAAAGACGGCCGAAAACTAGTGATTAAATCAGGATCGACTATCACGCAAGAACTGGCTTCCAAGATCGTTAAGATCAAAAAGCAGATTAAGACTTCCGCTCCTGAAATCATAGAAAAGCCAACGGTCTATCTTCTGATCGGCAAGGTGGTCGCGCAAGATGTCAAATTAGGGCGAAAGATCTTCATCAAAAAGGGTGAAGAAATTACAGAAGATGCGGCACGCATGATTGTGACTAATAAAATTGTTGGTTTTAAAGTCCAGGATCCGCTGGAAAATCATGTGAAAGTGCGCTCCTATCTTACGGATGATGTCCGATATTATGACGCGGACGCGGAGCGTCACTTTATTGTCGCTGAAGCAAATTCGGAGACTGATAAAATGTCTCAATTCGTTCATACTCGTGTTTCGACCCGTCGCAACGGTGAGCCAATTTTGGCTCACGTTCGTGACGTAACGCATATTGATATCGCTCCTAAGCAAATTATTTCGGTCACCACTTCCCTTATCCCTTTTCTTGAGCATGATGACAACACTCGCGCGTCCATGGGATCCAATATGCAACGCCAATCGGTTTCTCTGATTTCTCCGACAACTCCTATTGTAGGAACCGGTATCGAACGAGTGACCGCGGAAAGTTCAGGACAAGCCTTGGTGGCGCGCGGCAAAGGAGAAGTTATTTACACCGACGCGCGCGAGGTCACTATTATGTATGATGATGGAAAAAAAGAAACCCATCGTCTTGAAAATTTTGTCCGTTCCAATCAGGCGACCACGATCCATATGCGTCCTGCGGTGAAGAAAGGCGATCGCGTGAAGAAAGGCGATACGTTTGCCAATGGAACCGCTGTGGATAAAGGTGAATTGGCTTTAGGACAAAATCTTCTCGTCGTCTATATGTCCTGGCATGGGTACAACTATGAAGACGCGGTGATCCTTTCGGATCGTATTGTGAAAGACGGACTCTATGATTCGGTTCATATCGAGGTTTTTTCAGTGGACGTACGCGACACCAAGCTCGGCCCCGAAATCGTTACGCGAGATATCCCCAATGTGGGCGAAGCGCGTTTGAAAGATCTGGATGTGGACGGTATTGTCCGTATCGGAGCCACGGTTTTGGAAGGCGACATTCTCGTCGGCAAAATCACCCCAAAAGGGGAGACCGAGCTCACGGCCGAAGAGCGATTGCTGCAAGCGATTTTCGGTGATAAGGCCAAGGATGTCAAAGACACCTCTCTCCGTTTGCCAGGGGGTGAAGGAGGCAAGGTGGTGGATGTTCAGATTTTCACCCGTCAGAATGGCGACGAGCTTCCCACAGGCGTGATCCGTCAGATCAAAGTGTATGTGGCGCAGACCCGTAAGATCCAGGTCGGAGACAAGATGGCCGGACGTCACGGAAACAAAGGAGTTATTTCACGCATTGTTCATCGCGAGGACATGCCGTTCCTGGAAGATGGCACGCCGGTCGATATTATCCTCAATCCTCTGGGCGTTACCAGCCGTATGAATATCGGTCAGGTTCTTGAGACCCATTTGGGTTGGGCGGCTGATCGTCTGGGTTTCCGTGTGGCTACTCCGGCGCTGAATGGAATCACCACGGAACAAATCGAAACATTGATGAAAGACGCCGAACTTCCCACAAATGGCCGGGTTCAATTGTACGACGGACATACCGGAGAACCGTTCCAATATCACACCACGGTGGGTAAGGTTTATATGATGAAACTGCTCCACTTGGTTGAAGACAAGTTGCACGCCCGTTCCGTCGGTCCCTATTCCCTTGTCACTCAGCAACCCCTTGGAGGCAAGGCTCAGCACGGCGGCCAGCGTTTCGGAGAAATGGAGGTGTGGGCTTTGGAAGCCTATGGCGCCGCTCATACTCTTCAGGAAATGCTCACGATCAAATCCGACGATGTGATCGGACGCGCCAAAGCTTACGAATCGATCGTTAAGGGTGAAGAAATCCGAACGCCCAATGTTCCTGAGAGCTTTAATGTTCTTACCAAAGAGCTCAAAAGCCTTTGCCTGGACGTCGATCTTATGAAGCTCAAAGGCGATGACGGTATTGAAGAAGTAGAGCTTGTGATACCTTTGACTGAAGAAGACGACGCGATTCCCGATAGCGACAAGATCGCGGAGCTTAAGGAACAAGATATTGTCAAGGAGTCGCCTCGTCAGATTGAGGCTGAGATTGAAGGCAAGGAAATAGGAGGAGCCAGCGCCAAAAAAGAGATGGGTCTGGAATCGGATGAGCCTGCGCTCAGTCCCGAGGAAATCGAGAAGAAATTGGAGGAAGAGGAGGGTTAATCATTCAAAATTCAAAAATTAGAAAATTTAAAATTAGGATAAGGAATTTAATTTTGAATAAATAATTTTGAATAAAAATTTTATCTTATAAAATTTTGGAATGCGAAGCGTTAATCGAGTTATTCTTATCGGCAATTTGACTCGCGATCCGGAACTCAAACAAACCGGAAATGGTCAATCCATCGTCACGTTTGGCGTGGCAACCAACCGTGAGTGGATTACGCGTAATGGCGAAAAACATTCTCTGGCGGAGTTTCATAATGTGGTGGCCTGGGGTCGTTTGGCTGAAATTTGCAGCCAATATCTTAAAAAAGGGAAATTAGTCTATATTGAAGGTTATCTTAAGACCCGTTCCTGGGATTCCCCGGAAGGCGCTCGTATTTTTAAGACTGAAATTATCGCCACTGACATGATTATGCTTGATAAGCGGAAAGACGGTGAAGCCGGCGTCGGCGAAGACGAAATATTTGTTCCTGAGACCGACAATGAAACGGCGCCGCCCCCCGATGTCGGAAACTCGTAGCTCGTAATTAGTAACTAGTATTTATGTCGCAACATCGTCCTCAAGAGTATCCAAAAAAGTCAGATCAGTTCGACGCGATCGCTATTTCCGTGGCAAGTCCGGAGTCTATTCTGAGTTGGTCTCATGGAGAAGTGACCAAGCCTGAAACGATCAATTATCGCACCCAGAAACCGGAGCGCGACGGACTTTTTTGTGAAAAGATTTTTGGTCCCACGAAAAACTGGGAGTGTTATTGCGGTAAGTACAAGCGCATCCGATATAAGGGCGTGGTCTGCGAGAAATGCGGCGTCGAAGTGACCCGCTCCATCGTGCGCCGCGAGCGAATGGGGCATATCAGTTTGGCCGTCCCGGTCACGCATATTTGGTTTTTGCGTTCAACGCCCAGTCGTTTGGGTCTTCTTCTTGATCTGCCTGTGAAAGCCATCGAGCAAGTCGTCTATTTCGCCGCTTATATCATTATTGACGTTGACCAGAACGCTAAAAAAGCTACCTTAGAGCAGCTTGATAAAGATTTTCAAGTTTATAAGAAACAGATCCAGCACGAGTTTAAAGTCAGAGAGAAGGATCTCGTTGTAAAACAAAAAGTTGGGGAAGAAGAGGGCGCGAAAACGGGTAAAGAGATAGTCCAAACCGAGGATGCCTACGCGCGCCGCGTTGAGGAGCTCACGTTGCAGCATAAACAGGCGCGTGAAGAAGTCGAAAGTCTGGATCCCGGGAAAATCGTGAATGAACTGGAATACCGCGAATTGTCCATGAAATTCGGTCACATCTTCCGCGCCAGCACCGGCGCGGAATCGATCCGCGAAATTGTTTCCAAGATTGATTTTAAAGAATTCATCAAGAAACTTGATAAAGAGAAAATAAAGAGCACGGGGCAGCGCTATAAAAAACTTATGAAGCGCATTCGTTTGGCCGGCTCTTTGCTTAAAGCGGGGATAAAGCCCGAATGGATGATTATCACTCAGCTGCCGGTAATTCCTCCGGATTTGCGTCCTATGGTTCAATTGGACGGAGGCCGATTCGCCGCGAGCGATCTTAATGATCTTTATCGCCGCGTGATTAATCGCAACAACCGCCTCAAGCGGCTGATGGCGATCGGCGCGCCCGAGGTGATCTGCCGCAACGAAAAGCGCATGCTGCAGGAAGCCGTGGACATTCTTTTTAATAACGCGCCGCGCGCGGGTAAAGCGGTTTATACGGCGGGCGACAAACGCAAACTCCGTTCGCTTTCGGACATGCTCAAGGGCAAACAGGGTCGTTTCCGTCAAAACCTTTTGGGTAAACGCGTCGACTATTCCGGTCGTTCCGTTATTGTGGTCGGCCCCCAGCTGGATTTGTTTCAATGCGGTTTGCCGAAAGAAATGGCGCTTAAATTGTTCAAGCCCTTTGTGATCGGTCAGCTGATCCGCCGCGAGCTGGCCCACAACGTTAAAGGCGCCGAGCGTCTCATTCAGATGGGAAAGAAGGAGGTGTGGGACATCCTCGAAGAGGAGATCCGCGATCGTTGTGTTTTACTCAATCGCGCGCCCACGCTCCATCGTTTGGGCATCCAGGCTTTTCAGCCGGTTCTGATCGAAGGAAAAGCCATCCAGATCCATCCGCTCGTTTGCGCGGCTTTCAACGCGGACTTTGACGGAGATCAGATGGCGGTTCATCTCCCCCTTTCTAAGGCGGCCCAGGCGGAAGTCAAAAAATACATTCTTTCCAGCCATAATCTACTGAAACCTTCTGCGGGCGAGCCTATTATCACGCCCACCCAAGACATGGTTCTTGGCTGTTTCTATCTCACTCAGACATTCCCTGGGAAGAAAGGCGAAGGCATGGTTTTCGCCACTCATAGCGAAGCAATCAATGCCTATCGTTTGGGATTTGTCGCTCTTCAGGCGTTGATAAAGTTTCGTATCAACGGTCAAATTATCGAAACCAGCGTTGGGCGTTTGATTTTTAACAGCTTTTTGCCAGAAGGATGGCCCTATCTTAACAGCAACATCGACAAGGGCGCGCTCAAGGAACTTCTCACTACCTGTCTTGAAAAAAACGGTCCTGAAATCACAGCGAAACTGGCGAACGAATGCAAACGTATCGGCTTCAAGTTCGCCACGAAGTCAGGACTCAGCATTTCGGTGGCGGACATGCTTATTCCGAAGACGAAGAATGAACGGATCGCAGAGACGAATGAAATCATCAAGAAGCTCAATAACCAATATTGGAAGGGGTGGATCACGGCTGATGAACGCTACAGCCACGCGATCCGTATTTGGGGCGAAGTTAAAAATGAACTCACGAATAAATTGATTGAAGAATTCTCTCACAATAAAGAGAATAATATTTATTACATGGTCGCTTCCGGCGCCCGCGGCAACTGGGGTCAGGTGACCCAGTTGTGCGGGATGAAAGGACTTGTGGCCAACCCAAGCGGAAAAACGATCGAACTTCCGGTCAAAGCCAGCCTGAAAGAGGGGTTCTCGATTCTGGAGTACTTCATAGCCACTCACGGAGGCCGCAAAGGTAAGTCCGACACCGCTCTTAAGACGGCTGAAGCCGGATACCTCACACGCCGTTTGGTCGACGCGGTTCAAGATATCGTGATTAAAGAAGACGATTGCGGTTCCGACTACGCTCATCTCATTACCCGCGCCGAAAGTCAACGCATAGGAGAATCGTTTGAAAAACGTATTTTCGGGCGGACGCTCGCGGCTGATATTGTTCATCCCAAGACGGGTGAAATTTTGGCCAAACGTCATAGCGAAGTGGATAACCATCTCCTTAAAATCGTGAAGCAGGAGAAAATTGAAGAGGTGAAAGTATATTCGATTATGAACTGCCGCACAGAAAACGGTATTTGCCGAAAATGCTATGGCCGTGATTTAGGCACGAACCAGCCTGTTGAATTGGGTATGGCGGTCGGTATCATCGCCGCTCAGAGTATCGGTGAACCCGGCACCCAACTGACCATGCGCACCTTCCACATGGGTGGCGTGGCCGAAGGCAGCGATATTACCCAAGGCCTGACGCGCGTTGAAGAACTTTTTGAGGCGCGCCCGCCAAAATTCGCCGCGGTTCTTTCCGAAATCAGCGGCCGCGTTTCCGTTAAGCGGCGTCCCGATAAAATTGAAGTAGCTGTTTTAGCTGAAGAGCTCGGAGAGGATTCTTATATGGTTCCTTTGGATTACGAAATCATTGTGAAAAAAGGCCAAAAGATTAGGCCTAAGCAGGTGATTGCCCGTTCAACTGCGGATAAAGGCACCCTTAAATCCCAGGAAGAGGGGAAAGTCATAGAGATCCGTCCGGACCGCATTGTTGTGAAGCATACCGAACGCCATACCAAACTTTACACATTCAGCCCCAAGGAGACGCTTCGCGTCGATAATAACGGTTTGATTGCTAAGGGTGAACCAATTAATCAGGGATCCCTCAACCTTCAGGAATTGATGCGACTCACGGATGTTTATACCGTCCAGCGTTATTTGATGACCGAGGTTCAGCATATTTACGCGTCCCAAGGACAGACCATTAACGATAAACATATTGAGATTATCGTGAAACAAATGTTTTCCCGTTTGCGCGTTATCGACGCGGGGCATAGCGAATTCCTTCCCGGAGAAATCGTGAATGCGGTTCAATATGAGAGAATCAATGGAGAGTTGCTTAAGCAGAAGAAGAATCCTATTTATGGAGAACGGCTTCTCCTTGGTATCTCACGGGTCGCCATCACAACCGAGAGCTGGCTTTCCGCCGCCTCCTTCCAGGAAACCATCCGTGTTCTTGTGGAAGCGGCCACGACTAAAAAGATTGACAAATTACGCGGATTGAAGGAAAATGTTATTATCGGCAAATTGATCCCCGCGGGGTCCGTTTATCGTGATCAATACGCGAGAATCGCCGCGTCTAATGCCGTTAAGGCTTCCAGCCGTTCACGTAAATCTAAAAGTTAATATCCAATTTCTAATGGCTTTGTTGCACAACTCACCCATGAGTATAGTATAAAAAGGCAGGATACAAAACAAAAACAAATATGAAAAAGACCGTCAAAAAAAATCCCCGTACAGAATCCGCAACTGGAAAGAATATAATGAAAGCCTGAAG
>JACRIE010000063.1 GCA_016220165.1 Candidatus Peregrinibacteria bacterium
ATAGCTGCGACGGCTCATTCGCCCACTGGAAAGCGAAGCTCAGCGTACATCGCGGCCTGAAATGGGACAGGAAAAGAAAAATGATGAACTATCTTTTGGAGAATTCTTAAAGCCAGCCCGCAAATTTTACCTTTATGCCGAAATTTCGATAGACACATTACAGGTTCAATACATTCTTCCAGTTATAATTATTGATCTGACGGGTGACCAAAAAATTTTCTCTGCTATTCGACAGAATAGCGGCTGTTCCTATAGAATCTTGAAATTCATTGAGCATGATTCGGAGTGATGAGGCATGTCTGGATGTGATAGTGGATGCACTTTTCACTTCAAAAAGATGCAATTTTTGTCCTATCTCAAGAACAAGATCTATTTCAAGCCCGTCGCGGGTCTTCATATAATACATGGAAGGCATTTGCCCGGAGTGAAGGAATCGCTTAAAAACATCATTAACGATCATCGTTTCGAATAAACGGCCGAAATCAGAACTCTTCAGAAGAGTCTCCGCATCATGCAGTCCAAGGAGATAGGAGGCGAGAGCCGTATCGCAGAAATATAATTTAGGACTTTTAATAAGACGTTTATCAAGATTTTTGTAATAGGGGTAAAGAAGATGGATCAGATAACTTGTTTCTAGAATTGACAGCCATCTTTTGGCTGTCGGCACACTCACGCCGATGTCCCGGGCCATCTCGGACAGATTCAGGATCTGTCCTGTGCGAACCGCGCACATCTTAAGAAAGCGCTCAAACTGAGCCAGGTCGCCGATCTGAGCCAGATTCCTGACATCACGCTCCAGATAGGTAGCGACATAAGAACTGCACCAGAGTTGTCTGTCCACTGATTTTATGCTGGCGATCTCGGGATAGTTGCCCCGCAGGAGGAATTCACTGACCGAGGGGCTGTTTTTATCTTTTACACCTCCTGTTTTTTTTATTTCATTCAGCCATCGGGCAGGTTCCATTGTCTGGTCGCCATGACCCGCGCGCTCTGAATAAGAAAAGGGAAGCAGAGTAAGAACGGCGACCCGTCCCGCGAGTGACTGGCTAACTCCTTGCATCAGGGTGAAATTCTGAGAACCCGTAAAAAGCCACCGACCCGGCCTTCGGTCTTCATCTATTTTGGTTTTTATATAAGAAAGCAGTTCCGGAACATATTGAATTTCGTCCAGGATCAGGGGTGAATCATAGTGTTCCAGAAAAGCGACAGGATCTTCTCTGACCCGCATCCGGACATTCGGATCCTCCAGCGATACGAACTGGTGGGTCTTTGGAAAGAGGGTTTTTAGAAGAGTGGTCTTGCCCGATTGCCGCGGACCCGTCACAACAATCGCCGGAAAAGTTTTTATAGCTTTTATTATTATCTGAGCCAAAGAACGCTTTTTCATAATTGTATTCTATACCTTCATATTTAATATTTCAAGTTAAATTTGCAGGGTATTTATACACCCGATCAGACGGACAGCCCAGGAACGGCTCCCGCATCCGCTCAAAAAAGCCCTCTACTTTGGCTATCGGCTGTACAGGAAGTTCCGATAAAAAATCTATTTCCGCCCGTGCCGCTTCCTGTCCAATTCCGTCAGGAATTTTTTGCGCAGGCGTATGTGTTGCGGCGTCACTTCCACATATTCATCGTGCTGAATATACTCAAGCGCTTTTTCAAGATTCATTTCCTGGGGCGGCGTCAAACGGATCGCTTCATCCGAGCCGGAGGCGCGCATGTTTGAGAGCTTCTTTTCCTTCATGGGATTCACGACGAGATCCGTGCCCTGGTTGTGTTCGCCGATGATCATGCCTTCGTATACCTTTTCGCCGGGGGCCACAAAGAGCGGACCGCGTTCCTGTAAAAACCACAGGGCATAGGCCACGGTGACGCCGGTTTCGCCGGAAATCATGGATCCGACGCTTCGTTTATCAATCACTCCATAGTGTGGCGCAAAGTGGTCAAAGGCGTGATAGAACGTGCCTTCGCCGCGCGTCATCAGAATGAACGCGGAGGTGAATCCCAAAAGTCCGCGCGTGGGGACATGGAATTCCATGATCGTGTTGCCATTCTGCGACAGCATCTCCTTGAGCTCTCCCTTGCGTCCCGCCATGGCCTCGATCACTTTGCCCGCCATCGCGTCAGGCACGTTGATGGCCGCGCTTTCGACCGGCTCCATCAAAACTCCATCCACCGTTTGCGTCACCACTTGGGGCTGGGAAACCTGGAGTTCAAATCCCTCGCGGCGCATGGCTTCGATCAGGACGGATAAGTGCATTTCACCGCGGCCGTAGACCTTGAAGGTGTCGGTATTGTCGTGCATTTCCACTTTGAGTCCCACGTTTGTTTCCAGTTCTTTCAGAAGGCGCTCTCGCAGATGGCGGCTCGTCACAAGCGCGCCTTCACGCCCCGCAAACGGCGATGTGTTGACCATGAAATCCATCTGAAGCGCGGGCGGATCCACTTTAATCGCTGGTAAAGGCTCAGCGATCTCACTCGTCGTGATGGTCTCGCCCACATACACGTCCGAGATACCGGCGATGGCCACGATATCTCCCGCCACAATTTTCTCCGCATCGGTCCGTTTGAGTCCGTGAAACGTGAACACTTTCGTGATTTTTGCCTTTCGTCGCGATCCATCCGCCTTCACTACAAACACATTTGTTCCCGCCTTGATACTCCCTTCATGCACGCGTCCGATCGCGATGCGGCCCACGTAGTTGTCATACGCCAGCGTGGCCGGTTGCATGCGGAAATCGCGCGTCAGATCTGCCCTGGCCGGCTTTACATGTTCCAAAATCCAGTCCAAAAGCGGGGTGATGTCCTTGCGCTCGTCTTTCAGATTCTTGATCGCGATACCCTCGCGGGCAATCGTATAGATATAGGGGAAATCCATCTGTTTCTCGGTGGCATTCAGTCGGCCGAACAAATCGAACGTCAGGTCAAGTACTTTGTCCGGTTGCGCCATCGGACGGTCGATTTTATTGATAACGACAAGCACCGGCAGTCCCAACGCGAGTGCCTTGGAAAGAACGAATTTCGTTTGCGGCATAGGGCCTTCCAGCGCGTCCACCAAAAGCACGGTGGCATCGATGGTGCGCAACATGCGTTCAACCTCGGATCCGAAATCCGCGTGCCCGGGCGTGTCCACGATATTGATCTTGGTGTCCTTATACGTGATCGCCGCGTTTTTGGCGTAAATCGTGATCCCGCGCTCCTTCTCCTGCGCGTAGCTGTCCATCACGCGCTCTTCCACGCGCTCGTGCGAGGTGAACGCGCCGCCGGCCTTCAAAAGCGCGTCCACCAGCGTGGTTTTTCCATGATCCACATGCGCGATAATCGCGATATTTCGTATTTCCATAGGGGGGCGGGGGCATGTTAGCACTAAAGAATCGGATTGGAAAGGGCTTTATTTTGACAATTCCGTTATGGTTGTGTAAATTAACTCTCCATAAAACCTTCCCCAATTCTTATGAGAGAAGTTTACGGTTCTTATTATCCGGCAAATCCGAAAACAGGCGGCATGCCGGCCGTGCATCAGCGGATTGATTTTGTATGGAGAGATTCGGGAAGACGTGAGGAGTCGGACGGCGTGTTCCACGTCGGAAGCACTCGCAGACTTGATGAATGCGCGCGATGTTGCGTACGCGGAAACTATGATCAATCTTCATAGATTAGGCAGTGGTTCTGATCAGAACGAGCGAAGGCAGGCGCTCGCGGAAGAAATATTCGCTAGTCTTCATAATATAAGAAATTTTTCGGCAGAATGAGACCCTGTCCTTGTTGGCGATCTGGATTTTGATAATACGCCTCAAGCCATTAGAAGTGTTCGGGCATGGATTGCTACAATCTCATCACAAGAGTTTGAGCGCCGCGCCCAGGTTCAGAAAGAATTGGAAAAAATGGATCGTGCAGCTGCGGAGAAGATGGGTGGACAAGAAGATACTGGCGATTCGGCAAACGCAGATAAGAAGAAAAAAAATGGAGTTATGTCAGGGGTTGTTACACAGCGTACCCGCGAAGGAATTTTGATCAGTGCTAAGGATCCAAAAACACAAAAAAGAATAGCATGTTATGTGAGGGCAGATACTCACTCAGGCGTTCACTGTAAGCCAGGTGATAAGGTTACAGTTCGCATAACAGATACTGGGAAGCATGATGGCCAGCATCGCCTTGATGCTGAACTGGTGGTGGTCGCCTAACGCCCCCCTTTTCGTTGTTGGCGCCAGCCTGCGGCGTAGTCGCCCTGATCTTCTTCGTCATCATCTCCGGCGCGCGACACAAAAACAATGCCCGGGAAAGTCGCTGTTATTTTGACATCCTCGACACCATTTCTCCTCAGGGCCTCTTCAATGCCAGCGCGGACTGCCTGCGCTTGGGATAAGGGGATCAAAAATTCATTATTTTTTTCGCGTGGCGACGTGCCCAAAACCTTTTGAATGGCGTCCCTGATCACTCCGATCTTCACCCCGCTATGCAGGATACGAACCGTCATCATAGATTCAGCGGCGGGTATTGCAGGAACGAAGGTTCGTCGAGCCGCAGAAGAAGAGGGAACAGCTGAAGGAAAGCCTAAAGGAAGCTGTGAAAAGGCAAAAGGTTTCATGCGAGTAGAAATAATGTATTATAGTACTATATTATAAAATAAAAGCAAGAAAAAAAATCAATCCCATGGCTACTTCCGCTATAATGCAAGCACGAAATTATTAATAAATTTATGGTTAAGCGCGCCCTCATTTCAGTTTCCAATAAAGACGGCATCGTCGAATTTGCCAAAGCGCTCGACAGCCTCGGTTTTGAAATACTTTCCACGGGCGGCACAGCCAAACTGCTCCGCTCGAATGACATCGACGCGATCGACGTGAGCGCTTACACAGGGTTTCCGGAAATGTTGGACGGTCGCGTCAAAACGCTTCACCCCAAGATTCACGCGGCGCTCTTGGCCCTGCGGGACAACAAAACCCACATGCAGGCGGCCAAGGATCACGAGGTGGAGATGATCGATTTGGTGGTCGTTAATTTATACCCGTTCATCGAAACTGTTTCAAAAAGCAACGTGAAGGAATCGGAGGCCATCGAACAGATCGACATCGGCGGGCCGAGCATGCTGCGGAGCGCGGCCAAAAACTTCCAGTCCGTCACGGTTGTGACGGATCCCAGGGACTACGGTCGGGTGATTCAGGAGCTCAAAAAGGCCGGCAAAACTTCGCTCGAGACGCGCCGCGCTTTGGCGGAAAAAGTGTTCCAGACCACCTCCCGCTATGATGGCGCCATCGCGTCCTGGCTTACGGGCGGACGCCTGGCCACGATCACCGCGGAAAAAGTCCGGGACCTCCGCTACGGCGAAAATCCGCACCAGCGCGCCGCGTTCTATCGCGACACGGACAATCGTTTCACCAACATTCCCAATGCCACGGTCCTCCAGGGCAAGGAGCTTTCCTACAACAACATCATGGACGCGGACGCGGCTTTTTCACTCATCGCCGAATTCAGGGAACCCACGGTCACCTTCATCAAACACGGCAACCCCTGCGGCATCGCGTCTGCGGACACGCTAGAGGAAGCCTTTATCAACGGCTATTCCGGCGATCCCAAATCCGCGTTCGGCGGCATCATCGCCATGAATCGATCTTGCACGGCAGATGTGGCGGAAGCTATTGCCAAGCAATTCTTTGAACTCGTGCTGGCTCCCGCTTTCGAAGAAAAAGCGCTCAAAATCCTCTCAGCCAAGCCAGACGTGCGTGTCCTCAGTCTTGGCGATTTCAGGATCGAACCCAACCAGCGGGTCTATCGAAAGGTGCAAGGCGGCCTCCTCATTCAGAACTACGATCAGAAAGAACTCACGAAAAAAGACCTCACAAATGTGAGCGCTAAAAAGCCCACGGACAAACAACTCCAAGACCTTCTCTTCGCGTGGCGCGTGGTTCGGCACGTCAAATCGAACGCGATCGTGCTCGCCAAAAACCTCACGACCGTGGGCATCGGCGCGGGCCAGATGTCGCGCATCGATTCCGTGGAAATCGCGATCCGAAAAGCAGGTGATCGCGTGCAGGGCGCGGTGCTCGCCTCGGACGCCTTTTTCCCTTTCGCGGACAGCATCCAGGCGGCGGTGCAAGCGGGTATTTCCGCCATCATTCAGCCCGGCGGCAGTAAGCGCGACAAAGAAGTCTTCGACGCCGCGGACAAAGCCGGCATCGCCATGGTTCTCACCGGAACCCGGGCATTTTTACATTAATATGCTGTCCTTGGTTCAAAAATGCCATCGGGTTCTTCAAGCCCTACCGCCTTTGAAGCGCCTCGTCGTCGGTTGTTCCGGCGGCGCGGACAGCGTGTGTCTGGCGCTCGTGCTCAGGGAGCTGGGCTACGACCTTGTCCTCGCGCATCTCAATCACAGTCTTCGCGGGAAAGAAAGCGATCAGGATGCCCGGTTCGTCCGGCGATTGGCCAAAAAGTGGGGCGTGCCGTGCGTGACGCGGAAAACAATTGTCCTCAAAAAAGGAAATCTGGAAGCCAACGCCCGCGCGGTGCGTTACGAATTTCTGGAATCGGTCCGGCAGGAGCACAAGGCCGATGCCATTTTGGTGGCGCACCACCGCGACGATCAGGTGGAGACCATTATGATGAACCTCATCCGCGGCGCGGGATTGCGTGGACTTCGCGGCATGCGATTTCAGCAGGGGCGCGTGATTCGTCCGCTGCTCACGGTCACCAAAGCGGAGATCCTAGCCTTCCTCAAAACGCGAAACCAACCGCACCGCGAAGACCGGACCAATCAGGACATCGGTTATCTTCGCAACTCGATTCGGCGCCGTTTTTTGCCGGACCGAAGAAAAAAGGAGCCCACCTTCGAAGCGCGCCTCCTGCGTATCAGCAAAAAGGCCGCGACCGCCGTGCATCAATACGATCGCAAAGCGGAAAAGTGGTTGGCAAATCACGTCAGCGGGGATCGCTTCCCGCGCGCGGCGTTTAGCCGCCTTGGCAGTGAATTCCAGGGCGAGATTCTCATTCGGATGCTGGGTCCTCACAACCTCTACAAAAAGCATATCAATCAGCTCATCCAATTCATCAGGAACGGGAAGACCGGCAAGCGGATGACCGTCAAAGGGATGACGTTCACCATCGAATATCAGACGATCACGTTCGAGCAGGCGCCTCGGTTTCTGCCCTTATTCAAAGGAGGTATTCCCAAGCGCGTACCCGGAGAAGGCGGGCAAAAGCGCCTCACGTCAAAGGAAATCCAGTGGGGAGAATGGAGAATTGAAAACTTGTCTTCGACAGTGATCGGGGATTGTAAATTGAAAATTCATCGTAAATTGGAAATTGAAAATTGTTGCGTGCGGTCTTGGCACTCGGGCGATCGTTTTCAGCCCGCGGGAATGAAGGGCACCAAAAAGCTCCAGGATTTTTTCGTGGACGCCAAAATCCCCAAAAACGAACGCCACAGGATTCCAATTATCGTCAACGCGAACAATGATATAATGGCAGTCGGGAACCTCCGCTGGAGCGAATTGGCAATAAAAGCGAGACTGGACCACGTGTTAACCATTCAGAAGGCATGAAAAAAAAGCGCTTCATTCAAATCATTGTTCTTTCGGTGGCCGCGATCCTCCTGCTCGGTATTTTTATTTTTGTTCGTCCGTCAGGTTTTGCCGGTCTTGCCGGAATGCTGTGGGCGACGGATCATTCCGATCAGGCCACGCGCGTGGCCATCCATGAAATCGATCTCCCGAATCAAAATCTGATAATCACGTTTCCGGACGAAGATCAGCGATGGCTTCTGCATTACAAAAAAGGCTGTGAAGGGCTTACTCAGGACAGCAAGACAGTTAATCTCGTGGCCATAGGAGCGCTGGACGGCGTGAAAGACATTCTGAAACTGAGCGTCGATGTCCAATGCGACGTAGATCAAGCCAAGGAAATCAATGACGAGTTTATTGTTAACTCTATTTTTCCTGCAGGGACCGAGGCGATTTTGACGAATGAGAAAGGCGTTCGTTTTTCAGTTCAATTCCCGCAAACATGCGGAACTATTCGCGAGTTTTTAAACGAAAAAATCTACGCAAATCTAGGCGATAAATCGATCCAGGAAGGCGATCATCTCTACTTCCCGCGCAACGCGGGCGCGGGCACATGCGTGGTTGGATTCTCCCGTCCCGTGGAAGCGGTGAAGACCGTGGACAAAAGCCAGAGTTTTATCCAGCCGGGCGTCATTTCCGACCTCAAAGCCGTCCCGACGGATCGGGCTGTGGAGCTTTTTTGGAAGAAGGCGCGCGCGGACGAAAATGTGGATTATTACTGGGTCAGCTACGACGAATCCGCCATCAGTACTAAAGGCGTTTCAGTCGCGGATATGCCCAATCGTCAAAAAGCGAGCGCCAACTACTTCAAGGTCACGGGCCTTTACAACAATCAGCCTTATTTTTTTACCGTGATCGCGATCGACAAGCAGGGCCGCGCGGCCAGTCAGTGGAGTAATGTGGCTACCACGATTCCAAAGGCCAGCGCCTTCCGTCCGGGCGCTGAATCCGGGAATGTGAATCGAAAATTAGACTTGCATGTTTCGTCAGAAGACGACCGGATGATCATTTTTGAATGGAGCCTCCTCACGCACGCCACGCATTATCTGGTCTCCTTGGAAAAGGCGGGCGTCCGGGAATTCACGCTGGACGAAAAACAGCGCAAGCTGATCCGCATCGGCAAGACGGCCGCCCGTAAAGGCAGAAATTTGCGCCTCAACGTAAAAGCAATGGATGGGCTCAAACTGCTGGACGAAGCGTATTATAGTTTCAAATTTTAAGAAAGATTGAGCATTTTAACGGTCAAAAACTCTTGAGCTTTTGGCTTATTTTTGCTATAATAATTAGATTTATTAATTTTTTAAATATGTTTTCACAAACATCCCCGCAAGATTTGATTTCGCAGATCCAATCTTCCGTGGTTTTCGATGCGGATCAAAAAAAACTTTTAACTCAATTGCTGCCGCGCCTGAATGAGGCGCAAAAGCAATCGATCGTCGATTTTTTAGTCAAAGAAAAAACCACTTTAGGAGCGGTTGAAAAAGAGTACGCGGAAAAGAGAACTCCGCTCTACAAAGCGTACGCCGAAAAAATGAAACAGGCGTTTCAAAAGGCCAAAAAGATGATCCTTCAGGAGTCGGAAAAAAAGTCGAAGATTAAAGAGGAATCCACGGAAGAGATTTTAAAACAAATATAATTCTGGTTTTATGACAGTCGTACCTGAACAGCAAAAATCAATCCCCGATAAATTTGAAGCGCTTTTGAGGCAGGCGGGAAGCGCCGATGTTCCGGGAATGGTCGAAATCGGCGGACAATATCGCGCCGCTGTCACTGGCCTCGAAAGGCTGATTGACGATGACAGACATCTTGAGCCGCAGGAAAAACAGCTCCTGCATGGCAAGGTGGAAAAATTATTGGGAGATGAATTAGGGATTCTGAATGAACGCCTCCGTTTTATGGGCGCCCGCGAGAAACAAGATCATGCCGCTGTGCGAGAGCGATTGTATAAAGAAGCCGTCACCCTGGTTGAGAATTTATCTGAGAATTTGGGTCGTCAGATCGATAAAGCCGCGGATTGGGGGGTGATCACCGACGAAGAATTTGAAAGTGAAATTAAAGCTCCCTTTGATTATTTACACACGGATATTCCGGGACTGGATTCTTTTTTGCAGATAGCCCTGGGACAGGGTCTGGAGCCAAAAGAAGCAATGCAAAAAGCCGTGAATGCGTTTTTAAGACTTCCGAATCATCGAACGGTTTTCAATATAATGAAAATCCAGAAAGAATATCCGGAGATCAGGCTTGAGGATCACGATCTTCTCTGTATGCAAGTGAACACTGCGGAGAATTTAAGGAATTTAGACGGACGTCCGGTTCGAAAAGCTCGCGGAGGAGAATTATTTCAGGTGTTAGAACCGCTTCCAGATAAAGGGAGATACAAATACAACAAAGTCTTGGGGCCGGATGGAAAAAATTACAAACTTTGCGCCAACGACGGTGATCGCGTGGTGCTTCTCAGGTTCCGCAACGGCAAATTCGGAAAAGCGGCTGATGAAACGCAGTTTGCTCCCCCCCTAAAAGTAGCCATCAAGCCGCAAGAAGCGCCGCCGGCGCCGGCATCTTTAGACGAGCCCTCCGCTCAGCCCGAGCTCGCGGATTTAACGCCTAAAACACCTGAAAAACCGGTCGCCAAAAGGATTTTTACTATCGCCCCGAGCGTGGCGGCAACGCTGCTCCATGAACGCCAAGCATGGACGCCTCACAATCCGATCCCGCGCGAAGCGCAGAAAGAGGCGCTTTGCGCCTCTTACGTCCAACGTTATCTGGCCGGGGCTTTTGGCCAAGAATTTTTGAAAGCCAGCGGATTTCTGCAGGAACAGAATTTAAGCGAAAGCGATGCCTGGATGATCGCGGGCAATATCGAAAAAACCGGTTATGCTCATACCGGGATAGACATGAGTTTGCATTTTCAAGTAGATAAAAGAAAAAAAACCGTCCGGTTGGATGAAAGACATGAAGGGTATCGTGCCGACCTGGATCGTTTAATGGATATGGCGGGCAGTATGACAAGATCGCGTATGGGGCTTTTATTATTTCATTACAAGCACACTAAAGCCAATGAACAAATTTTTACAGGTTTAGATAAAGGGGGGAGCTTGAATTCCCACGCGACAATCGTTCTGGGATGGGGAGTGCGTTTAGCGGAGGCGAAGCAACCGGGGTCAGCGGCGGACGCCATTTTGGCATCCACCCAGGATCGGATTGGAAAAAGTTATGACAATGCGTGGCGAAGAAATCGTTTTATGTTGGGTTACCTTCGCAACGTTACAGTTGATGGACAGCGTCTTGAGTTTAAAGACGGAGAATTCATCGACGCGCGTGGAGCCGCGGCCGTCGTCCAATCAGGAAGTAAAATTAGCTATGAAGACATTCAGCTGACCGATTTTTATCACAATGAATCAAAACCAGGGGAATCCCCGGCTCGCATGGTTGGATTGACTGAGTTGATGATCCAGGGAAATTTTGACCCCGTCAAACTCATGCAATGGGATCCTCAAAAAGTCGACGTGCGGGTAGAGACGCCATCGAAACGTGAATTTATTATAGGTCAATTCAGTATGGACGCGTCCATCAAAAATCTTCCGGAACGAATTGGGATGGCCTATGACGAATTGATTGCAGCCAATCTTGATTTTATGAAGGCTAACCCCGATCGCGCTAAATACATTCGAAGAACGATCAATTATTACGTTTATATTAAAGCAATACCTGATAAAGACGCTCTGCCGCCCGATGGTGCCATATTGCATCTTTTGGATTGGTCAAAGAAACCCAGGAGTTCGGAGGAAATTGCTGCAATAGCGGCCAGGGAAAAGAAAAAGTCAGAAAAAGGATGGTTAAGAAGTGTATTAGGAAGTTTAACATCTCCATTCCGTGGAAATGCTTAATACTGCCATCGGCGAGCTTAACGATACGGTTAAGAGTTTGGAGCGGTCTTTGGGTAGGGATCTTTTTGATGAAGAAAGATTTGCCCGGAGCATGGCTCCTTCTCTCGAAAATTTTAATCAAGAAGTTCAAAACAATACTTTTTTAGAAGAGTCGGAGAAGCGCGAATTATTAAAAAAAGTGGATGCGAAAATGGCGCAAACACTATTTGAGCTTTTAGACAATCTTTATAACACGCTCGAGCCGGAAAAAGAAAAATACGCTAAAGATATCCAAATAAAATTAGAGCTTCTTAAACAAGATGCCTCTCTTCTTGTGACGCAACTCCTGGAAGGAGCAGGAGGAGAGATAAGAAGGGATTCAAGAGGCTTTCTTGGAATAACGGATGAAGAATTCAATCGCGTCGTTATGCAGGTAGATGCGGCAGGGCCTCTCCCGACCCACACAATTAATCCTTTTCATAATGTAGAGGAAATTTATACTTATTTTGAAAATGGCGATGCCGCTATGGCAAGGTGCGAAGTGGAAGGAAAAACTCTTTATTTCAAAAAAGTAGATGAAAACACCGTATTAGTTTTTACCGTGGATGAACCGCTTGTTCGGGTTCAGATAGCCTTAGACAGAATCACTGATACAAAATATCTTAGACAGAAAATTCAGGAAGAGGAAGAACATACTCTCAAAGAGAAGGAAGATAAAAAAACAATAGCGGATGATTTGCGTCACGCGATTCGCGGAGACACTGCTTCCATCCAGCCAATTTCTATGGATATGAGTAGGATCGGTCAGACAGAGTTTATGGCGCTGGAATCAGCCTACAACATGGGTCTGAAGGCGACTTTTAATGTCAAAATGCAGTTGCTGATTTATAAATTATACGAAAAAAAGGGATGGACGCTGCCCGGTGGTTTCAAATTGGATGGAGGATGGGGAGGCATTTCCAGGGCCGCTCTTGGAAAATTACTGGAAGAGGCTAAGATGGTTCCGGAAAGCGAAAATTCTTTGGCTGGTTTTAAGGCGCTCCGCGCTCTGTATCAACAAGAATTTAATACAAAAATGTCATTATTTTTAACTCCGGAAGAAATTAAAGATCCTCATTATAAATTTGAGAATAAGGGCGTTTTTCGCGGCATGCAGGTCGAATCCATTAAGAATCAGCTTTTAAAAAATGGTTTCGATATAAAAACATTGGCGTATGGCGGACAGACTATTAAAGTCTCAGACGAAGTGATAAGAGGCTACCCGCGCGTTCGCGCAACCTTGGATCGACTGACCGATGATCCGAATATGAAAGCCATTATCATCGCGACAATGATCATGGAAAAAGGAATTTCAAGTATGTGGGATGACGTTGGATTGGGGCGCGGTGACCGTAAAGATGCCGCCTACTACCTTCATCGAAATTGGCCTAGAGTGGCTGCCGTATTAGATGTGGACATCAATAGCGCGGGGATTATGCAGGTCAATTATCGGACCGCGCAGGAGATGATGAGAGAAAGAACAGGCCAATACTGGCCCAAGGATTTAACAATCGATAGGCTTAAAAACAACATTGAATTATCAACCGTCATCGCGTTTATTCTATATCGGGACAATTTGGTTCGGCTTCAGGAATTGCAGAGACAATTTTATTAAAGAATCGAAAAAAGCCCGCGGTACATAAGCACTTTTGCTATATAAGCCTGCGTTTCAGAAAAAGGCGGCACTCCGTTATACGTATCAACATTCCCTTCGCCGGCATTATAAGCGGCCAAGGCAAGATTTTGGTCGCCTCCATATTTTTTTAAAAGGCGTGCGAGTTCGGCCACTCCTTTACGAATATTATCCTGAGGATTATGTGGATCCTTCAGGCGATGGAACCGAGGATTAAGTTGCATGAGTCCTTGGGCATTTTTTGGACTGACCGCTTTCGGATCGCAGGCGGACTCAGCCACAATGACCGCTTTTACCAAAACAGGATCTACTCCATGCTCAATAGCCGTTTTTTTTATAAAAAGTTCTGTTCCGCCATTAATAACGACGCCCCAGCAATTCTTAAGACACTTAAAAAGATTGTTCGCGGAAGGATCTGCTTGAGGAGAAGATGTCGCCTCAGTCGATCTTTGTGGATGAATCGTATCGCATGTCGACAGCGTCGCGGTCATAGCAATAGCTGCGAACAAACGGCCAATAGCTGATCGAAAAGAAGGGACGTGATCCGAAAATAAGTCTCCGGAACGAATAACTCCTGATCGAGGCGAGTGTCTAAGGGGCAATGGGTAAAAATTAGAGTTATTATTATAGAATGAATATTTTATAAAATCAATGCCTATGGCCTCACCCGTTCCATTAACCGTGGGAACGGAATCGTCTCGCGGATATGTTCCGCCTGCGTGAGCCAGCGCACAACGCGCTCCGGTCCGAGCCCAAAACCTGAATGGGGCACGGAGCCGTATTTTTGCATTAGATTAAATTTTTGCTTGCTTATTGAAGAAATGCCATGTATATTTGAAACATGATTTCAAGATTAATATCCATTCCGCAGAAAAATTCCTTCTTTCTGTTCGGGCCGCGCCAGACGGGAAAAAGTACGTTGATTCGCTCTATTTTACCCAAAAATTCCTGGTCAGTCGATTTGCTGGAGGCGGATACCTATCTCCGTTTTTTGAAAGACCCCTCCCTTTTTCGCTTGGAAGTTCTGCATCAGATCGAAAGAAATGGCGTGAAATCCGTTTTTGTCGACGAGATTCAAAAAGTACCATTGCTTTTGGATGAAATACACGGATTGATTGAAAAAACCGAATGCCGTTTCATCATGACGGGCAGTAGCGCCCGTAAATTAAAACGAGGGGCCGCCAATCTGCTGGCGGGAAGGGCGGTCCAGCGATTTTTAGCCCCCTTTATCTATCCGGAAATTAAATCCTTTTTTCGACTGGAAGAAATACTTCGTTTTGGCACGTTGCCGGCGATTTGGCAAAAAGAGGAATCGATTAAAATTGATACCCTGCAGGCCTATGCGAATACTTATCTGAAAGAGGAGATTCATGCTGAGGGTATCGTAAGAAATTTGGCGGCTTTTGCTCATTTTTTGGAAATCGCGGCCAGCGCCTTCGGTGAAATGGTGAATTATTCGAATATCGGCAGGGAATGCGGCTTGCCGGCCCGTTCGGTACAGGGTTATTATGATATTTTGGAAGACACTCTGATAGGCTTTCGTTTACCGGCATGGAATCGAAGCGCACGGAAACGTCTTCGTTCTCACCCTAAATTTTATTTTTTTGACAACGGAGCGGTCAATAGCCTCAACCATCTCCTAAGAGATGAAATCAGTCGTGTAGTCCGGGGACGCCTGTTTGAACAGTGGATCATCAATGAAGTACGTACTCAGATTCAATACGGTCAAAAAGAGTATCAACTCTATTACTGGCAGACCAGCCAGGGCGCCGAAGTGGATTTACTGATCACCAAACACCAAAAATTCGTGGCTGCCATTGAAATCAAGACCGCTTCTAAAATCAGCGGCGCTCATTTTTCGGGTCTGCGCCAATTCAAGAAGGAATACCCCGACACACCGGCCTATATCGTCTGTGAAGCCCCTCAGCCCTACGAATTGGAAAGGGGAATGATACTTCCCTGGAAAATATTTCTGGAGGAAGTCCTGCAGAAGATACTGGTTTAGAGGAGCTGAAACAATAACCGGATCTTAGGGTCTCACCCGTTCCATCAATCGTGGGAACGGGATCGTTTCGCGGATATGTTCCGCCTGGGTGAGCCAGCGCACCACGCGCTCCAGCCCCAGTCCAAAGCCTGAATGGGGCACGGAGCCGTATTTTCTCAAATCCAGATACCACTGGTATTCCGTGCCTTTCAGGCCCTCTTTTTCAACGGCCGCCTTCAATTTTTCATAGCTGTCCTCGCGCTGCGATCCGCCGATAATCTCGCCGCCGCCTTCCGTGGCGATCAAATCGTCGTTGCACACGAGTTCGGGATTCGTCGGATCCGTTTTCATGTAAAACGGTTTGATGGCTTTCGGCCATTTATGGACGAACACCGGCACGTCCGAGTCTTGGGTCAAAAGCCCTTCATCGTCATTCCCCAAATCCTCGCCGAACTTAATGTCCGAACCCAGCGAGTGCAGTTTCTCAATCGCCTCGGTGTACGTGAGTCGCGTGAACGGTGTCTTGATTTTTTTGAACGGTTCGAGATTGCGTTCCAAAATCGTCAGTTCAGGCAGGCAGTCTCTCAATACTCGCTCCACAATGGCGCAGATCATTGATTCCTGAATCTCCATACTTTCTTCATGTTCCACGAACGCGGCCTCAGCGTCCATCATCCAGAATTCCGTGAGATGGCGCTTGGTTTTGCTCTTCTCCGCGCGGAACGTGGGGCCGAAGTCGAACGCTCGCCCCACGGACATGATGGCCGCCTCCAGATAAAGCTGTCCCGACTGGGACAAGTACACCGTGCCCTCGTCAAAGTACTCAATTTCAAACAGCGTGGTTGCGCCTTCGCACGCATTGGGCGTCAGGATAGGCGTGTCGATTTTGATGAAACCGTTTTTATGAAAAAAGTCGTACACCGCCTGGATCACCACATCGCGCACGCGCTGAATGGCCCATTGCTTGCGGCTGCGGAGCCACAGATGGCGGTTATTCAGCAAAAAATCCGGCCCGTGTTCCTTTTTGCTGATCGGGTATTCCTCCTCGCACACGTGCACGATCTCGATTCCGTTCACCTGCATTTCATACACGTCTTTAAACTTGGGATGCGCGGCCACTTTGCCCGTCACTTTCACGGACGATTCCATGACTAGCTTCTCCGCGGCCTGCATCACATCAGGACTCGCGGCCGGAGGCGCCACCACGCCCTGCATGAAGCCGGATCCGTCGCGCAGTTCCAGAAACCAGATCTTGCCGCTGCCGCGCTTATTGTACATCCACCCGCGGATCGTGACCTCCTGGCCCACATGATTTTTGGCATCTTGAATGAGGATATTCATAAAAGAGAATTAGACAACGCCGATATTTTACCACTTTTTATTTCTTTTTCATTCTTGACTTTAAAAATTCAAAATGATATCATTTTATAGTCATATTACTATATAAATGAAATAGAATGACCACTACCATTCATATCGATGATGCTACCAAAAAAACCGCTCAAAAGCTTGCTGAAGAGCTCGGCTTCAGTTTCAACGCGTTCATCAACGCGTTGCTCAAAAAAGCGATCCGCGAAGGCGGTGTAGACCTCCGTAAGCCCCGTCGTTTAACCGAAAACGGTTTTACTCCGGAATTCGAGCGGAGTATATTGGACGCGGATAAAGAGGGAGGTTACATGGCCTTTGATTCCGTAGACGAGTTGATTAAGTACTCCAAGAGTGAAAAATGAGAATTGAGTTTTCAAAAGAGTTTAGAAGGGATCTTCGTCATTTAAATGACAAACAGTTCGAGCAGTTCAAAAAACGGCTTACGCTTTTTGCCAATCAGCCGTCTCATCCGCTACTCCATAATCATCAACTCAAAGGTAAATTGAAAGGTTATTGTAGCTTTAATATTACCGGTGATTTACGAGTGCAATATCGCATCGAAGGGAATCTAGAGCATGGAACCGTCATCAAAATGGTTTGCATCGGTACGCACAGCCAGCTGTACTGATTTTTGTTCGCTGGAACGCAAAGTTCACACTTATCTCTCCACTGGAGCAATTTTGTAAATTGATCCAGGTTATTTGGATTGAAGCGATTTTGATGATTTGTGGCTAACGCTTGGGTGATAGCTGAAATTCTTTTGGCCGGATTAGGCAGTCAAAAACTGCAAAGTCTTCACTTGGCTCTTCAGAACTTTCTCCATGGTCCTTTCCTGAGTCAATAAATCGTATTTCATCTGCAAATTCATCCAGAACTCGGCCGAATTGCCGAAATATTTGCCCAAACGTAGCGCCGTGTCGGCGGTAATTCCGCGCTTGCCGCGCATGATCTCGCTAACGCGTATCGGGGGCACGCCGATGTCTTTCGCCACGCGGTACTGAGTGACTTTCAAAGGCTTCATGAACTCCTCTTCAAGAATTTCGCCGGGATGGATGGGGGAAAAGGTTTTGATCATGACTATATATTAACGCATAGCGTTAATAATATGAAGCGATTATTTTTTTACTAGGGCGTGTTAACACTAATTGAGCGCATCAAAGATCAGGGCAAAGAAAACAAAAAAAGAAAAAATAATATCGAGCTTGTCGAAGCGGGAAAAGACTCTTCTGAAGCCTTTTAAACGGCGGAAAAGCCGCTCAGCCTCAT
>JACRIE010000064.1 GCA_016220165.1 Candidatus Peregrinibacteria bacterium
CGCGGAACACACGGTTGAATTCTATTCGACCGACGCGGCGGGAAACGGGGAAGCGGCGCAGACCGCGGTCGTACGCTTCGGGCAGCGGGGATCCCAGCGGCACAGCCGCAGACATGAAACGGATCCGGACACCGGAGAACCGATTCTTGATTGTGAAGAAAACCCCGATTGCGATGTGGAAAATTCTAAAATAATTGAGAAGAAGCCTGTGGAAATTAAAAAGAGGTATGAGGAGATCAAAAAGAAATTGCCGGAAATCAAAAAGTCAGAGATAAAGGCGATAAAGAAAAAAGTGAGATTAAAGAAAAACGATTTGAAAGGCCGTAATACCTCTAAAAAAATCCCTTTGAAACCGTCGCTTAAAAATTCCGATTAATATATCGTTGCCCTCCCTCCCTTAGCCCTTTATTCGACCATCTTCTTCTCCCTCAAAAGCTGGTGATACGTGTTGGCGAAGCGATGGGCTTCGTCGCGCAGGCGCTGGAGCAAAAAGCCGGCCATGCTGTCTTTTGCGATCCCCACAGGAGCGGACTTTCCGGGAACGTAAACCTCCTCGTTTTCCTTGGCGAGGGAAATCACAGAGATTTGAGGTTTTAGGTTTGAGGTTTGAGATAAAGCGGCGTTTAATTGCCCTTTGCCTCCATCCACCACGATGAGGTTGGGCACGGATTCGAAGGAGAGGTCTTTTTTCTTTTTCTGATAAGCCATGTAGAGAATTTTTTTGTCCGTGAACCCTTTGGCACGCGTCCGAGCACGTTCGATTTTATCCAGCAAGACTTGTGGTGCCTGAAGGATAACCTCAAATCCCAAGACGAGATAATGATTTTTTAAATCTTCAGTTACATCCAAATAAACGCGCGGATTCTTCGATTGGCTGATTAATTTTTTAATTAAAAAATGACTTAATTTTTTGCCGCGTTCTTTTGGACTGATCCATACCGAGCTCACGTCGTCCACTTGCTTATCGAGCGCTCGCAGTCGCCCAAAACCGATGATTTTTTTCTTTTTTTCAATAATAAGAAAATCTTTTACCTCTAACCCTTCATCATTGACTTGCTCGGTTTTACAGGTTTTTTCAATAAACGGAAAATTCGCCTTTTTTGCCTTCCGAATTTTGTACCCTTCCGGCAGCGGTTCCGGCAAATGCGCGAGCCGGCGGCGAAGCACCTCGCTCATGCTCGCAATGTCGTCCATGCTCCCCTGCGTGGTTTTGAGCCGGAAACGGCGGTATTCCGACGGCGCGGGACGGCCCTTTTTGAAGACCACCATGGAGCCCACGGTTTCCGAGCCGCCGAGATGCGCGATGTCGTAACATTCGAGCCGTTCCGGAAGTTTTTGGAGTCCTAAAATCGTCTGCAATTCCTGAATGGCGCCGATCGTCCTTTTCTTATCTTCCAAAAACCGGATGCGGATTTCCTGGGCGAACTTTTGCGCGTTCTTTTCGGCGAGCGCCACGAGATGATCCTTTTTGCCGCGCTGTGGGCAAAGGATGTGAATTTTGCCGCCTTTCGGGACAAGGCATGCCATGTCCCTACGGGCGGCAATGAATTCTTCCAATAATCCCTGTTCCTCGGGTAAAACCGAAACAATGATCTCTTTCGGAAAATCAGCGGCGCGGGAATAATAATCGCGCAAAAAGGCGGCCATGATTTCCCCTTCCGTTTCGCCGCCATCCGAGGCGAAATGTTCGCGGTCGATGAGCTTGCCTTCGCGCGCACGGAAGAGGCTGAAATAATTTTTTCCGTATTCCGACACGTAAGCGATGATGTCCCGATCGCCCTGGTCCGTGTCCGTGATGATTTGCTTTTCCGCCATGCGCTGGATCGCCTGCATTTGGTCGCGCAGACGTCCGGCCAGTTCGAACTTTTTTTCAGCGGCGTAGCGCTTCATCTCCTCCCGGATCCGCTGCAGGCCCTCTTTGTAATGCCCTCCGAGGAACGACAGCACTTCCTTCACCATGGCGCCGTACTCCCCTTTCGTGACCATGCCGATCTCCGGCCCCAAGCAACGGTGGATGTGATAATCCAAACACGGCGGGCGGCGATCGCCGCCAGTGACAATGACCGGCACGCGTGGCGTGCCGTCGGGCGATTTGTGAATCGCCCCTACATGGACGTCGGGGTCAATTTTGATGTTGTACGCGCATGTTCTGATCTTAAACACCTTCTTAATGAAATCGAGTGTCTGCCGTACGTCTAAGCCCGACGTTTTGGGCCCAAAATATTTAGCGCCGTCGTTTTCGATCCTGCGGATCGTGTCGATGCGCGGGAAATCCTCCTGCGTTGTAACGCGGATGTACTGATAGTTCTTGTCGTCGCGAAGGAGGATGTTGTATTTGGGCTGATGTTCTTTGATGAGGTTGTCCTCGAGGATCAGCGCTTCCAGCTCGCTCCGCGTCTCGATCCAATCGAGATCCACGGCATGCTCCAGCATCTTCTGCGTGCGGATGGAAAGCTGCTTGGGCTTACGAAAATAGCTCTGAACCCGCTTCCGCAAATCCTTGGCCTTGCCGATGTATAAAATATCGCCGGACTTGTTCTTATACTCATAAATCCCCGGCTTGGACGGAACGGTTGCGACCTTGGTTTTTAAAGGGGATTGTTTCACGGGTTTATATTAGTAATAGGAGGAGTAAAATGGCAATCGAAATGTAACTCATAGAATAAAATTCTCTTGATTAGGTGAACTTATGTTCACTATAATACAAAAGAATTTTAGAATTTAATTGAAAATCTTATGATTAAAAAAATTAATTTAACTTTATTCCGAGGCAAACAAATTCGTCGTCACTGGGACAAAAAAAAAGAAAAATGGTATTTCTCAGTGGTGGATGTCATCGAGACATTGACGGAAAGTACTATACCCAGGAGATACTGGTCTGATTTAAAAAATAAACTGAAAGCAGAAGGCAGTCAGCTGTACGAAAAAATCGTACAACTGAAATTTCTAGCAGGTGATGATAAATATTACTTAGGAGATGCTGCAGATACTGAAACAATGTTCCGCATCATCCAATCCATTCCCTCCCCCAATGCGGAGCCATTTAAATTATGGCTAGCTCGCGTTGGCTATGAACGCGTTGAAGAAGCGGAAAACCCTGAACTCGGCATTCAGAGAGCTATGCAAACATACATTAAAAAAGGATATTCTAAAGAATGGGTTGATCTTCGTCTTAAAAGTATTGAGATCAGAAAAGATTTAACGACTGAATGGAATGAACGTGGAATAAAAAGCAATGATCAATTTGCCGTATTGACGGACGATATTACTTTCGCCTGGGCTGGGATGAGAACAAAAGATTACAAAAAATTCAAGGAACTAAAAAAAGAAAATCTGCGCGACAATATGACAAACTTGGAGCTTGTCCTTAATATGCTGGCCGAAGCATCCACAACAGAAATATCAAAAAAGGATCAACCTAAAACATTCGAAGATAATCGAACGGTTGCCAGAAAGGGTGGCGATGTGGCGGGCGTAGCGCGTAAACAATTAGAAAAACAATTGGGTAAACCGGTTATCTCTAAGTTTAATTATCTAAAGAAGCCCCAAGACAAGAAACTACTCATCGATCCACAATGATACTTCAGTCTTCTATCCTCAAAACCATCGCTTTCTTTGATCTTTTTGACTTCCCTCTGACCGCGGAAGAAGTCCAGCGATATCTTTATGGTTACGGCCAGCCGGTTCATATAAAAGAGATCAAAGGCACGCTAGCGCTCATGCCTTCGCTTGAGTCCCTCAAGGACTATTATTTTCTGAAAGGGCGCGGCGAGCTCGTGAGGATCCGCGAGGCGCGCCAATATCGGGCGCAGCAATATTGGGATCGGGTGAAATTTTACGGGCTCCACATGCGCCAGATCCCGTTCGTCCGGATGATCGCGGTCTGCAACACGCTCAGTTATAACAATGTCACGGACGAAAGCGATATCGACCTTCTCGTTATCACCGAGCCCGGAAGGCTTTGGACCGCGCGGCTTTTTTTGACGCTCCTGCTCCAATTTTTCGGCGTCCGGCGTCACGGAAACAAAATCGCAGAGCGTTTTTGCCTGAGTTTTTTTGTAACCACGCAACGGCTCAATTTCCAACCGCTCCTCTTGGCTCCCGAAGATCCCTATCTGGCCTACTGGCTGGCGTTTTTAGCCCCAATCGAAGGACGCGAAACTTATGATCATCTTAAAAAACTCAATGAAGTCTGGCTGAAAGCCGATTATGGACTGATCTTTCCTCCGGAACAAGGACGGCATTTTTACGCTTTAGAGAAAAGCCGGCTCAAACGATTTCAGGAGTGGACGCTTCGCGGAAGATTAGGGGATCTTTTTGAAAAATTGATTCAATATTTCTGGAAAAAACGAACGCAAAAAAAGGCCGGCCTTTTGGATCCTGCCACGTCGGGCGTTAGGATCGAGAACGACTTTCTGAAATTTCACGACCATGACCGGCGACGAGAGTACTACGACGCGTGGATCAGGAAAGTGACTGAATCGCCTCTTCCGGAGACGCAAAGCAATTCATGATGGTGTTGACACCCACGAGCGTGAGAACGTCGTTGACCGATTCGTTTGGATTCACGAGCACCAACTTTTGATTATTTTTGGAAATATGCGCGTGAACCGATACCAAAAACCCAATTCCCTTACTGTTGATGTAACTCAGTTCAGTCAGGTCAAAAATCAGGTATGAAAAAACAGCGCCCTGAACCAATTGATCCAGCGTGCTTCGCGCGGCTGAGGCTGTATTTTCATCTAAAATTCCTTTAAATTGGATGATCTGAAACCTCTTGGGGGCTCCTTGTTTCGCACTGATGACCAAATTGGATTCGGGCATATAAATACGTAATTGGTAATTTGTAACTCGTAATTTTTAAAGTTCAACCTTCTAGTTACAAATTACAAGTTACGTATTGAATTATAGCAAAAATAAGCCAAAAATTCAAATGAATTGACAATAAATGACTGAATTAGTACATTGGTTCCTGTATGAAGAAGCGCGTTCTGTCTGGCATACAGCCTTCCGGAAAGCTGCATATCGGCAATTACTTCGGAATGATACAGCGGATGGTCCAGTACCAGGAGAAGAGCGACCTCTTTTTGTTTTTGGCGAATTTGCACGCGCTAACCTCCTCTCAGGATCCAAAAATATTGCAGCAACAAACTGAGGAAGCGGTTTTGGATTTATTAGCGTTGGGGATCGACCCGAAAAAATCTCATTTCTGGATCCAGTCAGACGTACCCGAGGTAACGGAGCTGATGTGGATCCTTTCCTGCGTCACGCCGTTGGGGCTTTTGGAACGAGCGCATAGCTTTAAAGACAAAATCGCGAAAGGAATTGACGCGAGCCATGGACTTTTCAGTTATCCCATCCTCATGGCCGCGGACATTCTGCTCTACCGCGCGGACATCGTTCCGGTCGGCAGGGATCAGAAACAGCATCTCGAGATCGCCCGCGACATCGCGCTCAAATTCAATCATGGCTATGGGGAAATTCTGACGATCCCCGAGCCGGATATTGCCGAAGACGTCGCGGTGATCCCCGGGGCCGACGGCCAAAAAATGTCGAAATCCTATGGAAACACGATCGACATTTTTGCCGAAGAAAAAGAGTTAAAAAAAAGAGTGATGAGCATTGTGACGGATTCCACTCCCGTGGAAGCGCCGAAAAATCCTGATACGTGCATCGTATATCAACTGCACAAACTCTTTTTGAGCTCAAAAGAAGCGAAAGCGCTCGCGGATCGCTACCGCGCCGGAGAGTTTGGCTACGGCGACGCGAAAAAAATGCTGTTTGAAGCGCTGTGGGAAACTTTCCGGCCGTACCGCGAAAAACGCGCACACCTGGAAAAAGAAGCCGGTTTGGCAGGCAAACTCATGAGCGAAGGCGCTGCCAAAGTCCGAGCCATTGCCGCTGAAACGCTGAATGAGGTTCGAAAGGCAGTAGGACTTAAATAAATATTTAATTCGTAATTTGTAACTCGTAATTTGTAATTGATGGGCATTCCGCCTTAGCGGAATTGTCAAAAGTTACAAGTTACAAATTACACAAATTACGTATTCAAAACTATTATGACTAAATTCATCTTCGTGACTGGCGGCGTGTGCTCCTCCCTTGGCAAAGGAATTGTCTCGGCTTCGATTGGGACCATTCTTAAAGCTTCCGGATTAAAAGTATTTACGCAAAAACTAGATCCTTACCTAAATGTGGACCCGGGCACCATGAGCCCTTTTCAACACGGAGAAGTGTTTGTGACGGATGATGGCGCTGAAACGGATCTGGATTTGGGGCACTACGAACGCTTTATCGATACGCCACTGACCAAGTTGAGTAGCACCTCGACGGGTCAGATTTATCAGGCGGTTATTGAACAGGAGCGCAAGGGTGAATTTTTGGGCGGCACGATTCAGATTGTTCCTCACATCACGAATGAGATTAAGCGCCGTATTCTGGAAGCGGCCCGGACTTCCAAGTGCGACGTGATTTCGTGCGAAATCGGCGGAACCGTGGGCGACATCGAAGGCCAGCCCTACCTTGAAGCGATCCGTCAATTACGCAATGAATTGGGGCATGAAAACACTCTGATCGTTCACGTGACCCTACTCCCCTTCCTTAAGTCTTCCAACGAGATTAAAACCAAACCCACGCAGCTCTCAGTCCGCCTTTTGCAAAGCATGGGAATCCAGCCGGACATGATCTTCGCGCGAGCGGATTATCCGATCAGGAAGGACCATCTTCTGAAGATTGCCCATTTCTGCGACGTGGACTTGGAGGCCGTAATCCCCGCGCCAACCGTTCAGACTATTTATGAAGTTCCGCTCAACTTCCAGAAGTACAATGTGAGCCAAATCGTCGCGAAAAAACTGCATCTCAAAATCAAGGAAACGAATCTTAAAGATTGGGAAGCTATGGTGGAACGAATTAAGACTTCGACCATCCCCTTAAAGATCGGTCTCGCGGGGAAATACACGGATCTGGATGACGCGTACATCTCGGTGATCGAGGCGATCAAGTCCGCGAGCTTCCTGCATCACCGCAAAGCGGAGATCGTGTGGATTGATACGGAAAAAATCGAGCAGAACGACCCTGAGGCCTGGAAGCGCCTCCGCGATTGCCGCGGCGTCGTGGTTCCCGGAGGATTCGGCGTGCGCGGCGTGGAAGGAAAAATCCTAGTCGCCCAGTACTGCCGCGAGCAAAAGACGCCCTACCTAGGCCTTTGCCTCGGCGCCCAAATCATGACCATCGAATTCGCCAGAAACGTCTGCGGCATCCAGGGGGCTACCTCCGAAGAATTTTCGCCCCGCGCCAAAAATAAGGTCGTTCACTTCCTGCCCGGACAAAACGAAAAGCGAGCCAAGGGCGGCACATTGCGTCTGGGCGCCTGGCCGTGCAAAATTAAGAGCGGAACGCACGCATTCCTTGCGTACAAACAGGAGCTGATTGAAGAACGCCACCGCCATCGGTATGAATTCAACAACAAATTCAAGTCTCAGCTTGAAAAAAAAGGACTTATTTTTTCCGGCATCTCTCCGGATCGGTCTTTGATGGAAATCGTTGAAGTCAGCGATCATCCCTTCATGGTCGGCTCGCAATTCCATCCGGAATTCAAATCGCGGCCCTATCGTCCGCATCCCCTATTCAGGGAATTCATTAAAAATACGTTATAATGAAAGATCCTTGTAATTTCTATGGGAAAACCATCTCTTCAAAAGGTCGTTGATGTAGAAATGCCCACGCCATTAGGTACGTATCAGTTATACCTGTTTGAAGAAAAAATCGAAGGCAGTGCAGGGAAGGAGCATTTGGCATTGGTGATGGGGGAGATCTGGGGGAAGATTGGAGTCATTGTAAGGATTCATTCCGAATGCTGTACGGGCGACGTGTTTGGCTGTCAACGGTGTGATTGTCAAGACCAGTTGCACGAAGCAATGAGAATGATCAGAAAAGCTGGTGAAGGGATATTATTGTATCTGCGTCAGGAGGGGAGAGGAATCGGGTTGACGAATAAATTGCATGCATACAAGCTCCAGGATCAGGGCATGGACACCGTAGAAGCGAATGAAAAACTAGGGTTTGCTCCGGATATGAGAAGTTATGATATTGCCGCTACCATGCTAAAAGAATTGGGTGTGGGGAGTGTGCGACTTCTCACGAATAATAGAAACAAAGTAGATGGCCTCGTCGGTGCGGGTATCAGTGTTGAAAAAAGAATTCCGCTTGTTATCCATTCTGTGATTCGAGACAGAAGATCGCTCTTCCGGACAAAAGAACAAAAACTGGGGCATGTATTCGATGATCTAGACGATAAGAACGTCATCGATACTGGCCCGACAAATGAGAGGCTTCCTCTTGCATATCCGAGTCTTTTTGTAGCAGAGGCGTCTCTCCCTGAAGAAACGCTGAATATCTGTGAAAGAATAAAAGAAATCTGTGAAGAAAGATTTGGAAATAATCTTGTCTCCATTCTCTTTCAAGGATCTCAAATGAGAGGGGATGGTTCGCCCCACGAGAGTGACTATGATTTTATTCTCATTTTCCATGAAGAAACCGAAGATATGATGGAAGGAATATCAAAGCTGAAAACGCAATATCCCAAATGTAACTTTCTTTTCCTGACTGGTGATGAATACCGGGCGTATCCCGAACCAACGAGATTACAATTTTTTATTTCCCGAAGAGTGGCAGGGAAATTTGACCTTGGTTTTCCGCCTAGTCGCTCCGCTCTCTTTCAAACCGCTCTTTCTTATGCGGTGCAGATCAATAATAGCATTCGTCCGCTACTGTTCGAGTTTCTTGACCCTCAAGCAGACCAAAAACAACTGATAGAAAGGGCTCATGTTTGTTTAAAGAGAACCGATGATTGTTTCTTACGCGTCTTAGTTTTGCTGAGAACAGGTAAGTATCCACTGAATCGGTCACAACTCCTCGCATTTACTACAGACGACACCACCGCAGAAATATTGGATGTACTCAACCGCTGGTATGGTGGAACAGTGACAATAAGAGAGGTATGCGAAGCATTGAAGGCTACCGAGAAAATTTTGCATGAATTTATTACTCATTTTTCTTAACAAATGGAAAATACTTTCCTGTGCCTTTTACCATATAAAGAAGACTCTATGAAGCTCTATGAGCGACTCAGTGAAGTTTTTTTTCTTAATGCATTTCCAGTTGTCAAATTGCCATTGCATGTCACGCTCTTCTATTTTCCTGCATCCACGAACGTAATCAATCAAAAAATAATACGATGGCTGGATAGACCCAATCGCAAATATAACGGAGCTCTTATTGCTAACACTGAAAAAATAGCAAGTTTTGCAAAAAATGGACGGGATTTTGTTTATTACCTTCTATTGAAATCAAAAAAAATTTTTGATTTCAATCATGAACTTCATCAAGTATGTAAGAATAACGCCGACCAATCCCCATTTATTCCGCATCTTTCTTTATTCTATCCTCAGCGAAATCTTAATAAAAAAGAAATAAAAAATGTACAAAAATTGTTCCAAGACATAAAGAGTATCTCATTTGATAGAATCGCTTTTGCACGTGAAAATGCTGGGGGGATCAGTTACATTTCCGTTTGCAAAATATGAATAAGACATTATTATCTAAGTGTGCATAAAATAGATTCAAAATTAGGTACTTCAGGGGATGGGGCGGAAGGTCAATCTCCCATAGCCATTGACGAAGGATACAGACAAAAAGTCACTGCACTCCGTGATGGAGTACGCCGTATGCTTTCTCAGCACGAAATTTTTTTGGAACCGGGAGTATCTAATTCCGATTTACTTGTTGCTTTATCTCGGACAATGGGGCTTCGCGATAGGATGCCAGAATATAGGGAAGATTTAAGTTTGGATTGGCGTGATGAATACTGGTTAATGATCGCGCAAATCGGGGTAATTTTATCTCATTCCGAGGTGAGCGTAGAGACAGAACCGCAGGATATTGTGAACTCTATTGAGGAACGTTTGGCAGCGTAGATATTCATTGTTTGCACCGGAGAACGAGGTATTGCTCGCGGCTTGAAGATCGAACCGCGTTGGGTTGAGCTATTGCCACTTTGCCGAACAGTAGGCGGGCTTTTTGCAAAAGAGTCGCCTGTTCCTTTCCCGGAAAAAACTTGAGAAACGCGTGACCGCCTTTTTTGAGATAAATCTCCGCGATCTTCAGCGCCTGTTCGCTGAGCTGAAACGAACGACCGGCATCGAGCGACCAAATGCCGGACGTGGCTGGAGCCAGATCGCTGGTGACCACATCAAAAACAGAAGCGCTCAAGCGCTCAAGCGCTCTACTTAACTGTTTTTCGTTAAAAATGTCGCAGACGAATGTGCGGGCATTCTTTTCACGGAAGGGCGCGATCTCCTGTAAGTCGAGACCAATGACAGCCCCTTTTGGGCCGACGAGTTTAAGAAGGTATTGCATAAAACTTCCCGGGGCGGCGCCGAGATCGAGAACGCAATCCCCTGCTTTGACGAGATGAAATTTTTTCTGAATTTCCTGCAATTTATACACACTGCGCGCGCGGTATCCCTCGGCTTTCGCCTGTTCAAAATATCGATCGTGCGGCTTATAGGTTTTGGTCATTTTATAGAGGATTTTTTCTGATTTTTCCGTCGTGACGGGGATAGAAAGCTGGCGTCGTCTTTTTTTTCTGAATCACGACGAACGACCGATGGCCCAACTCCGGGACATTCAACGCGATCACATCTTCCGCGATTCCTCCGAGGAGCTGAATAGCCTTTTTTGCCTGAGCGAGCTCCCGCTCCGCTTTTCTGGCCTTGTAGGCGATGAAATAACCGCCCGGTTTGACCAGGGGCAAGGCGTACTCGCTCAGGATATTGAACTCAGCCACGGCGCGCGCGACCACAAGGTCAAATTTTTCACGGAACTTTTGACTGTGGGCTATCACTTCGGCTCGCCCCTGAATGGCTACGGCATTTTTTAACCCCAGCTGTTTGATAAACTCGCTCACGGCCGCGATCTTTTTCCCCGTGGCATCCACAAGGGTAAATTGTTTATCCGGAAAAACAATCGCCAGCGGGATGCCGGGCAATCCGCCACCCGTACCAAGATCCAGCACGGAACGGACGGGCTTAAGATCGAACGCTGTCTCCAACAGTACCAGCGAATCATGGATATGCCTGAGCCAGATTCCCTCTTTATCGCGGATACCGCTGAGATTGAGCTGTTGGTTTTTTTCGAAAAAAAGGCCTGAAAATTTTTTTAACTGCTCAATGGTTTTTGGAGAAAGGTCTTTGAAAATCATGGAGATATAGTCTGGAGTTTGGAGCTAGGAGTTGATTTTTAAATGTTCGACTTCGGCGGGGGTGAGGAAGCGCCATTTTCCGAGCGGGAGCTTCCCGAGCTCGAGCGTTTTGACGCGGAGCCGCTTGAGCTTGAGCACCGGATACCCCACCTTCCGGCAAATGCGGCGGATGTGACGATTTTTTCCTTCATGGAGCACGAGTCGAATGACGCTGTTTTGAAGTTGACGAACCTTGACCGGACTCGTCTTTTGGCTATCCAGCACGACGCCCGCTTCTAATTTTCGGATAGCGGATGGCGTGATCTCGCCCTCCAGAATTGCTTCGTATTCCTTCTCGCATTCAAACGACGGATGGGTGAGTCTGAGCGTCAATTCACCGTCGTTGGTCAGAAGCAAAAGGCCGGTCGTGTCTTTGTCCAGGCGCCCCACGGGAAACAGGCGTTCCGGAAGGTCGATCAAATCCGTGACCGTGTGAGGCTCAACGGATGTTGGCTGGCACGCGGAAACGACTCCTGCCGGCTTATTCAGCATGAGATACACTGATTTTTTATCCAAACGAGCCGACTCGCCCCTGACTGTAATTTTGTCCCTGGACGGATCCACCTGAGTGCCAAGCTGTTTAACGATTTGTCCGTTTATCTTAATGGCGCCCGCCTGAATCAAACGATCCGCAGCTCGACGAGAAGCAATGCCGGCATCCGCTAAATATTTATTTAAACGCATCATTCGGGTCTGAAGTGGGCCTCATTTCTTCGGGACTTGGCACGGATGCCGGCGTATTTTTAAATTCAGGGGACTTTTTTCCGCATCCTGTCAAAAACAAAACGACCAGGGAAACCAAAATAGCTCTGATGGCTCGCTGATTATTTAATATCATTGTAACGACTGGCTAATAACTCCTTCTGTTTGATGCCATCAAAATACTCCATTTCACGCGTCCATTCAACTGCCCGCTCCGATGTAAAAACCGGACCCTCGATTTTAATATGCCGATAAGGCGAATTTCCAAATAACGTGACGATTACGGTCTTATTCTTCTGATCATTGACTACGGAGAAGACCACGGGGTAATCGAAGTTATTGCGGTAGCGGAGATCGGGCTTCGGCCGATAGACCGCCGCGTCCAGACCAATGTCTTCCATGGCATAAAGCGTGTTGTAATACACGGAATGCGGTTTACGCTCCACAATTTCCAGCCCGGATCTCCATACGGGATTAAAAATACCGGTGGAAGTGCCGCAGATACCCCCGCCCCATTCCCAAGCCTCATCTTTTCCATTCACGATCACCCATCCGTATTTAAAATCTTCCAGATTTTTGTCCGAGAGCATTTGCCAATGACTTTTCGTTTCTCCCGGCATGATCACGCGGCCATTTATTTTCAGCAGACCCGTAAGGAGATTATGCTGACGATACGCGGCATTCTTGCTGTAATTATAACGGTATTCCGCCAATACTTCCTGCAATCCGTACTCGCGGATGGCTGATACGACCTCTGGCGAATATTCCGAATCTCCGTTCCGCAGTAAATAGGGGTTTTTAATAAGATCCTCTCTCAGCCCGCGGAAAGCCTCCCGGTATTTCATAAGATCGGTCAAATACTGGGATTCTTCCGGGAGCAGTTTTTTCATTTTCCGGAAGCTGTATAGGCGGATAAAGATGCCCCGTAGAATTCCGTCAATCTGAGCGAGGCTGTGGTAATTGGCGGGATTAATCTCTTTTAAATCCGCGGTCAGCCCTTCGAAATAGGGCTGATTGAAATTGGATTGACTGACGTGATCGCGGTACAGGAGTTCGCTGAGCGAATCGTACGTGACGGTCGGGTCTGTCTGTGGCAATAAATTGAGATTGCGCGCCGCCACCCACGCTTTGCGATAGCTCTGGGGTGATTTGACGTCCCACTGATCCGAATTCTTTGTTTCGCGCAGACGGAAAAACCAAACCAGCAATTCACGCTGACTGATATATTGATTGGATCTGAATTCATTGTTACAATCAATTAGCTTTTCAGCGCAGGCGTAAGCCACATCATCCGAAAAACGAGGCCGGATCGCCGCGACACCATGGAATAACTCTTTTTGGCTCCCCTGATAGGCCACTACCGCTTTATTTTTTCTAAAATAGTTCAGCAGCACTTCTAAGGCCTTTCCGCGAGTAATCGCCCGATCAACATTTCCCTGATGCACGACAAGGTTAAACTGACGCGTGAAGACGCGATATGGATGCGACACGTCGGCGTAGGCTTTCGAACTCACCAGAAGAACGAATAATAGCCCTGCGAGGAGAAATGATTTTTTTAGCATATATTGTTTTTATTTATTTTTTTAGAGGAATATCAATTAAGAGGACGGCGTGTTTTGCCAACGAGAATTTACGCCTTGGTCCAGCCATTGCCAGCCATAAGGCGTGTCCTTTTTTTTCTGATCCTGTTGTCCGCTGTACCACCCCTGTTTCAATTCATCGGATGTGATCGTCACAAAATCATCGACGTCGTTCAATAAAAGACACCCCTGTTCGTCCAGCCAGCGCGTCCCCTTGCGGCATCCGCATTTGCTTTTGCCGACGTATTTGCACCGGGGCATCTGATAGTCGTAACAGGAATATTGATAATACCCGCCCGTGGCATCGCACAAGCCAGCGTCTTTTTCGAACGGATTTTCGAGTGGCGCGCCCGGCCGCATCCAAACCGACTGCTCTCCGCGATTGAGCCACACCCAATTCTCCGGCGTCGCATAACGCTTTTCGTATTTCTGACCGAGATACCACCCCCGATCCAAATCCTCTTTCGTGATCGAAGGATTCGTCACATCCTGATTGAGCGTCTTGAGTAATCCATCGGAATTTTCTGTCTCTTTTTCTTTCGCCTGTAGCTCCAAAACGCTCACTTTCAGCTCTTTCGGAGGGATTTTCGGCAACGAGCGCTCCTGAGAAACCGGTAAAAAAGGGCTGCTTTTGACCTCTTTATTATCGATCACGCGACTGCATCCCGCAAGAATCAGAACGCCTGTCATTAAGGTTAAGCAGACTCGTTTCATGGTCTTTTTTGAAGAATACTGAAATATTATTATACATCATTTTTTATATTTATGCAAGTATTACAAAAATCCCTCTTTCTGCTAAAGTAAGAATGCTTAATTTTACTCAAAAATCCTATGGAACCGAATCAGGAAACGCGACACAGTTTTATCCTCAGCGCTGTTTCAGACTTTATCGAATGGGGCAACCGCTGGCTGACCCTTTCCGGGTGGATGCTAAAAAGCGGTGAAACATTTTTTAAACGCCTAGAGGTCATGATGCTGATTCTGACCTCCTTTTGTATTAGTCTTCCTTTTTGGATCGACCGGATTCCGCGAACCGCGGCGCTTGTGATCGCTATTTTGCTTATTCAAAGAATTATTGAGCTCGTTATCGTTTATTCCCGGAATTTTATTTTTCATCGCGGACGTATTTTCTCCTACTTCAAAAATGATCAGGATCGCGGCGAATGGCTCCTTCTGATGTTATCCCTCAACGTAGCCCAAATCATCTCCATCTTCGCCACCTGGTACCAGCTCATCAGCCTCTCTCTCCCCGGCAGTTTTTCTCATGTGCTCTCTGCCATCGACAGTCTTTATTTCAGCGTCATCACGTTCTCCACCGTGGGCTACGATGATATTTTTCCGCTGTATACGCTCCCTAAAATCCTTGTGATGTCACAAAATCTCCTCACCTTTTTCGTGCTCGTGGTGGTGATCAATGGCGTGGCCGCGGCGCACTTCAAGAAGTAGCGGGGGCTTATTGCTTGGCTGAAGCATCCGACTGATCAGGAAGCGGAGGACATCCACGCTTTTCTAAGTCGTATCTTAATCGTTGTCCGGCGACATGAGCGGCTCTTGCCAAAGCAGCTTTCCTTTGCGTCTGCAATGCCGTATCCCCTGCCACGTCCGGATCATCACACTCCAAACTGACTTCAGGAGCAAGATCGTGCGGTCTTTTTCCCTCGTTTACCGTCCGATCACAGTCAGTTTTCCTCCGCCATTCATCACCATCATAGTCGTATTGCGATGCGCATTTCGTTGGATCCTGTAGACAAAATGCCAGATGGTTTCGCATTTCTTCAGTTTTTTGATCAACTCGCCCAAGAACTGCGAGACATCGCCCTCTTGCGTCCATTGCCACCGGGGCTTCCGCTTTTCCAGAGGCGGTTGGTGATGGCTGCAATAAAGCACAACCGGAGACGGCTAAGGCTGCGGCTGCGGCTAATGATTGTAGGGAGGACATAAAATTCGAGTTAAAAATATTTTTATAAATTTAAAAACTGATTTACTTGGCTGGCGGATCTACTCTGGGCAAACCGTCCCTAAACTCAGGCGTGCCTGTAAATTTGTCTGCGGTAGGCAGCCCTGCTAACTCGCCAGCATAACACCCCACTCTATCCATTGAATCATGCCAACGTCAATAATCCAAATGTTGCCCTTCTGGCTTGTCTTACTACTGCCCTATGCTCTCCGGAATAGTCTCCGGATAAAAGAGGTGCGCATTGTTCATCCGCCTTATGAAGAGTATGCGCTGATCGAGCCAATGCCCCTTTCAAAGAATCACATTCTGCTCCATCGGGTGATCGTTCGTTACTTCTATCTCTCCTCCATGCTCCGTATCGCTCTGCAAGGGATTGTGCGTATGTATTTCCATCGCGTTTCACGTCATCAAGGGACTCGAGACACTGCCGTCTAGCCTCTGCTATGCGATCCTCCTGACTGGGTTCAGGTTTGGGTGCAACAGTGGCACAGGCCGCCAATAAGGCAGCAGCAAATAATGCAGGTGCGTTTTTCATAAAATATAGATGACGGATCACTAGTGGACGGTTAAGCCCGAATTAAAAGTTAATTTTTCATTTTAAACAAGGGTAAAAGTTGATGTAACAATATTTTTCGATTTCAATTGAGATGTCTGGGATAATGAGCGAATATTTATTCAGTTCATTATCCC
>JACRIE010000065.1 GCA_016220165.1 Candidatus Peregrinibacteria bacterium
AAATCCTACAAATTCTGAGTATCTCCGTTGTTGATAAAATGGGCTTAGATAAGCTGTTTTCTGAAAATCCATTACAGGATATGAACAGCGCATGCCAATTATCCTTATTATGAAGCCATCCTTAACCGTCCACTAGTGATGGGGGATATGAATGAACGTATCCAATGTTAACGCCAAGCCGGCATGAGTGACGAGGGGAGATTTTTGAGCTATATTCCTTTCAGCATCAATCCCAATTCTTATTCCCATGAAAAAATCAGTCAAAGTGATCCTAATCCTTTTTGGAATTCTGGCGGCCGCAGCCGTCGCGATTCCATTTCCCGAATTTTCATCACGGCCAATGGACGCCTCGGACTTATTATTTTATAGACGCACAGGAGAGTGGGATTTGAGCGTCACGATTAAGAGAGACGGTTCCGCGTCCCTTTCCCCGTTTGGGTCTTCCGGTCTTGGAATTTTTCCTACGGCTGCGGTGTCATTATCTCCGGATCAGTTGCAGACGCTGATCCAATGGATTAAATCCGAACAATACACAGCCAAAAAGAGCTCCTTTTTATCAGATTTAAAGAATTCGGAAAGAGATAAATATCTTGGCACGGTGGATTATTATATTAATGAGAATGGAAAGATGAGACTAGTCAATGAAGATGGGTATTTAGATGATATCATTTTAAAAATCATAGAAGAGGCCAAAAAAGCCGACAAAAAGAATACGGATTGATGATTATGAATTCCGCCCCCAAAGTCACCATCGGGATTTTGCTGTATCACAGCCGGAAATATCTGCCGGATTGTTTGAGCACGCTCAGGGCGCAGGATTATCCGAACCTCGAAATCACGCTCCGCGACAACGCAAGCGGCGAGGGCGGCGACTACGAGTGGGTGAAGGCGAACCACCCCGAAATCGCGATCAAAAAAGGCCCCAACATCGGCTTCGGCGCGGGGCACAACGCACTCATCCGCAAAGCAACGGGGGAGTTCTACGCGTGTCTGAACGTGGACATGCGCTTTGAGCCGGATTTCATCCGCTGGCTCGTCGAGGCGGTTCAGAAGGATCCCGAAATCGCCGTGGCCACGGGCAAGTTATTACGCTGGGATTTTGGCGGTCCGAACCAGGGGAAGACAACGCAGATCGACACGGTCGGCCTCAAATACTTCCGGTCGCATCGGTTCGAGGACGAAGGGCAGGGGAGCGAGGACACGGGTCAATACGACACCGCGCGCGAGATTTTCGGCTCTTCCGGCGCGGCATTTTTGGCGCGCATGGAGGCGTTGAAGGATGTTGGATATTTCGACGAATTATTTTTCATGTACAAAGAAGATATCGATCTCGCGTATCGCCTGCGGTGGGCCGGTTGGAAAGCGGTATATACGCCCAAAGCCGTGGCTTATCACGATCGCACCACAGCGAATTTGGAAGGCGGAGGCATTTTTTCTCTAATCGCAAATCGCAAATCGCATTCTCAACGGGTCAAAGAATGGTCTTATCTCAATCACGAGATCATGCTTCGCAAGAATTACAGCGGCTTTTCGTGGCGCGTCCGTTTAGCCACCGCATGGTATCAATTCAAAACTTATATTTACATTTTCTGCTTCGAGCGTTATCTTTTAAAAAAGCGCGCCGAACTCCGCGCCCTCATGCCGCAGATCGAAGTTCGCCGCGCCGCTCTCAAACGTCGTGTAGCCCCTAAAGCAATCGAACAATGGATGGCTTAAAGTTTTCCATCATAATCCTGAATTACCGGTCTGAAAAAATGACCGATCAATGCCTCAGAGCGATCACGACGCGGGTCAAGGATCAGTTCGACGGCGAAGTGATTGTGGTGGATAACAATTCCCGCAGTCCCGAATGGCAACCGCTCAAAGAAAAATGGAGTAAATTCGGCATTCAGTTCATCGAATCAGCCAAAAATATTGGCTTTGGCCAGGGGAACGAATTAGGAATCCGACAGTCCGCGGGCGAATATGTCCTGATCATGAATCCGGATGTCGAAGTGCGCGAAGGCGCGATCGAGACCATGATCCGCTACATGGACACTCATCGCGATGTCGGAATCGTGGGGCCTCAGCTTATTTATCCCAATGGTATCGTCCAAAATTCCTATCGGGCGTTTCCAATCCCCACGGATCTTATTATCAAGCGATCCATCACCTTGGGCAAAAAGCATTTTTTTGAGAACCAGGTACGCGAATATCTGATGCTGGATAAAGATCCCAACGAAACCGACGAGGTGGATTGGCTTGTGGGTGCCTGTCTGCTCGTTCGGCGCAAGGCTCTCGATGAAGTGGGCTCTTTTGACCCGCGTTTCTTTTTATTTTTCGAGGACACCGACCTTTGCCGCCGTATGTGGATGAAAAATTGGCGTGTGATTTATCTTCCTGTCGCCAAAGCGACGCACCACAAAGAAGAGCGTCTCAGCGGCAACGACATCCTCTCCTCCCTCGGCAAAAAAACCTTCTGGATCCACATAGCGAGCGCCATGAAGTATTTCTGGAAGTGGCGGTAGTCGGCAAGGGGCAGTCGCCGCATTGGCCGGCAATGGTTCCGTCGGTTGCCGTAATCATTCCGCAGTTGGATCCGCAGTGATCTCTCGAAGATAAATGCAGTAAACTTCCATCTGGACTTTCGGAGCATCCATATAAAATTAGGCGCGCCTAAAAAAGCTCCACAACCCTCCGCCGGCCACAAGGGCGAGAGTCAGGAAAATCGCAGCGCCGCTCATATAACTCCGGTGTCCGTTTACAATCTCCGAATCCACGTTTTCGAGCTCAATGTGAACATTCGCCACTTTATTGTAAGCCGCTAATTTATTATTGATAAATTGCTCAATTTTTTGGACATTTTCAGGCGTTATTACAACAGGAGCATCCATTTGAAAAACAATATTCTGCCGCTCCTGCATATGCGCGCTCACAGTTGAACCCTCGGGAAGTTCAGCAAAACGAATCGCTTCCGACATAAAACTCGGGAATTTAGTCCATCCGATAATCGTTTGGCCAAAATAATGCGCGCCTTCATTCAGCTTATGTAAATCCGTGCCGTCATATCGGATACCGATCGTGGCGAAAAGTTCGGCCGAGTATTGATCACGCGTGTAGGTCGGCGCATACAACGCGAACGCGATCTGGCTCACCAGAATAAGTCCGAAAAGGGAGACTAAAATATTTCTATTAAGTGCTTTCATTATTAAAAATAATTACAAGATTATTTATTCAAGATTACAAGATTAGGACAAGGAATCCAATTTGAATTTTGTAATCTTGTAATAATTAATTTTGTAATAAAATATTGTACCGTTCCGCGGCCAACGTGCCGAAAGAGCCGCCCGAATCGTTTTGATAGGCTTTCTGATACATCTCAATGGCTTCAGGGACGCGCTTATTTCCTTCGTATATTTTACCCAAATTAAAATACGCGGCCGCCATTTTCGGATTTAATTCTAAGGCTTTTTTAAGGTGTGTTTCCGCGGCTATAGAGTTGCCCAAAGCCGCCTCGCTCCAACCCAATAAGTTATAGCTCAGCGCTTCATTGGGAAAAAGCTGTAGCGCTAAAAGCGCCAATTTATTGGCTTCTTTGGGGTTATTCAAAAAATCGATATAAAGCCAGACCGGGCGCACAAACGCGTTCACATCCTGCTGATTGAGGATGATCGCATCCTGATAAAGCTTCACCGCCTCCGGATATTTTTGAATTTTAAAATAGAGATCCGCCAGATCGCGCTTCGCAAGGGCCATGGGCTCAAATCCATTGTTGATCGCGTATTGGTAATAAACAATCGCGTCCTCCGGTTTATTAAGTTCTTGAAAGGTAGTTCCCAAAAAATACTGGGTCGTTGGCCAGGTGGAATCCAGTTCATAGGCCTTTTGGAAGGCGGTCAGGGCGAAGGTATATTTCCCCAAATTGAGGTAAGAATAACCGAGGATAATCCAGGCATCGCGGAGATTAAGGCGTGATTTTAGCACGGCTTTCACTTTTTGAATCGCCATCTCATATTCGCCTGTCTGACTGAAGCCACGGGCCATCAGCTCATCCAGGTAGACCGGTTCGGCCGCTTGGGCTGAGTTGAACTCGGTATACCCGATCAGCAGTTTATCGATTTTTTGATTGAGCGCGGAATCAGCGCCGGTACCACGGAGTTGTTTAAGCGAAGATTCACCCGACTTGCTGTCATTAAGAATATCCAGCAAAATACGATAATACCGCACCGTGGCGTTTGCCTCGGCATCGCTAAACGCCGCGAAAGCGGTACGGGCCTCCTCAAAATCATTTTGTTTAATGAGGCTGATCGCCATCAGGGTACGAGCTTCCACATTGGACGGATCCAATGAAAGGGCCGTGTCTCCATTGCTTTTGACCGCGTCAAAAGAGCCCAATTCGAGATCAGCGCGCATCAGTTTAAGATAGGCCTCTATCCGTTTAGGCTCGAGCTTGGTGGCGCGCACATACTCATTCGCCGCATAGGTGTAAAACCCATTTTCAAAATAATAGGCTCCTTTGTTTAAGTATTCTTCATAAGTCAGGTTTTCTACCGGAGGAGTTTCCTGGATAAGGGGTGGCGCGGAAGGAGTCGGTTCTTTAAAAATTCGGCTCCGGAGAAGAAAAAAAATACCGGCCAAAGCCAAAGCCAGAACAACAGCGCTGATGATCGCGATTAATTTTCGCATGAGACTATTGTAACGGGTGTCGCTACGTTTTTGCAATCACCAATCCATGAACATTTTTAAAACCGGTTTTCCTGAGCGCCCGTGCGCATTCATTCAGAGTTGTGCCGGTGGTATACACATCATCTACTAAAAATAAAGAAGTGTCGCGGGACAGGGAAAGAAGCGCAGGAAGCACGATGAAACTATTTTTTAGGTTCTTGAGGCGCTGAGATCGCGATAACATCGCTTGTTGTTCCGTGGCCTTAACGCGCTGAAGTCCATGGATCACAGGAATCCCGGCCAGACGTTGCAGCGCGCAGGACAGCGCTTCGGCCTGATTGAATCCGCGCCACGCGAGTCGCCTTCGATGCAGGGGAACCGGAATAAGAATCGGTGACGACGACGTGAAAAAGGAGGATCGGGTTATTTTTTTGAGGAGTAACGCGGCAAAAAGCGTTGCCATTTCCGTGTTAAAACGGTATTTAAATTGATAAATTGCGGCTTTGAGCGCGGGGTTCGCCCTGTATTTAAACACATACATCAGGCCGCTCAGAGCCGTAGGCGCGGGGGGATGATGAAGTAGGGAGGGACTCACTTTCAGGCCGCGCAAACAGGGCAAACACAAAAACGCCCCTTCGGCGCGGCAATGCACGCACCGCGGCGGAAACAAAAAATCGAGCACCCCGTTCCTGAGTTTGATAAAAAGTTCGCGCATGGGTTGGGGGAGGGGGGTCATTATAACATAAATGTCTAATTTCTAATGTCTAATTCCACAACAAAAAATTTAATGTCCAATGATTTAAAATTTAGAAATTGTGAAAATTCATTGGAAATTAGAAATTGGAATTTGGAAATTGCCTCGGATTGTGTTATCTTTTTCCCGCTTTAGTCTTTAAATGCGTTCGGAATTATGAGTAAGATTCTCATCATGTCTCAGGTTGCGATTTCCATCATTCTTATTTTTTTGATTTTAATCCAGAATAAGGATGGCGGTTTGGGTGCGGCATTCGGCGGCGGGGAAGGGTTTAAATCCACGCGCCGTGGCGCGGAACGGGTAATCGAATGGGCCACCATCGTCACCGTGTTCCTGTTTTTGGCCAATTCGTTCGCGTTTGTCTTGGTCTAAAAGATTGCCATGCGAAAATTGTGGAGCATCCTGACTCCATGGGAAAAAATGATCGTCGCCTTCCTGGGAGTTGCTTTGATCATAACCGGAACTCAAATAAGTTTCGCGTTTATCGAGGCCAATTCGCTCGTGACGCCTAAAGAAGGGGGGATTTACACGGAAGGAATGGTAGGGAAATTAAGCGCCATCAATCCCTTATACGCGCCATGGGGTTCAATTTCATACGATATTGTCCGGCTCGTTTTCTCCGGATTAGCACGATACGATCCTGCGACCAAAGAGGTAGTTCCGGATTTGGCTGATGTGAGCGTTTCGAAAGATAAAAAAGAATATACGTTTTCTCTTAAAAAAGGAGCTGTCTGGCACGATGGAACCCCGGTGACATCCAAAGATGTGCTTTTTACGTACAACGATATTATTAAAAATCCCGAGTTCAATGGGGCGATCTTGGGCTATGTCGATTTAAGCGGCGTCACGATCAGCGCCTCGGATGATCAAACAGTCAAATTCACTCTCAATCAGCCCGATTCATTTTTTCTGGTAAAAACCATGACGGGAATTCTCCCTCAACATATCTTGGGGGCGGTTCCTTTTAAGAATCTTCCTCAATCTGACTTTAATCAATTTCCCATCGGCTCAGGGCGATATCAAATCGTGAGCATTACGCCTGTGGAAGGATACACGGAAGTGAGTCTTGAGGCTTATCCTCAATATTATGGAGAAGCGCCGCACATCAAAACGCTGCTGCTCGATATTTTTTCTGACTTTCCTTCCTTGCTTAAAAAACAGGGGACGCTTTCCGCGATCCGGAACGTGCCATCGGAATTCATTCCGGGCGTTTTAAATAAAGGGAAGCTCGTCATACAGCGCTACAACCTTCCTCAATATGTGGCGGCTTTCATGAATACAGAGTCTCCAGTCTTAAAAGAGCGGAAAGTGCGGCTCGCTCTCCAATTGGGCACAGACAAAAAAAGTCTCATAGAGGCGCTGCATGAAACACAGATCATTGACACGCCGCTTCTCGAAATGGATCAGGGAAATTGGATCCATCAATACAGTCCCAAGCGGGCGAATGGCGCGCTTTTTGAGGCGGGATGGCAAATTCCGAATAAAGAGGTTGCTGTTAAAGCGCAAGAGATAAAAATCACTCCAAAAATCACTCTTACTGAACCTCCTAGCGCAACCACTCCCGTGACGTTCATCAGTCAGCCCAATGGGGGGAAGGATTTTGAAACCACGGATTCTAAAGTCGTGATTGGTGGAACGAACCCCGGGGGGACACAAAAAATCATTGTCAATGATTACGAGCTTAGGAAATTCAAGCCGGATCAGGAATCATGGAGTTACGTGGCCAGCGCTGAATTCCAAAGTCTCGTCCTGGGCGCTAATATTTACGAAGTATTCGCTGTAGATAAAAAAGGAGACAAAAAGAAGATCGATTCAATCAAAATCACAGTCGCCTCTCCGGAGGTCGCTCCGAAAAAGGAGGAGGTCGTGGCGCCGACAGACGCGGAAAAGACAGCCACGCTTCCCATCCGTCAAAATAAAACGGGAAAGCCGCTTCAGCTCAATTTGATCACGAGCCAAACTCCCGCCGCGTATGCCGAGGTCGCGGAAATTTTGAAAAATCAATGGTGGAAAATCGGCGTCGACGTCAAAGTCGAAGTGTTGGACAGTGAAACATTTCAAAATCGCGTCTCCGCGCGCCAATACGATTTATTGATTTTCGGACAAAACTTGGGATATAATCTCGACGCTTATCCGTACTGGCATAGTAGTCAAGCCAAACAAGGCGGCTATAATTTATCCCAGTTTAAAAATTTTATTGTCGACAGCCTTTTGGAAAAAGCCAGATTTGAGTACGATAAACAAAGCCGTCAGGAAACGCTCAGGCAAATTCAAACCATTTTAAGCGAAGAGGCTCCTGCCGTCTTCCTTTATAGCCCCACGCACTCCTTTGCCCTGTCAGCGAAGGTGCAGAACGTAACGCTGACTAATTGGGCCACAACAAGCGACCGTTTCGCCGAGATCCATACATGGTATGCGAATCTGGATCGAACGCTGAAGCCGGGAACGAATTTATTCACGTTCCTGCAATGGATTATCAAACAATTCTAACATTTGACCGTTGACCTTTGACAATTGACTTTGTATTTAAGTCAAATGTCAGGTGTCAGGCGTCAAATGTAAAAAATTTACTTCATAAAATTTTTAAGATGCGAGTAGTTCTTCTCCAAAATGTTCCTAAGTTGGGGCTTAAAGACGATGTAGTTACTGTTAAAGAAGGGTTCGGATTGAATTTTTTAATTCCCAATAAAAAGGCGGCAGTCGCGAGTCCTTCGCTTGTTCGTCAGGCTGAGGAGCGCCGGAAAAAGCGCGTGGTTAAGGTCGAAGAAGCCCTCAAAAATTTGCAGGAAATTAAAGATAAACTAAAAGGGGCCTCGCTCACGTTCAGGCGCAAGACCGAAGGCAAAAAATTATTCGGTTCCGTGAGTGAAAAAGACCTGATCGATGCCGTCAAAGAGCAATGCAAAGTCGAACTCACCAAAGAGATGCTTGTCATGGAGGAACACATCAAGGATCTCGGAGCTCACGAGGTTACGGTGCGCCTTTCTCCCGATATCAGCGTGGCATTGAAGATTATTGTGGAGGCGGAATAGCCCGCCAGCGCCCCCGTGACCCAGGAGGCTTGAAGATTGAAGCCTCCTGTAAAGCCATCGACATCGAGAAGTTCTCCGGCGAAGTACAGGCCAGGGCATTTTTTTGATTCCATGGTGCGCGTTTCAACTTCACTAAGATCCACGCCTCCTGCGGTCACGAACTCTTCGCCGGCGGCGTAACCGATCGCAGTGACTGGAAACGCTTTGAAAAGCCGCACCAATAACGCGCGTTGACTCTTCGTGATATTCCCGGCGATCGTAGTCGCCGGAATTTTAGAGAGTTCTGTCAGTACTCTGCACAGCGACTTTGGAAAAAGCATGTCCAAAAAGTTTTCAATCTTTTTTTGAGGATTTTGTTGCATCAATTGAATACATTTTTTGTTCATCTCTTCCGCGCTTTCTTCAGGAAAAAAATCGATTAAAAGATTGAAAGGTTCTTCGATTGTAATCGGCTCATAAGCCGCCAGGCTTGAAAGCGCGAAAACAGCGGGTCCGCTCACGCCGCGATGCGTGAAGAGAAGCGCCCCGGTGCGCTGATAGGAGTTACCCCCCGGAGTTTTGAGCGTGAGCGCGGCTTTTTTGAACGAAACTCCGGCTAAATTTTTGATCCATGACTCACGTATGACCCACGCGCTGAGCGAAGGGCGGAGTGGCGTGATCGTGTGGCCGAAGGCCTGAGCGAAAGCATACCCATCGCCTGCGGAACCGGTCTGAGCGTAGGCGTTGCCGCCGGTTGTCAGAATCACGGCATCCGCGTTCTCTTCGTGGCCTTCTTTGAGAATAATTTTAAATCGAGCCCCTTTTTTTAAAATTTGTTCCACGGAAAAGCCGCAACGGATCTCAACTCCTTTTGCGCGCAGCTCTCCGACCAGTGCCGCCACTACGTCTTTTCCATTGTCCGACCGGGGAAAAAGCCGAAAGTCTTTTTCCGTCTTAAGCGGCACGCCATGAGCTTCAAACCATTCCGCCGCTTTTTCCGGCGGAAAGCGGTGCATCGCGGTCATCAGAAACTTTGCCCCGCGCGGATAGTTTTTGAGCAGCTCGCATACGTCAAAAATGCCGGTCGTCACATTGCATCGTCCGCCGCCGCTCATCGCCACTTTAACGCCTAGCGAAGCGTTTTTTTCAAACAGAATAACGCGGCAATCCGGAGTATTTTCTTTGGCCGCCACGGCGGCCATCAATCCCGCGGCTCCGCCGCCGATGATCGCGATCGTTTTCATTAAGATCTTAACCTCAATTTATCTAATAATTGAGCCATCACAGAAGATATAAATTCAAGCTCTCTTTTTGTATAGCTTCTATCGGCGATATTTAATCCCTGAATATGAATTTTGTTTCTTAACCTTCTAATTTTTTCAATTTTTTTAAAAAATTGTTGCGAAAAAAGTTTTAATTTGTAACAAACTTCATTAACTTTCTTAAAATCAGTATTTTTTGTGAGTTTAAATCTCTCCTGTGTACGTTTACATATGCTCAGCCTAGCACCATCATTAGTAATATATTTTAAAGGCAAAAAATTAGAATCTTTGCATAGCCAATCCCCCAAAGGCATTTCTAGCTTTTCATTTGTTTCCAAAAGCTTAAAGGCCAATGCTTCAACAACTGATGCAGCTGAAATAACAGCTGCTTTATAAAAACCGCTTCTTGCACGCCCATTTACTTTTTCTGCCTGAGAAAATTGAATAGCTATTTGGCGTATATTCCAATCTAAATTTTGTTTGAATGCCCCTAATTCCATTATTTTCCTCTTACTTTATTTAACGCCTTTGCAAGTGAAGGTAACCCTTTCTCCTTAAGATAATTCCCCAACTGCATATCTGCCCTTACTCCAAAATCTACTTTATAGGTTTTTTCAAGATTTCCAATTAAAGTATCCTCTCTCTTTTTTCTAAATTGTCCTGAAATTGTCTGTTTCATAATTTAATTTTATCACCTCAAAAAATATACACAAGCTGCTTTCCATCTTGATCGTTTCTAGCAAAAAAGTTCTTTCTAGCGGCTCCAGCTCAATTTTTTGAATACACTTCGTTATAATCAGTTTCATGCCTCTTTTTCTTTATTTATTCAATAGATTCCCGATTTTATCCATTTTTTTCTGAATAGCTGGAGTGACCACCATCGCTTCTGGTTCTCAGATAACGATTCGGGGGGCCTTGATGAAATTTTGTAAGGCATTTTTTATGATCAGAGTCAGAGGAATACCTAGTTTATCAGCCTCTTCTGCGGCTTTATTTTTCAGGCTTTCATCAATGCGTATAGTTAATGTGGTCATAATTATTAGAACTTATAAAAGTACGATCACTCACATAAATAGTATAGCGCACTTACAACGTTAGTGCAATTCTTTTTATTTCCCCAAATCCAGCGTTTCATCAATGCGGATTTTGGCGACGAACTCGGGAACGTGCGACACGAGGATCATTGCGCCTTCGTACGCGTCGAGTGCTTCCGAGATCACGGGAATATGGCGGAAGTTGATGTGGTTCGTGGGCTCGTCCAGAATCAAAAGCCCTGGTTTTTGAAGTACGAGCCTGGCAAAGGAGACGAGGCCTTTTTGTCCTTCGGACAGGCTGCCGATCTTGCGGAAAATCTCATGTTTGGTGATCAAAAAGCTGGAGGCGACCGAGCGGATGTATTCTTCAAACGACTTCTCGGGAGAGGTGTAAGACTTGAACGCGTTCACGAGCGATTGATACACCGTTTCTTCAAAGTTGAGGGTCGAAAAATCCTGGCGATAATAGCCCAGAATAATATCTTTCGCCATAGTCATACCCTTGGCAGTCCCATTCGCGATCGATTCAAGAAGCGTGGTTTTGCCAATGCCATTGGGGCCTGTCAGAAGCAAATGTTGGTTTCGTTTGAGTGAGACATTCACCTTGCGCGTAGACGACTTATGATCGCGGATCACGGAGACCGAAGTGATGCGAAGAATTTCGCCGATCACATCATCCTGCATAGGAATCGTGAAAGGGCGGATCGTTTTGTCCTCGCGACGCACTTCAACCTTGTTTTCCTCGTATTCCTCCACTTTCTCGCGCATGCGCTTGGCCACGAGGCGCAGTTTGCCGCCTTTATGCGCGAAGACATTAGCCTTGTCCTTATTTTCCTGAATCTCTTTGGCCAGTTGGGCGTTTTTCATATTTTCTTTTTCAATACGGGCCGCGATCTCTTCCACAACGTCAAAGTAGTTGCCGACGTACTGCTCCACCTTGCGGGTGTGGACGTCGAGATACAAAACACCGTCGGTAAAAGTATTCAAAAAATCAGCGTCGTGTGAGATCACGAGGCATGTCTTGTCGTAGCCCAGAATAAACCCCATCAAATGCTCAATACCCGCCGGATCGAGGTTATTAGTGGGTTCGTCGAGCATTAAAAGATCCGGTTCCCGGATAAGCGCTGATGCAAGCAGTAGACGCGCCTGCTGGCCGCCCGAGAACGAGCTCACGATGCGATCGTGCGGCGCGTGAAGATTCACGATCTCCAGCGCCGCGTCGATTTTAGGATCGATGTTGTACACCTTTTCCTTGAAGCATCCCTCAAAGAAGGCGCGAACCGTCAATCCGCGATCTTCGGGGCGCATCACCTGGTGCGCCATGGCGATCGTGAGGCTAGGAATCACATTGACCGATCCATGCTTCGCCTTAAATTTTCCGCTGATCATATTGAGGATCGTGCTCTTTCCGGCGCCATTCTGGCCCATGATCGTAATTTTGCTGCCCTGGCGCACAGAAAAACTCGCCTCATCGAGGAGTGAATGGTCGTGTTCGTATTCGAACGACACGGCATCGAAGCTGACAATGGTTTCGTTAGACATGGAAGGACTTTATAAAGAACCGCCCTATTGTAATGCAAGCGCGAAAAAGAGGAAAGTGATTTTTTGGTTGCCGATTTAATTCTGATGATTATCGATTTTAAAGATAATCAGATGCCCATTTTCATTAAACACGCCCAGGGCTCGGAATTGCTTATTGATACGAAAATACCAGATGCCGCTTCCTTTCGGATTTCTTTCTTTGAATTTTATTTGCAGATAATTTCCATGGAGTAAAAATTGTTTTGCCTTTTTATACTGATTAAGAAGCCCCCTGGCCATGAGATAGGGAAGAATTTCCTTTCGTTCAAAAATACAGTGCACTCTTGGCATAGGGAATCATTGAATATCGATCAAATCAGTTTTTCGTGACTTTTTAGCCATAGACGCTTGTTTTTTCAGATCGGCATCAATCGCATCGACCGGCAGTTCCATTAGATTTGGCTCTAAATCAAGGCTTAAAGAGATTTTTCCTTCCACATAGCCTTTCATTGCCTGAACCAAAAATGCTTTCAGTGTGATTCCTTCGCGGCGAGCTTTCTCCAAAGCTTGATCTTTAAGGTTTTTATCGGCAACAAAAGAGACTTGAGTGATCATAAAATATAGTTTAAAACTACTTATAGTATAGTTTATAACTATATTAAAATCAAGATAAATATAAAGTTTATTCTATTACAGTGAGGCCGTTACCGCACCATCGGTCACCCCGGCAATCTACTGGGCAGCCATCTTCTAAAACCTTTTTGCCCTGAGTGGTTTCAAGTCTTTCTAAAAGCGTTTTAACCTGAGCTCGGAGCATTTGTGTTTCCTTTTCCAACGCCGCCCGTGGCATGGCCTGAACTGCATCCGGATCTTGACGCTGGGCGTCGTTGCCCTTAGCGTGTCCTGGAGAACAGGTGTTGAGCAGGGCGCCTAATGCGATCGCCCCTAACGTAGCTGCATTTCTCATAAATAAATTCAATGATGAATTAATTCTTTGGTGGGCCCGCTTGGACTTGAACCAAGGACCAATCCCTTATGAGGGGACTGCTCTGACCACTGAGCTACGGGCCCATGAGTGAGGAACGAAGTGACGATGCGAAAGGCTGCCCGTACTCAGCCCCGCCGAGGCGGAACGAAAGTGCGACTGAGCTACGGGCCCGCGCTTGTTTAAAAATACCTGACTTCGCGTCTGCGTTCAAGAAGTTGAATTTATATTTGTTACATCTTTCCAACTTTTTGAGTCGCAACAATATCATCATTATTTTTCTTTTTCCACCCCTCTTTGTCATTGCACAAAGCCGAGTGGAGCCTGCCAAAGGCTAGGTCACAGCTAAACCGCTCGGTCTTTGTTTTATTTATCTTCAGGAAGCGGCCGTCCCCCGCCCTAGGCGGGGGGCCCCGGCCTCACCGCCGGTTCAGCGTATTATTTATTCCATCTTTAGGACTCTCGCTTGGTGTGGCTTTGACCAAAAGAAAAATACAGCTGAATAAGGCATTAGGGGTCTTAGGGGGAAATTAGATGGAAGATATTGGGAGACAGTACAACCATCGTGGGACACATTATTTCCCCCTAAAGCGTGGAGGAGTTTGAACCCCCTGGCTACAAGGGGGTTCAAGAGGAACAGACTTGGGGATAAATTTTGAAAAGCGGGGAGTCAGGGAAATACGCTGAATAGTCCTAGTTTATAATATAAAGTAATTTTCTAACATTATTGTCAATATAAAATCGTGTTTTTGCCCAATTTGAGAGCTTAGACGATTGTCTTTTAGAGCTTTTTTTGGTATAATATTTAGATATTTTAAAGAACATTTGACATCTGACACCTGACATTTGACTTAAAATTCAAAAGGTCAATTGTCAATGGTCAAATGTAAAAAATTAAGGCATGCGAAAACTTAAGCAACAAATCGTCACAAGCTTAGTGCTCCTCGGCTTGATATTGGGTGGTTTTAGTGTCGCGCGCGCTGCCCCAATCTTCGGCAGTGATGTGGATCAAATCACACCGCAAGAGCAAGGGATTAAAAGGCTTTTTGACGATCTTAAAGGGAGCGGAATCGCCCAGGAAAAGAATCTCACGGAACTGGTTTTTAAATACATCAATTTCGCGTTGCCCTATTTGGCGCTGATCGCGTTCGTGGGTCTCGTGTACGCAGGCTTTCTTTATGTCACCAACTTCGGCGTGGAGGAACAGCTCACGAAGGCCAAGCGCATTCTCGTTTGGTCAATCGTTGGAATTATTTTAGTCATAGCTTCATACACGATCGTCAATTTCTTCACGAGTGAGCTCGTGACTAGTCTCAATCAGTAACATAAATTATGAATTGTTCATGGATTCGAAAAAATAGGCTTGTTGTTCTCACATTAGCAGTCTTGATGGCTGCAACGATCTCCGTGGCAATCCCACGTGGAATAGCGGCCGCCAAAGTCACGACAGATACCGCATCTCAGGTTACTAGAAACGCCTTATCTGAAGTCACGACCGATACCTCATTGGCCCAAGGCGGCAGCGGTCTTCGCATCCCGGTGAGCGACAACGTCAAACTCAATCAGGACATCGTTCAGACCAAAACACTCGCGGAAACCGTCGTTTACATCGTCAATTACGCCACAGGATTTTTGGGATTGATCGCTACCATCGTTTTTATCGCGGGCGGCGTGATGATGGTTCTCAGCGGCGGCAATGAAGAAAACGTGACTAAAGGCCGGAAGATGATGACGTACGCGGCCATAGGAATTGTGGTGATCATCGTTTCTTTTTCCGCGGTCCGCTTCATCGCGGGCGCGGGAGGAACGGGTTCTTCCACGGATCAGACGCCGGATGGAAATTTAGACGATACGGCCACCGGAGGCGGTGCCGCAAGCGAAGCTCAGTTGGCCGCGTTTCAACAGCAGCTTGATGATCTGGAAAAACAGATGCAGGGCATGTTGCAGGGGGTTACAGACCTTGAAAACGAATTTAAGAATCTATCCAGGGAAACCCGGGATAGTATAAATGAGATTCTCAAGGGAATTAACGCCAATACGCCCGGGACGATAAAGGACGCGATCGACAACATCGATCAATTAATAAAAGATACTCAAGATCCCGCGGTTCAGGCGACACTCCAAAAGCTGGAAGACTTATTGGCCACGATAAAAGATTTAAAAGAAAAGCTGACCGCCTTGCGTGATACCATGCCTGAATCGACGGCTGCCATCAAATTATACGACGAGACTTCCGCGGCTTTGGATGAGTGGACTCAAGACCCCATCAGTTCGTTGAAGTTCAGGCGATTCAATGAAAAATATTCAGCGCTCAGAGAAGCCATTCGAAAATTTCCGGTAGTGTCAGTGCAAATTCTGGCGGTTCCGGCCGAGGGGAATGTGCCGCTGACCGTAACGCTGGATGGGCTCAATTCAAAGGACCCGACTGGCGGCACGATTAGCCAATACAAGTGGACCTTTTTGGATAGCAAAGGCAGTGAAGTAAGTCTGGGATCGGATCCGGTAGTGGTTTACACTTTTAAAGACCCGAATACTTATTCAATCAAATTACGGGCCTCCACTTCCAATACGGATAAGGAGGGATTTAAGACCGCGGCCGACGGCGTCGCCTTTGTGCGCGTGGTCGCGCGGCCTGCCGCCACTCAGGTTCGTATGCGGATCAATGGGAAAAAGGTGACGGACGCCTATCATGTCACGCTTCAGGACGGTCAGGCAGGCCTATCCTTTGATCCTTCCGAATCCGCGCCCGCGCTGGGTCGTGTGATCGAAAAATATGAATGGTTTTTCGGAGACGGAACAAACGAAGTGCGTTCCACGCCTGTTTCCGTGGTTCACAGTTTTCAAAAAGCGGGAGAATACAACGTGCAGCTGGTTGCCACGGACAATCAGAGGGAAAAGGACAGTCTCCTGGTTAAAGTGGCCGTGCGAAGTGTCGCGGCTGAAATTTCAGTCACGCCCGAAGAAGGGGACGTAAACACGGAATTCCATTTTGAAGGCGTCGATTCCCATTCGGATGAAGCCGTGATCGATAAATTCAATTGGGTGATCTATGACAGTAAACAGCGGGTGGTCAAAGAAAGCGACCAAAAACAGTTCAAATACCGCTTCCTGAGACCGGGCAATTATCAAGGGGTGCTTTCCGTGATTGACACTAATAAAAAACAGGATAAAATCATCAAGACATTGAAAGTGAATTCCCGCGCGCCCGTGGCAGCGTTTGATTGGTCTGTTCCTCAGTCGAATCATCCGAATCGTGTCCAATTGAATGCAACGAATAGCTACGATTTGGATGAAGGGGATACGCTCACTTATTCATGGGATTTTAACGGGGATGGCGTGTACGAGGTGATCGATTCAGCCGAGCCAACCACCCAATTTGAATATAAAAAGACGGGAGAATTCAAAGCTAAATTGCAGGTCAAAGACGAATTTGGAGGAATGGGGATCAGCCAAAAGACAATACCCATTGCTTCTATACTCTCGGCAGACATCGACGTGAACCATCGGGTCGCTCGTGTGGGCGAAGAGCTCACCTTCACGGCAAAAAGCGACACTGCCGTAGGATACGCGTGGGATTTTGGGGACGAAGAAACAGGGAATTCAGAAGCCACGACCCTCACTCATACTTATAAGAAGAAAGGAAAGTATACGGTCGTCGCGAATTTTTTCGACAAAGACAATAATGACAATAAGGCTTCGCTGAAGGTGTTCATCGGCGAAGGCGACGCGCCCATGGCCAGGATCGATTATACAGTCAACGATCGTCAGATAGAGCTTACGCCGGATCTTTGCGGTTCCGGAAAGCCGGGCGCGGAGATCCATCGGTCGGATACCGTTCGATTGACAGGACAGGATTCGATCAATACCGATGGTTCCGGACACCTATTATTATACGATTGGGAATTGGGGGACGGTGAAAAGAGCGGCCGGAAGGAATTAAGCCATCGTTATAATGATTTGAATATCGGCAATGAATGCACCGCGGTTCGCCTGGTCGTGAAAGATCAGGTGAAGGGAGCGGTCAGTCCGGAGGACGTGGCTTATCTCAGGATCGTCAATCAATTGCCACAGCTGACCGATTTTGCGGTACAGGCTTCGCGTGAAGGCGAAGATGAGCTGCTGACCCCTGCTAAAGTTCAATTGCGCGCAGTGCTTCCGCGGGATCCCGATGGAACCATTAAGAAATACCGTTGGTGGTATTACCGCGAAGGAAGATCGGAAGAAAAATTAGGATTGCATAATACGAGCGCCGGCATGACCGAGATGGTGGTCACAGCCTCCGGAGAGCCGGATGTCGTTGAGAATTATCATTTTGTTCTCGAGATGGTCGACAACGATAATGGCGTCTATAGCAGCGAAGAGCGATTTGGCGATCTGAGTATCCTGAAAATCAAAAACGGTCCCAATCTTTCTCCAATCGCTGATTTTAGACTGGATAAAACAACCATCAAAGTAGGGGATTCAGTCTCTCTGGTATCGACGTCTTACGACCCTCAGGGCGATGCTCTGGCCACTGGAGACTATAAATGGGATTTTGATGGGGACGGAACGTTTGACGACGTGTCCTCGGGACCTCAAATCAATCGAAAATACAACACGCCTGGCGAATATCAAATTCGCTTAAAAGTGACCCATCGCGGTCTCTCCAGTAGTGTCACGCATCCCGTTTTTGTGGAGCCCACGCAAAAACTTCCGCAAGCCGCGTTCACCTATCAAATCAACGGCACCGAAGTTTCTTTTGACGCGGGCACCTCACGTTACGATGATAGCCTCGCGGACAAAACCTTGCGTTACGAATGGGATTTTGATACGAAACAGGATGCGGATGGCAATGGCGCTCCCGATAATGACATAGAAGCGACGGACAAGGTCGCGAAGCACGTTTATTCTGAAAAAATAATCTATCGCGTTCGCTTAAAAGTGAAAGATTCACAAGGGCAGGAAGGAGTGGTGGTTCGGGATATTAATTTAGCGCAGAGCGAAGTGGAACGAAAACAAAGCACTGCCAAATCGCTCGGCGTTAAATCAGGGAATCAGCCGCTCACCGCTTTGGATATCGCAATCACGCCTAAAGAATTAGTAAATAACGGTACGGCTGAACTGGTAGCGACGGTTATGAATGCTAATAATGAGCCTTATACCGGAGATGTCTTTTTTGAAGTCGTGGAAGGCGGGGGCGTCATTTCCCCCAGCCCGGCCAAAGCCAGCGATTCCAAGGCGATCGCGATTTTTACCGCATCCGATAAGGGCAAGGTGAGAATTCAGGTGCGTGCCACGAAAACGATTTATGGAGATTTGACAGAGAACATCGAATTAACGGTTCGCTGATTATGTTTAAAAAAGCCCTTTTCATCATCGGGATCCTGATGTTCATCGCAATGGCGCCCAAAGGTGCGAATGCCAGCGGAAAAATGGAAGTACAAATCGGTCAGGAAGTGACACTCGCCGCGGATGAGATTGGCGCTATGCTGAATTATAAATGGGTGGTGACAAAGGATAACAAAATCCTGGCCGCTCAAAACCAGCGGGAATTGCATTACACCTTTAGCGAACAAGGTGAATACGCCGCCACACTCAGTATCACGGATCAGAACAATCAAACCCGCACAACCAAAATTTCAATTTTGAGCGGAGACACTTATGCCCAAAAGAATACCGAGGGCGGCGTGTATGGGCCGGGAGGTGTTCAGGGAAGCTCTCAGGGCGCGGGAAATTTAGGTGCCATGGGGTTCAGAGCGGCTTTAACCGTTCTTCCTCAAAAAGATCCGGATGGACGTATCCATCTTGTCGGCAATGAGGGAAAGGTAGCGTTTGATTTACAGCAATCGACCGGAACCATTCTGGAATACCGGATCGATCAGAATATTTATAAAGACAGCGATGGTAATGGTATTGCAACCGATGACATTGACAATTCCGGAGATACTTCCTATCTCACAGGAAAGTCATGGACGGCAACCTATAAGAATGAAGGAACCCCAAAAGTTGCAGCGGAAGCGACGCTCGTGGATAAAGACGGCAAAAAGGCGACCCAGCAGGTCGAAATCACGTTCGATCCTGAACCGGTCCGAACCGGAGACCCGGTCGCGACACTCGATGTGTCACCCGCGTCTGACGCGCGAACTCAGGTCGTGACATTATCAGGCGACGAGGCGGATGCTTCTTTTTACGCGCGCAATTCAACAGGCAATATTCTGGAATATCGCATCGATAAGGATATTTTTGTGGATAGCGATGGAGACGGAAATGCGGGCAATGACATCGATAATTTAAATGATCCTTCTTTCAAAACCGGAGATATTTGGCACACAACTTATAAAAAGACCGATCATCAGATCATCGCTCAGCTGATTGTAGTCGGCCCCGGAGGGAAGGGGAGTCGCGTACAGCGCGCGTTGGTATTTGGAAATCCAGTGGCAGCTTCAAAACAGCCGTCCGAGATTCATATCGAAGCCAATCGTTCTTTCGTGCGCGTGGGCGATCCGGTGGAATTTCAGGTGGTCGGCCTTCGGCAGGACGTCCGGAACTACACGTTCGATTGGGATTTTAATGGCGACGGAACCGTGGACAGGGAAATCGAAGGTTCTGCTGTGGCCGAATATATTTTTGACCAGTCCGGCACTGAAACCGTGAAGGTGAAAATTACAGACAAAGGAGGCAATAGCGGCGAACGTAAAATCGAAATGAGCGTTAAAGAGCAATCCAAAACCGTTGCCGCCTTCACGTTTCATGCGGAAGGCGGAAAAATGGTTTTCGAAAATCAGTCTGTCGCCGCGGAGGCGCTGGCGGACAAGACGCTCCGCTATCAGTGGAATTTCGGTGATACGAACGAAGAAAATTTTATTCGGCAAAATACTCAGCAACAGCAATTGGCTCCCGCTTACGAATATGTAGAGTCGGGCCTTATAAAAGTGACGCTCCAGGTTACGGATGCCAGCGGCGCGATCAGTGAGGCTTTTCAGGAAGTCGAGGTGACCGAAGACATGGTCAGGGCCGCGAAAGAAGGCATTGGGACAAAAGAAGTAAAGCAAGAAACAACTCCTTCCGCTTCTAAATCGACTCCAGGCGAAACATCAGGGCTTTTGGTTAAAATCATCAAGGTAATCCTTTATATAGTGATCGCTATAATCAGTCTTTTGGTCGTGTTGATCGTGGGCTTTATTGCGTTCATCAAACTTCAGCATCCGGATCTCAGCTTGAGCGAAGTGATTGAAGAGCTAAAATGGAAGATTCTGACCATGTTGGGAGTCCATGAAAATGAGGTGGCCGCCGTGGTTGGCGAATCCGAAAACAACCCGCCCCCTTCCGAACCCACGCCCGAACCCGTAGGGACGCGCCGTGGCGCGTCCGACTCCGATCCCGCCCCCACGCCCGCCGCGTCCGAACCCGCGGTTGAAGGCGAAGTCGTGCGGGCATCTCCCGCGGCGCCCTCCGATCCCGCCCCCGCGGAACCCAAAAAACCCGAAGAAACGCCGCCCCCCCAGAATAATTCCGGACCGATCCCGGACTGGCTGAAGAACGCGTAAAATAAAGAAATTATTGAGATAATTGGGTATATTTTCTTCTTCCCAATCCCGTCCTCTTCTTTATGAGAGGCTTTCTGGGCCTTTCAATTTTCGCTGATTTCTCTTTGAGCTTCACGGGCGCCTCTTTGATTTCTGGCGACTTGTTATCGATTTTGGTCGGCTTCTCTTTAATTATTTTTAAATTTTCCAGGCTACAATCGGATTCGCCTGCAGAAAGGCAGTCAAGATATTCCTTGCATCCCGTTTCGTTAGTGGCCAGGAAATCCGGGTTCCCCTCGCAGTCCGGCAGGGGTTCTCCGGTGTCCGGATCCGTTTCATGTCTGCGGCTGTGCCGCTGGGATCCCCGCTGCCCGAAGCGTACGACCGCGGTCTGCGCCGCTTCCCCGTTTCCCGCCGCGTCGGTCGAATAGAATTCAACCGTGTGTTCCGCG
>JACRIE010000068.1 GCA_016220165.1 Candidatus Peregrinibacteria bacterium
ATGGGATAATGAACTGAATAAATATTCGCTCATTATCCCAGACATCTCAATTGAAATCGAAAAATATTGTTACATCAACTTTTACCCTTGTTTAAAATGAAAAATTAACTTTTAATTCGGGCTTAACCGTCCACTAGTGAAATATTAAATATTTTCATTTATTTTGTTGGATATTAGCTATTGGAAATTAGAGTTTATTTGTAATTTGTGATTTGTAATTTTTCCGTATGACCACTAAATTCAGCCAGTTATCAGCGAGCCTTCAGAAATACATTGTATTTCACGAAGGCGCCGGCGCCGGAAAAACCGCGTCGGGTCCGCTCAGTCTCTACGTCCAAAAAAGCAAAACGCCCGTGTCGACATTCGCCGAACGTACGCTGAATCATTGCAACGGCGGCGCTACATTGCAGGCCGCGTTGTGGCTCAAGGAGCATTTGGCGCACGGCGGCAAATTGGTCATCACGCTCGCGGGCGCGCTCAGCTCTTTCCAGGTCGGCGTGATGCTGGCCGAGCTGATACGAAAAGACAAAGTGCATCTGATTTCCGCCACGGGCGCGAATCACGAAGAATCTTACTATCGTTACGTGGCCCACTCCCACTACGCCTACATCCCGCGCTACACCGAGCTGACGCCAGAGCAGGAAGCGGAACTGCGCGACGCAGGACTCCGCCGCATCACCGACACCTTCCTGCCGGAAGACGAAAGCGTCCGCATCATGGAGCCGCACCTCCTCAAAATGTGGCAGGAAGCTCAAAAAAAAGGGGAGCGGTATTTTCCGCACGAATACTTCCGGCGTCTTTTCACAGAAGGCCTCATCCAGCCCGATCCTCAGGCGAACCCCGACGACTGCTGGGCGCTCGCGGCCGCTCAAAAAAATATTCCGATTGTGATCCCGGGTTTCGAAGACTCCACCATGGGGAATATCTTCGCGAGCTACACCTACGACGGAAAATATCGGACGGATAAAAGCGTGGTTCTCGACCCCTCCGTCATGAAGACCGGCCTCGAATACTTCACGTCCCTTTACGACTGGTACATGGAAACCGCCAAGGACGCCCCCGTCGCTTTTTTGCAGTTGGGTGGCGGCATCTCCGCCGACTTCCCCATTTGCGCGGTTCCATCGCTCAAACACGATCTTCAGCTCCACGGCAAGGTGCGCGATTGGGCCGGCTTCATCGAAATCGGATCGTCCCCCATGTCCTACGGCTCCTATTCCGGCGCCGGAGGCAAAGAAAAAATCACCTGGGACAAGCTCTCCACGCAGAGCTATTATCAGATCATCCAAAGCGACGTGACCGTGGTTTTCCCCTGGATCGCGGCCGTATTATTGGATTTATAATTTGGCTTTAGCCTATCCCCGCATGTTCCTCTAAAACCGCGATGCGCCGATTGGCGCCAACGGTGTTTTCGGCCACGAGATCAATTTTGTCGTTGAGATGCTCGAGCAAAATGCCCTGCTGATGAATTTCATCTTTGAGTTCAGTCCTGAGCTCATCAATTTTGGCATTCGTCCGTCCTTCCGAATCGGTGACGGCCTGCGTGATTACCTTAATAATAAATCGCTTGTCCTCTTGATTCAACATAATGCAAAAAATTAAATGATAAAAATACTAAAAAGAGATTTTTAATATAATCGCCTATAAAGAAAAGTAAAGTAAAAGTAGTTTACTCCGATTCATTTTTCTGCTACTTTTAAAATCACCTTATTTTTATATACCTTCGCTCAATGGCGACTGCCTCTGCAGAAAAAATGGAAGGGATGGATGACTTGGAGCGTCCGGACAAGAACGAAGATCCCGGCAAAAGCGCGGAAGTTGCCGTGTCCCTCAAGGGTGAGCGTCTTAAAATGGAAGCGCTTTTGGGGCAGATAGGGCAACGCGGAGCGCAAGGAAAGGAGATTGCAGAGCGATACCGCAAGGCGATAGAAGCGGATGCGACAAAAGGAAATGCAGAAGGCATTTCAGGGCTTTACAAGTGGACCGAAAAACAATGGGAGCAGGCTGAGAAATCATTGAGCCGCATCACCCAATCGCTGGACAGGGCTGTTTTCGCCCGTATTCTGAACGCGGAGGATCGAGGATTTTTACTCGCTTCTTTGGTTCAAACCAACGCGCATGACTTCCTTTTAAAGCACGAAGAAGCGGCCAGGGTGGTTGAAAAGAAAATCGACAATGCCACCAAAGATCGACACGCGTACGACGCCATTTTCCATCATCCTTCGGTCAAGGACGGCAAACTGACCGTCAAACAGGGGAAAGAGGTCGGGATTCTTCCTCCGGATGAGTTCATGAAAAAGTCTCTGCCCGAACGGCGAAAACTAATTGGCGAATGGCAGGAGGCGCTCAAGCAGGCCGCGGGAACCACTCAAGTGGCCGAAGGAGCGGAGGCCAAAAAGTTGGAAGCGGGCTATCGGGCCAAGCTCGATCAGGCACTCAAGAGCGGTTTCATCGGTCAGAAAACATACGACGCTTTTTTAAACCGGAAACCGGACGGTTTCGTGCATCAATCTCTCGAGAAGAAAAGAATGTATTTAGGTGAATTCGACGCTCAAATGGAACGGTATCGCACTTTATGGAAAGAGGTAAAAGAGAACCTTAGGCCTGATTCTCAGAAGCACATGGAATCCGTGCGCAAAAAGTTGGGCTACAAGGAGCTCATGGCCGAATACGAAGCGCGCGAGGCCATCGACAAAAAGACCAATGAAAAAGAGTATGCGGGCAAATTAAAAGAAGTGAAGGAAAACCCCAAGAAGGGCTGGATCGGGACTCATACGATGAACGCGTTCATGACGGCATTCAGGGAACAGCCTCTCAAAACTCAGAATCAATGGAATAAAAAAGAGACGTTCGAAGGCCAGATGCATCGTTACGAGGAGTTGTGGAAGGGCATCAAAAAAGATCTGCCCAAGCACAAGCAGGAGGAGCTTAAAAAGAAACAGGACGAGCTGGGTTACACCCAGATGCGTGAGCTCTACGAGCATCTCAAGCATCACGCCGAGCAAAGCACAACGGGTGTGGCCACGAGCGTGCGCGCGGAACGCATCATTCAGACCCGCATCACGAACCAGGGCACGCGTCAGGGCGTGGAAGCGTTCGGAAAGGAGATGGAAAAAGAGCCAAGCCGGTTACAGCGGGTCGTAACAATGTTCCGCAGAATGGTTGAAGGTGGCGAAGGTCATTTTAATCCAGCCGCGCTTCAAAAAGGCATCGCGCGCAAACGGGAAAAGGAAGGGGAGACCGTGAACCTCACTTCAAAGGAACAGCCGAAAGACGAAAAGAAAAAAGAGGGTCAGTCCAACGTAAAAAGATCGGTCCGGGAAGTGGGTTACGCGGAAAAGGAAATGAAAGCAGAGTCCTCAAAAGATGTAAAGCGCGAGGCAGCCGTGGATATTAATAGGCAAGAGGGGTTAAGACATTTTTTCGCGCGGGATCAGGAAAAAACACATATCGGCGATGAAATCCGGCAAGGGCGCGACCACATCAGCTGGACGATACGAATGGCAGACAGCACGTCAAAAAAATTGACTTGGGAAGAGGTGCGGGCAACGAAGGAATATCTTGAAGAAGTTGAAAGAGAGAAGGAGGCGGCATAATTTCAAAAGAAGCGCCTTCATTTTCTTACCAGCTCCACCACGCTTTCCATGTGATTCGTCTGCGGGAAAAAGTCAAATACGGCCGCGCTTTTGATTTTATAGTCGCGGAATTTCGGCACGTCTTTTTTAAGCTCCTGAACATTGCACGAGACGTAAATGATCACCTTGGGCTCCAGCTTTTTCAGCTGCTCCACGGTCTTGGGGTGCATGCCGCTGCGTGGCGGATCCGTGATTACGAAAAGAGGACTCGGCAGCCTCAATTTCTTCAGCTGCATCGCGTCCAAAACAATTGCTTCGGCATTTGTGATACCGTTTACTTGGATGTTCTTTTTGGCTGATACAACGCATCCTTCAAAGTTTTCCACGATAGTAACGCCTTTGGGAAATAGCTCCGCGTTAATAATGCCGAACGTGCCAACGCCGCCATAGAGATCCAGAAGATGCGCCCATTGCCGATCGTATTTCTCCAAAAGGTCGTGGACGTACATGTGCATTTTTTCCGCCATCACGTCGTTGTTCTGAAAAAATCCCTGCGCGGAATACCAAAACGTTTTGCCCAAATAAGTCGCTTTCAGTTCATCTTTGCCTTTGATTACGAGATATTCGGAGCCGATGCTCATGTCCGTTTCCGGGCTCATGTAGGTCGCCAACACATTGTCCGCGCTCGTGACTCTGGCAAACGCCTCGATCTTTCGGATCGCTTCATCCAGTCGCGTCGAATTTTTGCCCAACACGAACGAGATGCACGAATCGTTTTTCGGCGTGCGGATCACGGCGAAACGAAACGTGCCCGTGTGTTTTTTCACATGAAACGCGTCGAATTCCGTTCCGAAAAAGTCGAGAATTTCTTTCAGGAGCGCGTTGAGCCGTTCATTCGAAATGGAACACTGCTTCACATCCACGATCAGAGTCCAGGATTGCCGTTCGCGGAACCCAAGGCCGCCCGGGTGGAACACCATATCCATGCGGTTGCGGTACCCGTACTCTTGATCTGAAAAAACCGTCACCGCGTCAAATCCGATCGCTTGCGCGAGATTTTTTTTCTTATTCTCAAGCTGGATCGCGTAATCGATGTGCTGCATGGCGCATCCGCCGCACGTGCCGAAGTAAGGGCAAACAGGCTGGGACATAATCAGAAGTCAGATCAATAAATAATTTCTAATTTCCAATTTCTAACAAAATTTTTAAAATCCGAAATTTAAACATTGGACATTGAATTTTTTTGTTGGAAATTAGAAATTGGATATTTGAAATTAAAATTTTAAAATTGCCTTAACATCTCTTTCAATCTGTTTCTTCAGGCGATCAACGCTCTTGAAGCGCTTCGCTCCGCGTATTTTTTTTATAATCTCAAATGTAACGCGTTGCCTGTAGATCGTTCGATGGAGCCCCAGGACGTACACCTCCAGGCAAAGTTTGTTTCGCGGTCCAAACTTAGGCCCAAAGAAAAGCGCGCCCTGATACTGTTTGCCCGCGATGTCGACTCGCGCCACATACACGCCAAAGGAATGAGCGTCTTTAAACGAGCCCACATTAAAATTCAGCGTCGGAAATCCGATCTTTTTTCCCAATTGATTGCCCCATTGGATTTTGCGGCGGAAAAGCACAGCGACACGAGTTATCATGACAAGTTCCATTGTATTGTAATCTTGTAATCTTGTAATCTTGTAATAGTTAATTTAGTAATCATGAAGAGAAAAATTCCGGCCACCATGGCCACTCAGCATCCGGACAACGCCTCCGCGGCGTATTGGAATAACAAAAAATTCATCAGCGCGGCGGACGAAATCGAGGAATGCTATCGCGTTTTTAAGGAGATGGGTTGCACCGAGTACATGTGGGACTGGGAAGGCAAATTCGTGGACGAGGCCGTGATCGAGCGTTTTTTTCAGCAGTACTACGAGTTTTTTAAAACGCATCCGTTGGGCAAGGACGTCTTCCTCACGTTCCGCATTCCGAACGTGGACGAAGAAAGCGGCTTTCGTCTCGCGCGCGCCTACATGTCGATCCTCACGGCCGCGGATTTGGCGGATCAGCTCAAATTTCACAACCCACCCATTTTCGAGGTGATTTTGCCCATGACGAAAAGCGCCGAACAGCTCATGAATATTCATCGCACGTTCAATCAGGTCGCCCACTTCAAGCGCGAGGTATTCAAAACCAAGCACGACCATGCTCAATCGATTCACGTCATTCCCCTCTTCGAGGAAGTGCGCGATTTGTGTCACGCGGACGAAGTATTGGAAGAGTATTTCAATCTCTACAAAAAAGAGTTCGGCCGCGCTCCCGAATATTTGCGTCCCTTCATTGCCCGTTCCGACCCCGCGCTGAACGCGGGCATTATCCCCGCGGTGCTCTCAAGCAAAGTCGCGATCCAAAAATTTCATAAACTCGGAGAAAAATATAATGTTCCAATGTTCCCCGTCATCGGCACGGGCAGTCTGCCATTTCGCGGAGGCGTAAATCCGGAGAATATTCAGGAGACCATTGCTGAATATAGCGGAATCCGCACCATGACGATCCAGTCCGCCTTTCGCTACGACTATCCTCCAGCGCAGGTTAAAAACGCGATTGAACTGATCGAAAAAACGCTCCCGGAACTCGCTTTCGCCGAACTCAATAAAAAAGAGATCAAAGACATCGAAGCCATGAACAGACTATTCGGCGATTTGTACAAAGCAACGGTTGAGGCGATTGCGGAAACAATCAATCGCATCGCGTACGAGGTCCCCGGCCGCCGCGAACGCATGCTGCACATCGGTCTCTTCGGCTATTCGCGCGGCGTGGGCAAAGTCCGTTTGCCGCGCGCCATCAGCTTTACGGCCGCGATGTATTCCCTCGGCGTTCCGCCGGAATTCATCGCTACGGGCCGCGGTATTCAGGAAGCCGGTCGAAAGGGTTTTTTGCCCACGCTCGAAAAGCGTTACCTCAATTTGAGAGCGGATCTCGTGCACGCGGGTAAGTATTTAAACAAAGAAAACCTCAGTCTCCTCGCTAAAGATTCCTCAGCGTTTGCCGAAATCGAGCGTGACGTGCATCTCCTGGAAGATTATTTGGGCGAAGAACTGGGTCCCAAAAAGACCAAACATTTTTTGCATCGCAATCTTGTTTCTTCTATCTATCTCCTTTCGCGCGAAGGGGAAAATCTAAGCGAAGAGCTCGAAAAAGCCGCGATAATACGGCGATCATTGGGGTAGGGCCTGCCAAAATAACAGATTAGAGTTAAAATAATCTCCTTTAATTCAATCCAATGCCCTCCAGATCTTTCAAAGAACGCCCTGTTTTTCCGGAAAAAGATTTTGATCCAGAAAGTGGCCGATTTCGACATGTCGCTTGTGAGACAGGAGGCATTATCAATGAAGAACGGGATCGTTTTTTTTCAGACGCGCTAAGGAAAGCGTTAATAATAAGTCAAAGAAAATATGTAGAACAGGTTCTTAAACCTATGATGTATCAAACAGGAGTAGTCGCCTGGTCGGCCAGCGCCAGTGAAGGAAGGATTCTCACTCCCGCAGGAGTGTCCTACCCGGACCTCCTGCTGGATAGGATTTTTGTGAATGGCGACATGGACGAGGCGTATCCTCAATTGACTAAGGTATTTGCGATAGAAAAGGCCGCAAAACTATCCTCACGTCACAAAGGCCTGTCGTAGTGTTTTAAAACCCGTCGCAACGATTCGGAAAGTTTGGGCATGTGTGCTCCGGCTGCCTCGCGCTTCGCGCTGCTCAGCACACAATTCGACCGGCGTTGGCAGAGCGTCGCTTCTTCATCGTGCGACATGAACGAGCACTGATGCTGGGGATCCACCACTTCTTTATAAATATCCATGATGGCGCGATGATCCAGAGGTTCCGGATTCGTCATGTTGTAAACGCCCGTAAGTTTTTGCTCCATCAGCTTCAATGTGGCTGGCAAAAAATCCTCGATCACGGTGCAGGAATTAACCTTGTTGATCATTTTCGGGTACCGCAGTAATTTATCAATGAGATTCTTGGGGCACGATTCGCCCAAAATGGGAATCCGAAGGCGCAATTGAAGCACTGAAAACTCCTTGAGCGCCATCTCACAGCAGATGCGCGAGCGGCTGTAAACCGAACCAAAATAATTGGGTTTATCCTCCTCTGTGAATCCGCGTTTTCCACCATCCGCCCCACCATTCGACCCACAATCCGAGCACCCTTCGGGGCCGTCATTCGATCCGCAACCGTCGTAGACGCAGCCGCTGGAGAGCTGCACCGCGTACACGCCTCGCTTTTTGGCCGCAGTCGCGACATTGATGCTTCCCACGACGTTCACGCTATAAGTGTCGCCTTGATGAGTCTCGCACCAGTCCACATTGGGCGTTCCGGTCTTTCCCGTGGCGTTAAAAACAATATCCGGCTTGTACTCCTCAAACGCCTGCTTTACCGAGGAAAAGTCGCGCACTTCCACGCGCGGCGTTTCGACCGTATAGCCGTGCTTGCGAAAAAACGCCGCGAATCGCGATCCAAGAAACCCCGTGCCACCGAAGAGGAGAATTTTTTGAGACATGAGTATCAAATGGTGGTCGCACCTGGGGTCGAACCAGGGACCTTACGAATGTGAATCGTACGCTCTAACCAACTGAGCTATGCGACCGTGGTGGAGTTGAGGGGAGTCGAACCCCTGGCCTCGTCATTGCGAACGACGCGCTCTACCAACTGAGCTACAACCCCAAAGGTTTCCTTTCGCGCTTCCATGGTGGGCGGTAGTGGAGTCGAACCACTGACCTTATCGACGTCAACGATACGCTCTAACCAACTGAGCTAACCGCCCGCGAAAATAGCAGGGTTATTATACGTATACGACTGGAACGGATCAAGCTTACCTTATTAAAACCCCGTCACCGCCCCATGACTCGCGGTCGAAACGAGCGTGGCGTATTTGTGGAGCACCCCTCTCGTGTAGCGCGGGGCTGGTTTCTTCCATGTCTTTAGTCGCTTTTTTATTTCGGCATCGCTGAGCGCCACGCTCAGTTCGCGCTGATCCGCGTCGATGGTGATTAAGTCGCCTTTTTTAAGGATTGCGATTACGCCGCCATCCATCACTTCCGGCGCCACATGCCCGACCACGAGTCCATGCGTGCCGCCGCTGAAGCGGCCGTCCGTGATGAGTCCCACCTTCTCGCCGAGGCCTTTGCCGCACAAAGCCGACGTGGGCGCCAGCATTTCGCGCATGCCCGGGCCGCCTTTAGGACCTTCGCGCCGGATCACGAGCACGTCGCCGGCCTTGATTTTGTCCGCGAGAATCGCCTTGAGGCACTCCTCTTCCGACTCAAAAATAACCGCGGGTCCCGTGATTTTCGTCACGGTGAGTCCCGCGACTTTGCACACCGCGCCTTCGGACGCCAGATTGCCTTTCAAAATCACCATCGGCCCCGTGGGGCGCAACGGGTCTTTAAGCTGATGGACAACGAGCTGATGCTGATCCGGAATTCGGACGGATTTCAGGTTTTCCGCCACGGTTTTCCCCGTGATCGTCATGAGGTCGCCGCGCAAAAGTCCGGCCGAAAGCAGGAGCTTCATCACGGCCGGCACGCCGCCCACGCAATCGAGGTCAATCGTCAAAAAGCGTCCCCCGGGCTTCAGGTCTGCCAGATGGGGCGCTTTGTCGCTGATCTTCTGGAAGTCGTCGATCGTGAGTTTGACATTTGCCTCGCGCGCGATCGCGAGCAAATGCAGCACGGCATTCGTGGATCCGCCCAGCGCCATCACGACCGCGATCGCGTTCAAAAACGCGTCGCGGACAAGGATGTCGCGCGGTCTCAGATTTTCTTTCACCAGCTCCACCGCGCGCTTCCCGGCACGCACGCAGAGTGCCTCAATCTCCTGGCTCACCCCAGCTATCGTCGATCCGCCCGGAAGCGACATGCCCAAGGCCTCAATGGCCGCGGCCATAGTGTTCGCTGTGTACATCCCCCCGCACGCGCCGGGCGTGGGGCAGGCCTTCGATTCGATTTCCTTAAACGTCTTGCGGTCGATTTTTCCCGCGCTGGCCGCGCCCACCGCCTCAAAAACACTCACGATGTCGATGTCTTTTCCGCGGCATTTCCCAGGCAAAATCGTTCCTCCGTAAATAAAAATGGACGGGATATTGAGGCGCGCCATGGCCATCAGACTGCCAGGCATATTTTTGTCGCATCCGCCGATCGACACCAGTCCGTCGAAGCGCTGTCCGCCGGCCGCGGTTTCGATCGAATCCGCGATCACTTCGCGGCTCACCAGGCTGAACTTCATGCCTTCATGCCCCATAGCAATGCCGTCCGACACCGTGATCGTGCCGAATGTCTGTGATATTCCCTTAGCCTGTTTCACGCCTTCTTTCACCTGCCGCGCCAGGCGGTCGATGTGCATGTTGCACGGCGTGATTTCCGCCCACGTGCTCGCGATGCCGATCACCGACTTCCCGAAATCATCGTCCTTGAAACCCGTGGCGCGCAGCATCGCCCGGTTGGGCGCGCGCGTGTCGCCTTCGGTCATCAGATAGCTACGCGGATTGCGGGAGTGATTCATAGACATTCAATCAATAAGAATAAACCTGAATTATTATTAATCATTTTCTGGAAAAAACAAAATTAGAATCGACTTGATCAAATAAAGGTCCAAACGTATAATAACCCTGCTTTTTTTCCTCACTCGTGGGGTTGTAGCTCAGTTTGGCTAGAGCGCTTCCATGGCATGGAAGAGGTCAGGGGTTCAAGTCCCCTCAACTCCACCACACATATCTCTTAAAAGAAGCCTTCTTTTTGATAGGTGGGATTTTTTAACAGTATTTACGATACTCTGGGAAATTTGTCTTAATGTGCTTAAAAATCCACTGAGTTTCAGAACATTTTTTATCGCAATGGTCTTTTGCGTAAACAAGCAAAATATTGATTTTTCCTGTATTATTACAAAGATAAAAAATAGCCCGATTGCCAGATGCCTTAGGGGAAAAATTGGTTCCGGCAACGCTAAAATCAAGTTTGAATATGCCAATTTCATCTTCCTGAAAAAAACGCAAGTTATCGATACGTTTAGTATTCTGAAGTAAAAAAGAGCGGTTAAGTGCATCGATAATGGTCTTTCTTGTTTCGATCCATTTTTTTTTACCGTATTTCCTCAAAAAATCCTTACAGAAATTTTTTTCGGAATAATGTGTAAATTCAACCTCAAAGGTAAGATCTTTAATAAACATTATTGGGTTCTTCCAAATTTATGAGCGTATAAGGGATAACTTCTTTTTCTCTGCAAATTTTCCATGGAATTTGCCCATGAGTAAAATCGATAATTTCCTGAGTATTGGCTTTTTTCCATTTTTTACAAATAGCTCGTATAAGTTTCTGCTCCGCGTCGCTAAAAAGGGTATCATCCGGCTGTTCCACGAGGGAAACCATGATCGCTTTATCTTTTTTCTCAATAGAAAACGATTCGCTGGAGTCGATCAGATCAAAAAATTCAATCGGAACAGGCCCCTGAGCAAGTCGGCGATACTCAAAACCGGATATAGGGTTTAAAAATTTATAATAACTGGCAAAATCGCAGAGATAAACCAGCTTCGCCAGCTTAGTTTTTGTGATTTTTCCGTCCGCATCAGCCCCATACTTTATGCATTGTAAAATAAGATTATGAAACTTATTGAGAGCCTTTTTCCCAAAATTTTGCATATCAATTTTCTGTGATACCCCCAGCTCCTCATCAAGAATAATCTCAATGGGGAGATCAAAGATTTCCGATATTTTCTTAAGTTCAGTAAGGGTAATATCCCTTTCACCCTTTTCCATTGCAACAAGCGTAGGGCGTGAAAAACCTAGTTTCTGAGCAAGTTCTTCTTGGGAAAGGCCCGCTGATTTACGTAGCTTGGCAATGAAGTCTTTCATAGGGGATTTAGTTAGCTTGGTATGCATTCATACACTACTCCGGATGGTGAACAAAAGTCAATATTTTTTACATTTATGAAATAAAAAGATAAATAATTGCTCATTTGTAATTATTTATTGACAAATAAAGTAGAAGCTAATAGTATATAGACATATTAATTGCATACATGCGCTATGGACGATCGGCATATCCTTCTATGTAGGTTGCCAAAAGAAACCTATTTCGTTATCCTATGTCCCGATGAATCAATTACCGAAAAAATTTTATTGGCATGCGAACACGAGTAGCGGTGGGACGCTCAGTATTAGCTTGGATATAGAAAGCGGCTCTTCAAAGAACAAGAGAGAGAGCTCTCGCTGACGCCCTAACACAATGCTGTAAGTTTATGAATCATAAGGGGTATATCCCTTATGATGCCAAGTTCCTTTCCTCGCGTGATATTGCCGAAAAATATAATCATACGCGACAGTATTGGGAGAAGCTTTTGAACGAAGGAAAAATTCTATACAAAGAAACATCAGCGGGACGTATTACAACCGACCTTTGGGTTAACGGCTATCTTGGGAGTAAGGAAGAAGTAGATGGATATGTCCGAAACGTAAAAAAAATGCTGAAATCCATCAATGAATCGCGTAACCATTACGGCCCGATCACCTGCGCCCAGTGCGGTGAGGAGAATTTTCAATTTAATGTAAATGCCGGGGGTAGCACAAATGGTGTATGCCGATCTTGTAATTTCTTTATCCATACCATCAACAATTAATTTATGACCGATCATCGAAAACAATTAGAAGAAAGGCTCTGGGCCGCAGCAGAACAGCTCCGCGCCAATGGAAGTCTAAAGCTTAATGAAATCAGTGAGCCGATTTTAGGGCTGATTTTTCTTAAATTTGCTGATGTGCGCTTCAAAAGAACCAAATTGGCCATAGAAGCTGAGCGGGAAAAAGCGCAAGGTGTTCGCGTCCGTCCAGTAACGCCTGATGATTACAAATCAAAGGGAGTGCTCTACATTCCTGAGACTGCCACGTATTCGTATTTAATGAGTCTTTCTGAAGCTGAAAACATCGGTAAGGCCATCAACGACGCCATGAAAACGATTGAAGCGGAAAACCGCGATCTTGCGGGCGTGTTGCCGCAGGATTACAAGGGTCTTTCGAAAAAAGCTGATGAAAATAGTCGGATTCTCATTACCCTGCTCAAAAATTTCAATCAGATTCCCGACGATATCGAGGGGGATGCTTTCGGAGAAATCTACGAATATTTTCTTGGTAATTTCGCGAGGTCGGAAGGTTCCAAAGGCGGAGAATTCTTTACGCCGCAGTCGATCGTGAAGTTGTTGGTCGAAATTATTGAGCCTTATCATGGCCGTATTTTTGACCCGGCCTGCGGAAGCGGAGGAATGTTTGTGCAATCCGCCCGATTTGTGGCCGAGCATGCCAACGGTAAGTCTCAGGTGATGGACGAGGTGGCTATTTATGGCCAGGAAAAGGGCGAAGCCAACATGCGCGTTGCCAAAATGAACCTCGCGATCCATGGTCTCTCCGGTAAAATAGCGCTCGTAAACAGCTTTTACGAAGACCCTTTTAAGAGCGTAGGGAAATTCGACTTCGTGCTCGCGAATCCGCCATTCAACGTGAAAGGCAAAGACAAAAATAAGCAGATGGTCATCGATCCGGCGCGTTTACACGGAGATCCTCGCTATTACCTTGGACTGCCGCTGACTGGTAAAAATGAAATCAGTAACGCGAACTATCTCTAGATGCAGATGTTCGCGAGCGCGCTTTCGCCCCAAGGCCGAGCAGGCTTTGTGATGGCCAATTCTGCCAGTGACGCAGGCAATGCCGAAAAGGAAATCCGCAAGAAGATGATCGATGCAGGGATGGTGGATGTGATCGTCTCCGTTGGCACAAATATGTTTTTGAATGCCGCGCTTTCGTGTACTCTCTGGTTTTTTGATAAACGCAAAGCAGGTACGGATCGGCAAAACAAAATCCTCTTCATCAACGCGCAGGATATTTTTACCGAGATTGACCGCGCCCACAGCACGTGGACGGATGCGCAGATACAGGAGATCGCGGGCATCGTGCGCCGGTATCGTGAAGAGGAAGGGTATAGCAAATACGAAAATATTAAAGGCCGATGCAAAGTCGCTACGCTCGATGAAGTCCGGGCCAACGACTATTCGCTCAATCCCGGACGGTATGTCGAAATTATCGAAAAAGAGATGTCCGATGTGGATTTTGAGGCGCGGATGAAGGAGCTGATGGGCGAATTTGCCAATTTGACCGATGAGGCGCACCAACTGGAAAAGAAAATTCAGGAAGACTGGAAGCAGATTTTATAAGTAGTTTATATTGAGCTTGTGAATGTAAACGAAATCATGTAATATGTTTATATTAATATGAGTAATGTAAACCAACCAAAAATAGGCCGGTATATCAGGCAAAAAGAGGGTTTTCAATCCTTCACCCCCTTTGATTTTCCTCCAAGAGGCGGTTTTGTGATCAGTCCAAGACTCTATAAAAAACACGAAGAAGCCATCAGGTTGGTCGGCAAGTTGGATGGCATCACGCGGCTTTTACCCGACAAAGATTTCTTTCTTTTGATGTTTATAAAGAAAGACGCGGCGTATTCAAGCCAGATAGAGGGCACAAAAGCGACCTTGCAAGACGCGGTCGCCGCACCGGTTACCGAAGAAAAGTCCCGCATGCATCCAGATGTAGACGACATCACTCATTATGTAGAAGCGGTAAATTATGGCATAAAGAGGACAGAAACACTGCCGATCTCCCTTCGATTAATAAAAGAAATTCATGAAAGGCTAATGACTGGCGCGCGAGCAACTCAGCATGCCTATCTAGGGGAATTTCGTCGCAGTCAAAACTGGATTGGCGGCAAAACTCCTATGGATGCGTCTTTCGTGCCGCCGGCACCGGATGACATGCATAAGTCACTCAATGATTTGGAGAATTTTGTTCATGCGCAAGACGAATACCCTTCTTTGGTTAAGACAGCACTCCTTCACGCACAATTTGAAACCATCCATCCATTTGCCGATGGCAATGGTCGCACAGGGCGCATGCTTATCGCTCTATTCATTCATCATGCCAAGCTTCTGGAGATACCCGTGCTCTATCTTTCAAGCTACTTCAAGAAACATCAGAAGCTGTATTATCAAAAATTGCAGGAATACCATGATGAAGATGCGAATATTAACGGTTGGTTTGAATTCTTTCTGGAAGGTGTTGCGGAAATCGCGAGTTCTTCCATTGAGACCTGCGCGCAAATCACGGCACTACGGGACAAAGATTTTGTCAAAATGCAAAAGCTTGGCAAAAAATCAGCCGCGTCTACCTTGGAAATTGTCCGAAAACTTTTTGGTCAGCCAATCGTAGGCGTGGCAGAGATAATGAAGTGGACAGGTTTCACAGCGCCCGGCGCCTACAAAATCATTGAACGACTTAAAGGTTTAGAAATTCTTGAACCCCTTGGCGATGCGCAGTATGGCCAAAAATATATCTACGCCGATTATTACGAGATTTTTGACGATGGCTTCAGGGAAGCGAGAAAGAATAATTCTTAACGTTTCATATTTGATACACCATTGTCATATTTATGAAAAGCAAAAATAATTTTGTTTACGAGCGATACCAGGACGCAAAAGAGTTAACCCGTGTCTAAGCTGATCTCTCGCACTCAGCAGCACTTATCGATCCAGTCCAAAAACTCATTGCTTCCGTCTTCGATCGGCACGAACACGACACACGGGCATTCGTAGGAATGCAGTTCTTTCACCAAGCGGATGATCCGCCCGTGGTGGCTCGGTTTAGTTTTGATGAGGACAACGTGTTCGCTCGTCTCTTCGATTTGGTTGTCCCAAACAAAAAAGGATTCTCCCGCGGGCAGGATATTTCCGCACGCGATCAGCCCTTCTTCCAAAAGCGCTAAGACCAGATTCTTCGCCTCGGGTTTTGTAGGAACCGTGATGTAACCGATGGAGTATTTCATATTAGTGACGAGAGACGAGAGACGAGTTAGAGCTGCTGAGAGAGATATCTTATTAGACCGTTAGTCATTTTAATTATTTCTTCAGTCTGATCAGCGAGTTTTAGATATTTTTCTTCATTAATATAGCCCAAATCTCTGGAGAGTAGAAGAAGGCACAGGACTTCACGAGCGGATCCTCTTGAAATGACTAAAAAATGAATAAAATCTTTTTTCGTCTTACGTCCTGAGCCTTCGGCAATATTGAGTTCGATTGAAGTAACGGCACGACACATTTGATCGGTAAGACAAAAACGCTCTTTCGTCGGGAATGCGTTGACTAACAAATAAAGCGCCAACGAAAGTTCATGCGCTTTTTTCCAGACAGATAATTGATTGAAAGATCCTACGATACTCATTTGTAAACAATAAATTTATCTAAATACAAAATTCGTGCCTATTTTATTCCACATAATTAAAATTGCAAGAAATTTTCTCGTCACTCGTCTCTCGTCACTTTTCGGAAGTCTTTTTTGAGGCTCTGCAGTTTCTTCTCATGATGCCGCTTGATTTTGGCGCTGTAGGGCGTTCGGGTTTCATAGCGCTTAGGCGCAACGTAGAAATATTTTTCCAGCGCTTCTCTCAACTCCACAAACGCCTGATGCATATTCTGTTCCAATGAGCGCTCGCGTCTGGCGCGCACGATTAATTCCTCAGGATGGCCAACGGGGCGAATCGCGTCAGGGATTTTATAGATCAACTGCACGCCATTCATATGCTTGTTGACGTTTTGCCCGCCAGCTCCATGCGAAAAATGGCTGATTTGGATATCGTGCTTTTGGATAGTCAGTACCCGCTGGTTCGGGAACGTCACCGTGATAACGAATTGATGAGGGTCGAAATGAGCTTCAGCTTGCATAGGGGATGGGTTACGGATAGCGGGCCGACTGGCGGGCCGAATCGTGGTTTCAATCCACCATCCGGTCTGCAATACGGCCTGCCATTCGGCATTATTTTACATAAAGATAAACATGCTCTTCGATTTTTTTCTCCCAGATGCCCGGCATGGAGAACCCATTAGAGACAACGCGCGCGCCTTTTTTAAGCGTGGGCCAGATTTTGTGCTCAAATTTTTTCATGGTTCGTGGAAGCAGATAGCAAAAAATCACATCCGCTTTGCTGTAATCCTGTCGCCACAAATCTCCATGGCAGACGCGCCCCTTTTTTCCAAAAAGGGCTTGGATTTTTCCCCACAGCACGAGCGGGATCGACAGCTCAAAACCCGTTGCCCGCGCTCCAAGCGCTCCGGCCGCGAAGACCAGCCGCCCGTCGCCGCAACCAAGGTCATACACCGTTTCACCGGCCTTGATTTTCGCCAGCTTCAGCATGGAATCACGGCGTTTGGACGGTGTGGGCACAAACGGCCCGCCCGTGAGCGCGCCATAAAACCCGGGCAGTAAAACAATTGTCGCGATCGCGAAAATGACCCACGGGTCGATCGAATACCTCACGAGAATAGGGCTGAGGAGGATGGCGACAAGCGCGACTATCCCGCCGAAGATCATGGCGTCAAGCATGGAATGGAAACCGTTAGGATAAATAAGGATGGAAAGGAAGTGAGTGGTAATCGCCTATGTGATCCACTCCGCATTGGCGTACCGAAAGCCTCAGGAGTGTCGTGTTACGGGAAGACAGGGGCGCATCAGGACTTACGTTTTTTTGGAACAGGACCGCTTCTTTGACAGGATAAGTCCGCATAAAACTGCTTAGGGAGCGTGGCATTTCAGGATTATCTGAATATTTGACTTCCACAGGATAGAATTCGTGCTCATTTTTATAATACACAAAATCGACTTCCGCGCCTGTTTGAGTTCTCCAAAAGTATAGACGCTCCAGATCTTTCAGCGCCTTATAATATTCGGTGAAGACATGGTTTTCGCTCACTTTTCCGACATCTCCGCGCGCTTCCGGAAAAAGGCCGAGATTCCCGGCAATGTAGTTCCTGAGCCCTGTATCCAGAAAATACACTTTGGGCATTTTACTGAGTTCCGTTCGCGGATTCTTGTAAAAAGGGGTGACCCGCTTGATCACAAAGGTTTCCTCTAAAATATGAATGTACTTTTCAGTGGTCAGACGATTGAGGCCCAGCGTGCCCGAAAGCTCATGAACGTTGAGCAGATTGCCTGCTTGGTCGGCCAAGATACGCACCAGACGATTGAATTTATCGGGATATTCGATGCGAAGAAAGTCAGTGATATCCTTCTCGATATAACTGGTATAAATTTCATTGAGACGCGCCTTCTTTTCCTCGGACGTTTTAGCAAGGATAACGCCGGGATAGCCGCCGAAGGTAATGAACTGGTTGAAAAAGGACTCGTCGTCATAAATCGGTTTCCAGCCTGAATCCCCTGAAGCTCTCAGCAAAAATTCTTTGAAACTAAAAGGATATAAAGACATCACCTGCTTGCGGCCAGTCATGGATTCGTGGGCCTTTTGACGAAGCTCCAGGGAACTGGAACCGGTGACGAAAATTTTAAGATCAGGATCCTGAAGGTCAGCAATATTTTTTAAAAAAATACCGATGTTAGCGACCTTTTGAACTTCATCACAGAAGACAAAAGCCTTTCCATCCTTTTTATTCTCGCGGACGAAGGTGACCAGGTCGGAAAAATGGCTAAAAAAGTCAGTTTGAATCAGAGGGTCGTCCGCCTTAAAATAAAAAATATTTTCAGCTGGAACACCGCGCTCCTCAGCTAGGAAACGCATAGACATATAAAAAAGAGTGGTTTTGCCCACTTGCCTCGGTCCGTAGATAACGGCAATAAATTCATTCTCAAAGACACCCGTTTGCTTCATCTGCTCAAGAAGCCATCGTTTTGTGTAGGGTTTTTTAAAAAGAGAAAAATCTCCATGACGCCAAGGATTAAAAAGCAGGAAATTTTCTATATTTTTATTAACCATATCAATTTAACTTTGTTAAAATAACATTCCCTATTTAATTATATTAAAATTACACTAAAAAAACAAGGAATTTCTACTGCGAAATTTATTTTAGTCATATTGAGGTTTATGATGTATCTAAGTTTTATTGCATCCATTCTAAGATTAAATGCCCCTTTTTAAAGAAAAAAAGCGTTTCAAAGTCATTGTTTTCGATCTCGGCGGCGTGGTGTTCACGAACAGCCTGAAGCAGTTCATCCATTCGCTCAGCGAGCGATATTCGCTCGAGCCGTCGCGGATCAATGAAGTCATTAATAGCGGGGGGGCTGGAACGGCCTACCGCGAAAATCGAATCACGCGCAATCAATTTTGGGAAAATGTTTTAAAAACATTGCCGTTCAAAGAGTCTGCGGATGAGCTCGAACAAGAGTGGATCGAAGGCTATCACCCCATGCCGGGAATGAAGGAACTGCTCGCAGATCTCGCCAAAAAATACAAAATTTATTATCTCTCCGACAGCGTCAAAGAGCGCGTGGAAGCGCTCGAAGCCAAGTATCACTTTACATCCTGGTTCGATGGCGGCCTTTTTTCCTACGAGGTCGGCGCACGGAAGCCAAGCCAAAAAATGTACGAATCGATCATTCAAAAGGCCGGCGTGTCGCCCGAAGCGATGTTTTTTATTGACGACAAGGCAAGCTCCCTCGAGCCAGCCAAAAAAATGGGAATGGCAACGATTCTTTTCCTCAGTGTCGATCAATTAAAAAAAGAGTTAAAAAAATCAACAATTGAGTTTAGAATAAAGAAGGAATCTCAATAATTTTTTTACTATGCCCGAATCCGATGCGGCACCCGCTCCGGCGGCGACCGCCCCCACTGAAGGTGAGACAGGCCCGGAGCCTCTCACGTTCGAACCGTCCAGAGAAGCGCTGAAGGATCCGAAAAAAATGGTCGAGGAATATCGGCGATTGGTCGAAGAAGACCTCGAAGAAGGTGGAAGTGTTCTCCTCCGACGCGAGCACGCCGCGGCCATGGCGCAGTACTATCGCCGCATGGAGGCCGAGGTGGCGCGAGCACAGGCTGGTCAGGAAAGCGCTCAACAGGCAGAAGAGCACATGGCAGAATTAACGCGCGAGGAACTGATCGAATTCTGGAAAAAATACGCCGGCATCGCGTTCCTCTGCCTGGTTTTATAAATTTCCGTTTACGGTAGTAAAGGAAATCATTATATTAGAGTCGCACCTCCCGTCTTTTAATGTTTCCCCATGATTCATCGCATAGAAATCGCGAATCACAAAAAGGACTCCCGTGCGCACGCGTTGCAATCCCGATTGAAAGAAGAAGGGATTTTGACCGACGACGTCGCGGTGGTGGATACCTACCTCATTGAAAAGGAGTTTTCAACGAAGGAATTGGTGAAGATCGCTTCCGCGCTCACCAATCCCATTCTTCAGCGCGCCGTGATTGATAATTTTATCGCGCCAAAAGAGTTTAATTTCGCGCTCGAAATCGGTTTTTTGCCGGGCGTCACGGACAACGTCGGAAGTACGGCAAAACAAATCGTTGAGGATCTTTTAAAGGTTTCTTTTGGAAACGACGAAGGCGTTTATACCAGTCAGGTTTATTTTTTTAAGGGCGCTCTCACGCGCGAAGACGTTGAGAAAGTGGGAAAGCTCAAAGCGAACGAGCTGATTCAGCGCGTCACGATCAAAGACTTCGCCGCGTTTCAAAAAGACAGCGGCATGGGAAAAGCAGTTCCGCGCGTGAAGTTGATCGATGTGAAGACTATCACCGTGAACCTCAACGTGTCCGACGAAGAGCTCGTTCGCATCGGCAAGGAGGGGGTCAAGGGCGTGGAGGGAAGGCGTGGGCCGCTCGCGCTCGATTTGGCTTCACTGCACGCGATCCGCGATTATTTCAAAAAAGAAAAGCGCTCTCCGTCCGATGTCGAACTCGAATCGCTGGCGCAGACATGGTCCGAGCACTGCAAGCACACGATCTTCGCGAACAAAATGGATCGGCTGGAAGAAGGGCTCTACAAAGGCCTTATCAAGCGCGCCACGAACGACATTCGCGCACAAAAAGGCAAAGAAGATTTCTGCGTTTCCGTGTTCACGGACAACGCCGGCGGCATCGTGTTCGACGACGATTGGGTGATCACGGACAAGGCAGAAACGCACAACAGCCCTTCCGCGCTGGATCCCTTCGGCGGCGCGGTCACGGGCATTGTGGGCGTCAATCGCGACGCGCTCGGATTCGGCATGGGCGCGAAGCCGGTCATTAATCGCTACGGTTTTTGTTTCGCCGATCCCCACAAACCGAATGATCTCTATCGCGCCAAAGAAAAGAAAAATCCCTCGTTGCCTCCGCGTAAAATCATGGACGGCGTGATCGAGGGTGTGAATGCAGGCGGCAACCGCTCCGGAATCCCCACGCCCCAAGGCTTCATGATTTTTGATGACCGCTATCGCGGAAAACCGCTCGTGTTCGTGGGAACCGTCGGCCTCATTCCTCGGGAGCTCGCGGGAAAACCCTCCTGGAAAAAAGGCGCGCGCCCCGGCGATAAAATCGTCATGACCGGCGGACGCGTGGGGCAGGATGGCATTCACGGCGCCACGTTTTCTTCCGAAGCCATGGACACCGGAAGTCCGGCCACGGCCGTTCAGATCGGCGACCCCATTACTCAAAAGAAATTGAGCGACGCGATCGTCAAAGAAGCGCGCGATCAGGGGTTATACAACAGTATCACCGACAATGGCGCGGGGGGGCTTTCCTGTTCCGTGGCCGAGATGGCGCGCGAGTGCGGCGGATGTTTTGTGGAGCTCGACAAAGTTCCGCTCAAATATCCCAGTTTGGAACCATGGAAAATTTGGATCAGCGAATCGCAGGAGCGCATGACGCTCGCCGTGCCGCCCGCCAAAGTCGACGCGTTCATCAGTCTCATGGCGCGGCGCGGCGTCGAAGCCGCGGTGATCGGCGAATTCAGAGACAACGGCCGTTGCACGGTCACCTACAAAGGCTACAAGGTGATGGATATTGACCTCGCGTTCTTGCACGACGGCGCGCCTGGGAAAAATTTGAGAAGCCTGTATCACAAACCAAAACGTTCAGATCCAGACGTGGCCGCGCCGGAAAATCTGAATGACACGCTCACGTCCATGCTGGGACGCCTGAACATCGCCGGCCAGGAATTCCTGTCCATGCAGTACGACCACGAAGTGCAGGCCGGTTCCGTCATCAAACCTTTGCAGGGAAAAGGCCGCGTCAATGGCGAGGCGACCGTGGTACGCCCTCTGCTCACTTCCGAACGCGCCGCGGTATTATCCCAGGGACTTCATCCCGGTTACAGCGACATCGACACGTATTGGATGGCCGCGGCGAGTATCGATACCGCCATCCGCAACGCCATCGCGGTCGGCGGCAACCTCGATCACATGGCGCTCATGGACAACTTCTGCTGGTGCTCCTCGGACGAGGCCCAGCGCTTGGGCGAGCTCAAATCCGCCGTGCAGGCCTGTTACGACTACGCCACGCAATACGGCACGCCGTTCATCTCCGGCAAGGATTCCATGTTCAACGACTTCAAGGGATACGACGCCGACGGGAAGCCGATAAAAGTTTCAGTCCCGCCCACGCTCCTCATCTCCAGTCTCAGTGTGATCCCGGACGCGAATAAATGCGTTACGCTCGACCCAAAGGTCGCTGGCGACCTCGTGTATGTCTTGGGCGCGACCAGAAAGGAGCTCGGCGGATCCGAATATTACGTCATGCAAGGGGTGCTCGGAAACACCGTGCCTCACGTCAATGCCCAGCGCGCGCAGGTTCTGTATCGCAGTCTCTTTCAGGCGACTCAAAAAGAGCTGATCGCCTCGTGCATGTCCGTGAATCTCGGTGGTTTGGGCGTGGCGCTCGCCAAGATGGTCATTGCTGGTGAACTCGGACTGGACATCGATTTGCGCGCCGTCTCCAAAGAGGGAATCGCGCGCGACGATCACCTGCTTTTTTCCGAAACCCAAAGTCGCTTCATCGTCACCATTAATCTCAGCAAAAAAGAATTGTTTGAGGTTCTCTTCGGCCGCGACGCGAGTCTCATCGGAACGGTCACTTCCGAGCCAAAACTCAGGATTACCGGACTCCAGGGGAACCCGATCGTTGATATTGAAATCGCAGCACTGGGCGATTCATACAGAAAAACTTTTAGAAGCTATTAGCATTTTGAATTAAAAATATGATTAGATCATCATTCAAAGAACTGAAAATTTGGCAGAAGGGAATAGATTTAGCAAAAAATATTTATAAATTAACTAAATTGTTCCCAAAAGATGAGTTGTACGGTCTGACTTCACAAATTCGTCGTGCTGCCGTTTCAGTTCCTTCCAATATCGCTGAAGGCAGTCAGAGAGTTTCTGATAAAGAATTTAGTAATTTTGTTCTTATCTCCAGGGGTTCTCTCGCAGAGCTTGAAACTCAAATTATATTAGCCGGAGATTTTGAATATATAACTAGAGAAAATTTAAATGATTTATCAGAAAGAATTCAGGAATTACACAAAATGCTCAATTCTTTTTATTTCGCGTTAACAGCTAAAAGCTAACAGCTAATAGCTTTTTTGTATTATGCAACCAAAGGTTCTAGTTCTCACCGGCTACGGCATCAATTGCGAAGAAGAAACCGCGTTCGCGTTCGAGCGGGCAGGCGCCAAAAGCGAGATCATCCACGTGAACGACTTGATCGACGGCGTTAGAAAAATGGCCACGTACCAAATTCTGGCGATCCCCGGCGGCTTCAGCTACGGCGACGACACAGGCTCCGGCAACGCCATGGCGAATCGGATCAAGAACAACGTGGAAGACCAGGTCTTACGATTCGTTCAGATGAATAAGCTCGTCATCGGCATTTGCAACGGTTTTCAGGTGCTCACCAATCTCGGCCTCGTGCCCGCGCTCGATGGAAAAGTGGGAGAACGTCAGGCCGCTTTGGATCGTAACGACAGCGCCCGCTACACGGATCGCTGGGTATGGCTCAGGCGCGCGTCCAATAAGTGCGTGTGGACGCGCGGGATCGAGCTCCTTCACACCCCAATCGCGCACGGTGAAGGGAAATTCACGGTCAGCGACGAGAACCTCAAAAAGCTCCAGGCCAACGATCAGATCGCGTGGCAATACGTCCATGAAGACGGCTCACCGGCCGCCGGCGAGTGGCCATTCAATCCCAACGGCGCCAGGGCGGACATCGCCGGCGTCTGCGACCCCACCGGCCGCGTCCTCGGCATGATGCCCCACCCCGAGCGCTTCATGCATGTCACCAACGAAGACGGCTGGACACTCAAAAAGGAACTCGCCAGGCGCGCCAAAAAATCACTGCCCTCGGAAGGCGAGGGGATGAAGGTGTTCCGGAATGCGGTGGAGTATTTTAAGTAATTTCAAAAGGCCGCCTGAAGATCTAAATAAAATTTCAGCTTGTAGGTTATTTCTTCGATCTCGGCGGTCGTCACCTTGCCCATTCTGCGGATAAGACATTTTTTACTGACAGCGCGCAACTGGGGGAGAATGGCATGACTGTCTCTTTTAAGTCCATGAATTGCCACATGGAAACTTTGAAAAGAAGGCATAAAGGTAAAATTTGCGGGCTGAAAAATTAAGTTTTATGCTAAGAGAAGCCATTAATACTTAATATTTTTTGTAATGCAAAAAAAAGTGCCCGAGATGCGGGAGCGGAAGTATAAAAAAGAATGGAAAGCGA
>JACRIE010000067.1 GCA_016220165.1 Candidatus Peregrinibacteria bacterium
AAATCTCGGCCAGAATCTCGATTCGTTCATCACCTTCATGCGGTGCTCGCTTAAACCCCTCGTCATCCGTCCGAGGAACCCGCCGGGCCAGTTAAACCTGTTCTCAAGAAGACAGCTGGAAAAACTGGGGTCTATTTAGCTTAATTTCTAAATATTGCAAAACATCTACTCAAAATCTTTACGATTATATCAAATGAGCGTAAAGTCCATTTCCACTATTAAAGTGCCATGAATCTCGCCCTATTCAGACAAACGGACTCTTCAGACATTCCCCTTCGTGGAACCGATGTCGGGAACCTGCTGGAGGCAGTGCACAGGCGATATAATGTGCGGTCAAATGACCAGGGGACATCGCGCTACATCGTCGGCCAGCTGATAAAATTCGGCGAAGCCATCGGGGCGATCGATCCCCGGACATACGCCATCCAGTACGCCCGCTTTCGGGCGCTGAAAGTGCTCGATCTCGCCTGCGGATGCGAAGGATACATGAAGGAGGCTGAACGTAACGGGCGAAATACCGGAGGCGCTTCAGCGAATTTCTTTGGGCCATGGTTATGCAGAACTCTGAGCATGCTGGAGGCGAACGTGACCGGCGTGGACAGAGAATTCCCGCGATCAATCGTAAAAACAGAAAAAAAAGGCAGAAATCCCAAAAGAGTAGGGATGCCGGAATCCGAATGGATATTCGTCCAAAGGGATCTGACTCAGCTGGACGCGATCGATCAGGAACATTTTCCGGACAATTCCTTCGACGCGGTCTCCTGTACAAGATTTATAGGAAACAAATCAGGGCCGGTAGAAGTTCATGGGACGATTCTCGACCCCGTTTCTATCCTGGGAAGCGCGGCGCCGCTCGCGGACACATGGGAAATGCGGGAACTTTGGGAAGAAGATAACGAGGCTTATTGCAGGACGCTGAAAGGCATTCGTGAAGCCGCACAAAGAATTCTGAGAGAAGGCGGCGTTTTTATGCTGAATACGGACGTGGAAATCAAAACCAACGGCGCATTAAAAACACGGATGCCGTAAATCCTCTTGCAAAACCCCTTTTCTTTGCTAAAATACGTCCGCAATCTTTTCCCTGAGCCGTTTACTGGTTTAGGGCGCTTTAGTCCATAAAAGATTTATTTATGACGACCGACACAACGGCCACCAAGGCCAAAGAAGAAACCGTTGAAGAATTGTCTTCCGCCATTGGCTCTTACGAGCTGATGGTTATTATCAATCCCGAACTCCGTGAAGCCGACCTCAAAAAAGAGACCGACGCCATCGAGAAATGGGTGGAAAAAAATAAAGGGAAGATCAGCGTGAGCGACCTCTGGGGCAAACGCAATCTCGCCTATCGCATCAAACAGCACCTCGAGGGGTATTACGCCGTGTTCAATTTCGCGTTGCCCACGGACCGCGCGCCGGCCATGAACAAGATGCTACGCCTCGAAAAAGGCATTATTCGCTACCTTCTCCTCACGCTTCCAAAGGACTACGTCTACGTCAGCTACAAGGAGATCAAAAAAGAAATCGGGAAAGCGGAGCCCGAAAAGAAAGTGGCCGAAGTGGTGATCGAGAAAAAAATAAAAACGGCCGTAGAGACGCGACATGTCGCGTCTGAACCCAAGCCAAAAGAAGAACCAAAGAAAGAAACAGCCGCGGAAGAAAAAAAGAAGGAGGAAAAATCCGCGGAACCCGTTGATAAGGATCTCGACGCAAAGCTCGACAAAATCCTCGGTGGCAACCTCGACTTTTAGCCCGTAACTTGTAACTGGTAACTCGTAATTACTAGTTACAAATTACAAGTTACCGATTACTAATTACGCATTCATTATGAAACGCACCATTTTTTCCACCGCTCAAAAACACGTTCCCGGAAAGCGTCGCTGCACTTTCTGCACAAACCAGATGAAACATGTCGACTATAAGGACATGAGCGCGATCCGGCCGTTCGTCGATTTCATGAAACGCATCAAATCCAGCTATTACACGGGTGTCTGCCTGAACCACCAAAAAGAACTTTCCCGCGCGATCAAGCGCGCGCGCTTCATGGCAACCCTTCCCTACGTTCAATAAATTCAAAATACGTAACTTGTAACTGGTAACTCGTAATTTACAAGTTACAAATTACAAATTACGCGTTATTTATGTCGGGACACAGTAAATGGCATTCCATTAAACACAAGAAAGGACTGACGGATGCCGCGCGCGGCAAAGTTTTTACACGTCACGCGAATTTAATCACCATCGCGGCCAAACGCAGCGGCGATCCCGACACGAACCCCTCGCTCAGGCTCGCGATTGAAAATGCCAAAAAGGACAACGTCCCGAACGCCAACATCGAACGGGCGATCAAACGCGGCACCGGCGAACTGAAAGACAGCGCCGAATTTTTCGAAACGGTTTACGAAGGATACGGCCCGGTCGGCATCGCGGTCATCGTGGAATGCGTCACCAACAACAAAAACCGGACGTTCAGCAATCTCCGCACAGTCTTTGATAAAAAAGGAGGCAATATCGGCGCGTCCGGAAGCGTGACGTGGATGTTCAAGAAAATGGGCGTGATTGAGGTAGCCCTCAAAGGAAAAAATCCCGAGGAGGCCGAGCTCATGGCCATCGACGCCGGCGCCGAAGACATCAAAATCGACGGAGATAACATGGAAGTCTATACGCCCATGGCAACACTTCATGAAGCCAAAAAAAAGCTCGAGAGCCAGGGTCTTAGCGTCGAAAAGGCCGACGTGAAATGGATCGCCCAAAATACCGTCAAAATCGAAACAAAAGAAGAGGCCAAAAAGACCCTGGATTTCATCGATACCGTGGAAGAAGACGAAGATGTGTCCGCCGTGGCCAGCAATTTCGACATTCCCGAATCAATCCTCAACGAGCTTTAGTCATGAATCTTAGGCGGCTTCCTGATGCCTTTCTTTGCCTGTGATAAAAACTCCAACCTTTTCTCTGGGCAAGACGACATTATTTCTGCGTAGAGCCAGAAGACCCGCGAGACCGGATGTCCCTGTGTGGTCCGCTTCAATGTCGGTATTCCTGGCAACCAGGCGATGCGCTTCTTCCAGATTGTTTTCATCAACAATCACCGCGCGACCGCCGGTTTTCAGAAGCGCTTTCACGATCTCAAACCAATCGTACGTAACGTCATCCAAAATGCCGTGAGCCTTGCTCTGCGGCTCTTCGTGCCAGGGCTTCATGAATTGAGTAGGGTGCTCAACCGCCCCCTTAAGAACGGCTTGTATATTCTCAAAACCAAAATATTTCGAAGCGAATTCGATAATGGCAGCCTTCTCGGAGGCATGCTTATCGGATTGGGAATACGCGTAAACCGCGGCGGCGAACTCTTCATCGCTGCAACCCTGCGGATCTTTTAATGAGCAGGGAATATCGTTCTCTTTCGCGATTGCCTGCAATAAAAGATAATAAGCGCGCACCAGCGGAAACCCGCCTTTGGTTTGCATGACGTGAATCTTCGGCATGGCGCCCATGCCTCGTTCTTCCAATGCCTTATAAGCCTGAATCGCTGAACTTGCCAGCGCGCCACCGCCCACCTGAATCACCACGCTGTCAAGTTGCTTCGCCTCTCTGCGAAGCTGTGTCACACATTCAAACGCCAATGTTTCTCCGCCATTAATCGCTGACCAGTTGTCAGGACCGGAACAGGAGATGGGTAAAGCGCCCCTTTGCATGGCTTCCTTAAATTTAAGATAGGTAGGATCCCCAACGCGCGGTTCCGGATTTTGATGAAGGGTAAGAGCTGTCCCCACTTTTCGCCGCAAATTTCTGACGTCCACAAGTGCGGGAAACTGTCTCGTAGTCTCAAACGTAATGGCGGACGGGGAGGCCTGAACGGCGCTTAAAAAATCGCGACTCACGCACATATTGACGCGGGCACGGTTGTCCAATAAAGCTTTTAACACGTTCGGGGCAACGCCCTCCGGCACAAACACGGAGAGCGGATAGTCCGCGGCGCGTGCCACAGCGGAAGCCCCAAAGGCAGCGTTCCCGCAGCTATAAATCGCCAGTTCAGGTTTATCTGATTCATCGTGCCTCATTCTCCTCAGAGTTTCCAAATAATACCAATTTGCAATAGAAATCATACATAATCCAGCCCCATCCATTCCCAGTCCGAGATGGATTTAACGATACGGGATGACTTTTCATAATGGAGGGAGGCGGTGACAAGGTGCCTTTCCAGATGATCCATGGATGTAA
>JACRIE010000066.1 GCA_016220165.1 Candidatus Peregrinibacteria bacterium
GGTAACTTCACGTTACCTCTCTTTATCGGCAATATGCCCTCTATCTGAGCAAACTGCTCCGCTGTGAGTTCCATAAAAATGTGGGTTATATGATTTGCCCACACTCTATCATACTTTGTCGTTAGTGTTAACACGCCCTAGAAAGAGAATAGCCAGCGCGAACATCAGAAGAGGCCCGATCAGCCAATTTTGAATAAAGGATAGACTTAGGATTCTCCAATCATGGAATACTTTTCCCAATTTCTCGTAGTGCACTTTGGCGAGCGGAGGATACATCATTAATATCAACCCAATGGCGATGGGAATATTGGTTGTGCCTACCTGGAATTTGTTAATCAGGGGCTCTAGGTTGGGTATAAAACGACCCCCGAATACGCCAATGGCCATCGCAAGAAATATCCATACGGTCAGATGACGGTCTAAAAACGATAATCGTCTGCCAATGCGGTTCTCCATAATATTTTATTCGTAAAAATGGTTCCCCTTGATTATAATAGCCTTTGCCACTCATGAACATTCTTTTAAACGAAATCTTCCACTCGATCCAGGGCGAAGGGCCCGCCGCAGGCGGGCCAGCCATTTTTGTGCGCCTGAGCGGATGCAACCTACAATGCATGTGGTGCGACACGAAATACGCGTGGGCGCCTGAAGGCGCGCGTGAATTGGACGAGATCGTGCGCGCCATCCGAAAATACCCGTGCAAGCACCTCGTGATCACGGGTGGCGAGCCGCTGCTGCAACAGACCGCGATCGCCGCGCTCCTCAAGGCGCTGCCCGAGTACACGACAGAGATTGAGACGAATGGATCCATCGCGTGCCGCATCACGGGACTCATTGAACAATTAAATTGTTCGCCAAAACTCAAAAATAGCGGAAACAAGCCCTACGAACTTAAAATATTGCCGCTAAATAAAAAGGCGATCTACAAGTTTGTTGTTGGGGGGCGCGAAGATATAAAAGAGATCAAAAATTTTATTAAAAAATACAAAATTCCGCAGGGTCGCGTCTGGCTCATGCCCGAAGGTGTGACAAAAAAGGCGATTGAGAAAAAATCAAAATGGCTCGTGGAAGTGTGCAAAAAAGAAGGGTACAACTTTACGACGCGGTTACAGGTGCTATTGTATGGGAACAAACGAGGGGTATAGCCCTAAATTTCTAATTCCTAATTTCTAAAAAAATCCCAACCCCTAAAACCCAAAAACCAAGCGCGCTTGTCCTCCATTCCGGCGGGCAGGACAGCACCACATGCCTTATGTGGGCGAACCAGCGATTCAAGAGAGTGCTGGCCGTGAGTTTCGATTATGGCCAGCGGCACGACGTGGAACTGAAAGCGGCGCAAACGATTTGCCGAGAGCTCGATGTGCCGCACGAGACGATCCAGATTCCCCTGCTCTCGCAGCTGACAAAAAACGCGCTGACGGATCGGTCGGTTGCAATTGATGCGGGGCATCCCGAAGGCGCGAATCCATATTCGCGCCTTCCGTCGACCTTCGTGGACGGGCGTAACGCGGTGTTTCTGCTCACGGCCGCGATTTATGCCAAACAGCGCGGCATTGCGGATCTTGTGACGGGCGTGTGCCAAACGGACTACAGCGGCTACCCCGATTGCCGGGCGCCGTTTATAAAGTCCATGCAAAAAACGCTCCGGCTGGCCATGGAATACCCGTTTAGAATTCACACGCCGCTCATGGATCTGACGAAAGCGGAAACCGTACAGCTCATGCAGAAGCTGGGCGGCATTGAGCTTATCAAAAACACGCACACATGCTACGCTGGGACGCGTCCCGCGTGCGGCAAATGCCCGGCATGCCTCTTGCGACTCAAAGGGTTTAAAGAGGCGGGAGTCAAGGATCCTATTAAATATGAATAACAACCTCTACATTGAAGGCAAAGATTACCATCAAGTCGACCTCAAGGAGATCCGAAGCCAGCTGAAAAAGGCCGCGCCGCTCGTGACGTTTAAATTCGACGCCCAGGCGCCCGGAGAGCATTGGATTTCCATCAGCTCGCCCGAATTCACGGCGATCTGCCCGTTTTCGAACTATCCGGACTTCGGCACGGTGACGATCCGGTATGTGCCGGGCAAGGTATGCCTGGAGCTCAAGTCGTTCAAGCTCTACATCAACGCGTTCCGCGACGTCAAAATCTTCCACGAGGCTGTGACCGAAGTGATTTTCGCGGATTTTTTAGAAGCGGTAAAACCCCAAAAGGCCCACATCCTTGTGGAGATGAATCCGCGCGGGAATGTGAAGACGGTGTGCGAGAAGCGGTACCGATGCTAACTCGCTATCTGAACCCCATTCTCTTCCTCACGCGACTGCGCCATGGCCGCATGGACTGCAAACAGAAGCTTTGTATTAGTTCTAAGGGCAGTCACGACGACGCCAATATGCCCCCTTTCGCGGATCCTGAGTAGCGCTTTTTCGGCCTCGACATGCAGCGTTTGCGGAAGACGTGTTGCTTGTCTTAATAAATCTATGATAGCAGTGGGATCTTCGTCCATTAGATCGTCAACGACTTCGCCAGAAGTTATACGCCTTTCGTCGGGGACTTCCGGGTGACGCCCGCCGCCATCCGCCATCAAATCCCGCACGAGATCCCTATCAGCGCGCATGGCTGCCGCTGCGGAATCCTTTCGCAAAGGGACAGCTTCAAGTCTTTCATTAATTGGGCTTGGGGGAGGGTTATTCATAGATTTTTTAAATTTATAAAAGCAACGGCGATATGGTATCGGATTTTTTAAGATCGTCAAGGATTTTTTCTTTACATTTTTAAAAAACCGCCTATATTCGAAGCCTCTTGTAGTATTTTATTGTTTAATTTTTGTATTATGCTGAATAAGGAGGACAAGCGATTTATTATTGAGGCGATCATCCAGTCGGAAGGACGGATGAGCGCCAGGTTTGATGTCAAGCTTGACGCCAAACTTGATGGACTCCGGACTGAGCTCAAGACCGAAATCCGCCATCAGGGCGTACTGCTGGAGGGTCTTTCGGATGTCGTCTATTCCATCGCCGAAGGCGTGAGCACGCTTAATGACCGAATGGGCCGCGTCGAAAAAGATGTGGCCGAGATCAAGGACAACATCTCCGACCTGCCTGAAATCCGGACGACGGTCAAACGGCATAGCCGGGAATTGGCGGAGCTGAAGCGGTGAACAAAAAAATTGTTCATAAATCATAGACGTCCTTCCGATGTTTAATACCAAGAATCATGAGTATCTGAATAGCGCCCTTACTATCTACATCAAAAAGGATCCGATAATCCCCTACCCGAAAACGATATTCTCCCAGGGCTGCATTTGTCAGCCTCTTTGCAAAAATAAGCGGGTTTTTTTGCTGACTGAAAAAAAGAATTTTTTTTATGATTCTTTGCGCAATCCGTAATTCAAGGCGTTTTAAATCCTGACGGGCGTGATGCGCGTAAATAATCTGATGCATATTCTAAAGTAATCCAAATTCCTTCATTATTTCATCCTGCGTATAGACGTTCTTTTGTTTGATCTGCGCGCGCGCTGACGCTACCTCGTCTGCCAGTTTTTCCAAAGCAAAAACCTTTTCGTTCAGCGGTCTGACTTCCAGGACGGGAATATTCTTTTTAAGAATGATGTAGCGCCGATTTTTGGTTTTCGCCTCCTGAGTGTATCTGGAAATATTTTGGCGAAATTCTTTGAGGCCGATGAGTTGAGTGGTCATAATATTTTTTTATTGTTACATCTTAAGTGTACACTTTAAAAACAAAAAGTTCAAACTCATTTTCTTAAAACCAAAACCTGACTATTCCAGATCTTATTCCCTTCGGTCACCAAGCTCTCGTTTTCGACGCGGAAGGCGAGCGCAGAGGCCGCCTCGCGCACGTGGCGCGGAAAGTGATTGTAGCATTCGATGGTGTAAGAGCCTTGTTTGTCCTTGAGCACAAAGGCTTTTCGATAATGGATGTTGACGAGAACGAACGTCCCGCTGTCTTTGAGAACGCGGTAAGCTTCTTCCAGAAATGGCTCCACGTTTTTGAGATGCACGAGGGCGAGGCTTGAAAACACCATGTCGAACGTATTGTCCGGAAACGGCATGGCTTCCATATCGCCTTCCACTGTTTGAATCGCCGGGCATTTTTTGTGAAGGCGCGCCAGCATTTCCGTGGAACAGTCGATGGCGGTCACGTCCGCGCCGGCCTGATGAAGGCGGATGGAAAGCCGCCCTGTGCCGGCGCCCGCGTCAAGCACTTTTTTCCCCGCGATATTTTGAAAATAAGGTCTGAGCGCGCGTTGCTCAAAACTATCCCAGTAGGTCTGGTGCGTGTCGTACTTCGCGGCGTAGCGGTCGTAGCCCGTTTTGGGGTCGAGAGGCTTCATTGGATGCTCGTGCGAAGAAGTGTGATAAGGGTTTCGTCCGCGGCCTTATGCCAGGAGAACTCGCGGGCGCGCTGGAGGCCTTTTTCGCGAAGCTCCCTATGCTTTGATTCGTCGCTGTAGACCTCATGCAGCGCGGTCTTGATGGCGTTCAAATCGTTGGGGTTCACGAGGTAGGCCGCTTTGCCGGCAACCTCGGCTGTACCCGTGGTGTCCGACGTGATCACGGGCGTGCCGCACTGCATGGCTTCGAGGATCGGGAGTCCGAAGCCTTCGTAGAAGGAAGGATACAGGAAACACAGCGCGTGCTGATAAAGCGCGGCCTTGTCTTCCTCCTGAATAAATCCCGGAAAAAAGAGTTTGAGATGCGCTTCCATAGGGACGTCTTTGAAAATCGCGGGGTGCGCGATGCCCGCCACCACAAGCGACACATCGGCATGGGTTTCCTCCTGCCACTCCACAAACGCACGGATGGCGCCGTGGACGTTCTTTCGCAGTTCGATCGTGGAAAGCGCCAGCACATAATGCACCGGAAGTTTGTACTTGCGGCGTAAGATCTCGAAGAGCTTGGGAATGCGTGTCCCGCGCAAATGCTCCGGAGCGGCTTCGTGAATCACGGTGATCTTTTCTTCGGGGATTCCATAGATTTCGTGGAGCTGATTTTTGGTAAAATGGCTGACCGCAATGAGATGGTTGGCTTCCCCTGCCTCTTTTTTGGGCCTGAGTACCCGATGCCACAAACGGGCCCTGAGTGAAAACGTGTAGTTGAACTCCTCGAACGACAGGTCGTGGAACGTGACCACCTTTTTGCATTTTTTGGAAATTGGCGCAGGGCGCGGATCCGGCACCCATAAAAGGTCGATGTTGCCGCCCAATAAACGATCGACCTTGGGCCAGCGAAGAAAACTCATACAAAAATTGAGAATTTTGTTCGGGATCCGCGTGCGCTTGAGCGTGACGTTCGGGTAGCCCACCGGGAAATGGCTGATGTCGATTGTTTTGAAGCCGTTGTACCACAGCACATATTCGTTTTTCCGATCCATCTGAAACAGCGCGTGCAATAGATTGTGCATGTACATCTCTACGCCCGTGGTTTTTCCGCTCATGAGCGGGCGGAGGTCAATGGCGATACGCATAAGATAAATAACTGAAGCGAACCTAGATTATTTTGCTCCAGATAGCAGAAAAAGGCAAAAATTGCCCCTCATTGGCTTAAAAAAAGGTACTATGTTAAAATGAATCAACAACTTTTATTTAAAATATAAATACAATTTTTATGAAAAATTATAAATATTGGCTTTACCCTATTCTGGGGGTACTGCTCTTCGTTATATCTTTTTATTCTTATGCCCGCGCTTTTGGATACACCACGATGGTTGCTGCGAAACCAGGAACCGCGCTACCCGCTGATTTTGAAAAGGCGTGGAAGGAAGCTACCGCCTCTTTGGAATATTCGTTTGCGTGCAAAATTTCAGCCAATTCTGTAAAAGCGCAAAACGCTGATTTGTCTCAAGATCAAAAAAAACTCATTGCCGTCCTAAGCAAGGCTATCGGTCGTTATAAAAATGACAGCATGGGAATGCTGTCGGATTCAAAGAAGCAACTGTATTCTTCACAATCTAAATTCAATTCTCTTGGCGCTTTGGACGCGTTAGCGGCACAAAATTTATTGACGCCTGCTCAAGCTGAAATCGCACTGAAGGGTGTGTCTAAAAAGATAGCGGAGATTATTCTGGATGGCACAAAAGTTTATATCAAAATCGATAACGGTTGGGAAACGTTTGAGGACCCGGATTTTGCCAACCAATTGTATTCCGGCGTGACCAGTGATTCTCTGGTGACCGCTCTGGAAAAAAACTCCTTTATCTTGAAAAATCCTGCGAGCAAAACTACAGCTGGAGTTTATGAAGGGACTTTGACCTCTGCTTCAACCATTGCCTTGTTAACGCCTTTTATGGGAGCAGAAAACGCGAAACAGCAAGCGTTGGCCCCGGTCAAACTCCTTATTTCAAAAGACGCTCATATCAAGAGCTTTGATACGACTGACAAAATAAATCTTGGAGGTTTGTCTTTTACCGTTAAACAAGCATGCACTACAAACTTCGCAACTCCTAAAATAAAAATCCCTGCGGGCTCAAAAACTATTTCCAAAGAAAAAGCTCTGCAAAAAATAGCAAGCGTGGAATAGTTTTATTTATCGAAGGCTGGTGCGCCCTGTCCCGCCACAGCGGGACGAGCTTGTTATATTTTTACTGGTGCGCTTGGCGGGATTCGAACCCACGACCTCCCCGCCTTGGGCGGGGCGCTCTATCCAGCTGTTGAGCTAGATAATTTGTGGTGTGCTTGGCGGGATTCGAACCCACGACCTTTGGCTTCGGAGGCCAACGCTCTATCCAGCTGAGCTACAAGCACAAAATTGTCATGGATATTTTACCGTTCCTCTTCAAAACTTTCTACCTGATACGTACTCACGTCCAAATCCCCTTCTTTCCATGTTTCGGGATCCAGCCTTGCTTTGGCGCACAGATGGGATAGAAACGATTCAGAGGATTTGAGCTCTTCCCATACCTGCGGCAAAAAGGTGGCGCTTTGCCGTCCTTCGCGGATAATGACGCCATCGACGTTCGGGCGGAGCTTGCTCAATAAATCGTTCGCGTCCTTGTAATCCAAGGGTTCCGGCTTTGATAGGATCGAAATTTCGATGGAAATGAAATCAAATTCACTTTCGCTGAGCGAGGGGAAACGCATGTCTTCAAACGCGGCGCTGGCCGCGTTATCGATCACGTCCTGATAGAGCGGTTGAATCGCCTCCAAATGCCCGATACACCCCCTGAGCCGGTGGTTGGAGGTGAGCGTGACGAAAGTGGCCCGTTTTTGACGAAGTTCTTCGGGGACGTCTTTTGCGTCTATCGTCAATCGCGCGTTCATATCCAAATAATGGCGAATCGACTGTCGCGCCACAGCAAGAAGAAATTGTTTTTGGGTTGGGGTGTAGATCATGGCTAGCGATTAGCTATTAGCGGTTAGCAGTTAGCCAGAAGATTGAGGGCTAAAAATAGCTAGTGCGCCATATCCCACGACGCCTTCGCGCCCGGGAATGACGTCGCCTGAATTGTAGTAGCCGAGCTTTTTGCATTGGTACCCGTGGCGTTTGGCCAAGCGCATCAACGCCTGAATACCGGTTTTGCCGCACGCGTCGATTTCACGCTCCTTCGCCACGTTCAGAGATTCGATGATGGCCAAACTCTTTTTATCAACGGCCACGGCCTCTTCGTAAGGCAGGTAATGGGATAGATCCGAAGAAAAAATAAAGGTGATATCCGGGCGCTCAAAATAGGGATCCAAGAGATCGGCCAACTGATTGGGCGGCACGTTGCCGTAGAGCAAGGGAACAATGGATGCCTGCGGCGCGAACGTCTGGATGAAAGGCCACTGGACTTCGAGCGAGTGCTCGAGCTGATGCGCTTTTTCATCAAAAGGAATCCCCTGCTCCTCCAGCTCCTCGCAAAGCGCTTTATTTACCTTGATCTTTCCTAAGGGCGTCTCGCACGCGTCATAACTTCCCACGGATATTTCCGTATGTTCGTAATGAGCCGGGCCGACGCAGAAAAAAATCGGCGTTTGTCCGTATGAAAGGCGCCCCGCCTTTGGCGGGGCGCCTTCAAGCAATTGCCGATATCCCACGCCAGCTATTTTTCCGGAATAAACGTATCCGGCATGAGGACAAATCAGCGCCTTAGGCGCTGGCAAATGGAAATCGGGCGCGGCATCGAGTGCCTGGCGCACCATGGCCCCAAGCTTCTCAGGGCTTTCAGGATAGAATGTGCCGGCGACGGCAGCTGGACGAATCATATTCTTTTATTACAAGATTATTTATTCAAAATTATAAGATTAGAACAAGGAATACGATTTTAATTTTGTAATCTTGTAATAATTAATCTTGTAATAAATTGCCGAATCTTCCCGCAATTACTTCTCCGCACTTCGGGCAGGCGTCTTTCCTGAGATGATTGTGAACTAAGTAGTCTTTCCGTTCAATCACTTTTTTGTGACATTTCGGGCAGAAGGTGTGCTCGTAGTCCGTCTGAACGTTGCCGACGTACACGTATTTCAGCCCTGCTTTTTTGCCGATCCCATACGCCCTTTCGAGTGACGCGAGCGGCGTGGGTGGCGCGTCCATTTTGTAGCATGGAAAATAACGGGACAAATGCCACGGCATGTCCGGAGAAATTGAGACCAAAAAGTCCGCGATCGCTTTCAGCTCCTCATCGCTGTCGTTGTGTCCCGGAATAAGTAGCGTGGTAACCTCGACCCACATGCCGTCCTTCCACAGGCGCTCGATATTCTTTTGAATCGGCTCGATTCGGCCGCCGCAGATGGTGTGGTAAAACCCCTTCGGCCCTTTCAAATCAATGTTGATGGCATCGATCCAGGGCGTCATCTTATCGAGCGCTTCCTCACTTTCAAAGCCATTGGATACGTACACGGTTTTCAGTCCATGCTCTTTGGCGAGCTTGGCCGTGTCAAATGCGTATTCGAAAAAAATCGCCGGTTCGTTGTAGGTGAACGCGATCGCGGGAATTTTATTGTTCAGACAGTAATCCACCGCTTCCTTCGGCGACAGCGCGATTCCGCTTGCTTCCACGGTCTCTTTGGGTTGCCCTTTGTTCCCCTGCGACAGCTCCCAATTCTGGCAAAAAAGGCAGGAAAAATTGCACCCCACGGTGCCGATGGAAAAAATCTGCGAACCAGGATCGAAGTGAAAAAGCGGCTTTTTTTCGATGGGATCCGTATTGATGGCGCCGGGACGACCGTACACGAGGAGTTGTAATTGGCCGTTATCGTTATATCGTACGCCGCAAATACCCGTCTTCCCGGGAGGAATCTTGCAGTAATGACTGCAAGCCAAGCACTCGACTGTTTGCCCTTTCAATGGCCGACTGAGCCAGGCGGGATGTTTCATGAGAAAAGGGTTCTTGCTGGCGCGCCAGCCGAAGCCACGCCTTGGCGAGGACGAAGGCTGGTGCGCCCGGAGGGACTCGAACCCACGACCCCTTGGTCCGAAGCCAAGTGCTCTAATCCACTGAGCTACGGGCGCATAAAGTAAGAGTATCAGATTGTTGGCTTTTCGTCACGCGTACTTGATTAAATATTTATTATATGATATAATCATATATTATTTAATAACTTTTTTAACTCATGACCGATACGCAAACCAATACACAAATACCCGTGCCTCCTACCCAAACGGTTGGATATGGAGCGTCCACTACCGCCACTCCTGCCAAAGAAACGCCTCCGCCCGCTCAGAGTACGGGCAAGACGCTTCTGAAAGAAGCTAAAGGGTGGATCCCTTATCTTCTGATACCAATTTGCAATAGAAATCATACATAATCCAGCCCCATCCATTCCCAGTCCGAGATGGATTTAACGATACGGGATGACTTTTCATAATGGAGGGAGGCGGTGACAAGGTGCCTTTCCAGATGATCCATGGATGTAAA
>JACRIE010000069.1 GCA_016220165.1 Candidatus Peregrinibacteria bacterium
AAATCTCGGCCAGAATCTCGATTCGTTCATCACCTTCATGCGGTGCTCGCTTAAACCCCTCGTCATCCGTCCGAGGAACCCGCCGGGCCAGTTAAACCTGTTCTCAAGAAGACAGCTGGAAAAACTGGGGTCTATTTAGCTGTTACAGCGCCCGCGTCCGGATCTCTTCCAGAATCTTCCCCGTGAACGCCTCGACTGCGAATTCCGTCTGCGCTTTCGTTTTGTAGTCGCGGATGTTCAGCTTCTTGGCTTCGATCTCTTTGTCGCCCAGGACAGCCATGTAGGGCACTTTGAGCAGTTCGGCGTTGCGGATGCGCTTACCCAGCGTTTCCGTGGGCAAAACGACATCGGCGCGGATGAATTGGGCGCGAAGGGCGTCCACGATTTTTTTGGCCTCCGCCACGTGCGCGTCCGCAATCGGTAGGATCTGCACCTGGACGGGCGCGAGCCAGACCGGGAACATGCCGCCGAAGTGCTCGATCAGGAATCCGATGAAGCGTTCGTGCGTGCCGAGCGGTGCGCGATGGATGCAGAGCGGCACCTGAGGATTCCCCTTTTCGTCAATGTAGCTCAAGCCCATGCGTTTCGGGATTCCGAAGTCGACCTGATTGGTGGCCAGGGTGAACTCGCGCCCGATGGCGCTCTCTACCTCGATGTCGATCTTGGGGCCGTAAAACGCGGCTTCGTTGGGCACTTCCACGAAGGGAACCTTTGCCTTGATCATGGCACGACGCACCATGTCCTCGGTGCGCTTCCATAATTCGGGCTCGTCGAGGTATTTCCTGCCCAATTCTCTGGGATCGTGGAGCGACAGGCGCATGACATACTTTTTGATATTGAACCGCTTAAAATAGCGCAGGTACATTTCGGTGACGGCAATAAACTCCTGCTCGAATTGATCCTCGGTGCAATATAGGTGGGCGTCGTTCATCTGCAAACTGCGCACGCGCATGAGGCCGAAGAGCGCGCCAGAATCCTCGTAGCGGTAGCAAGTGCCGTATTCCGCGTAGCGGAGCGGCAAATCGCGATAGCTCCTGGGCGTTGCCGCGAAGCACATATGATGGTGCGGGCAGTTCATAGGCTTGAGGTAGTACTCCTCCTCATCGCCGTCCAACTTCATGGGCGGAAACATGCTGACTTTGTAGTGCGAAAGATGGCCGGAAAGTTCGTAGAGTTTTCCTTTGGTGATGTGCGGCGTGCGCACACGGACGTAGCCGGCTTTGAATTCCTCTTCTTTGGCGAACTTCTCGAGCTCTTCGATCATCACCGCGCCATTGGGCAACCATAGCGGAAGGCCCGGGCCCACGTTGTCGCTGAAAGTGAAGAGCCCGAGTTCTTTGCCTAATTTTCGGTGGTCGCGCTTTTCCGCCTCCTTGCGCATCTGAATGTATTCGTTCAATTCTTTTTTGGTGTCGAACGCGAGGCCGTAAATACGCTGAAGCATGGGCCGCTTTTCATCTCCGCGCCAGTAGGCGCCCGCGATTTTATCGAGGCAGAAAGAACCGTTTTGAATTTTGCCCGTGGATTCCACGTGCGGGCCGCGGCAAAGATCCACGAATGTGCTGTTTTTGTAAAAACTGACCTCTTTTTCGCCTGCTTTTTTTAAATCGGCGATCAGCTCCACTTTAAATTCCTGTTTGAGCTTTTTGTAAAAATCAATGGCCTTTGCTATGGGCTCCGTATAACATTCAAACACTTGGTTTTCCTTGATGATTCTCTCCATTCTTTTTTGGAGCAGCGGCAAATCCTCCGGCATCAAGGTGCGAGGCAATTCGAAGTCGTAGTAAAAACCGTTGTCGATTGCCGGGCCGATGGCGAGCTTCGCCTCGGGAAACATCTCGAGGACGGCCTGGGCCATGATGTGGGACAAGCTGTGACGCTTGAGTTCGATTGAGGAGTTCATAAATTCAGGAGTAAATTATGCTTTTAAAAGCTAACACCCCTGATCGATAAGTCAATAGAGGCCAATCGGGGCACGGACGATTCATAGTGAGCCGCTGGCGTAAAGAACTAATCGTCCGTATTGCCAGTGATCATCCTTTCCAAATAACGATTCCCTTTATTTTGAAAAAAATCGATCATTTTAGCACTCAGTAAGGCATTTTTTTTGGTCAGCAGAGGCTCTAACTGTCTGACCCCCTGACTCAATGCCGTTAATTTAGCCACGAGCGCTCCGCAATCCAAATGAACGCCAAATTTTTTTTGCACATCTTCGATTAATTTTTTTAAATCCATTTTTTTTCTGGAGCATAGAATATAAAGGTCATAGGCATCTTTGGGCTCCCTGCGCTGAAATGCGCTCAGTACTTTATTGACTGCGATTTCTTCCATCGGATCGATCCGGACTTTTAATGTACGATCTAAGGGCGGCTTTTTAAGGGGAGAAAAAGGGAAATAAACGAATTCCATTTTAATGATGTCCTTATCCCGCTTAAAAATAAAAAGGCGACGGTTCATTTTTTCTTCGTATCGTTCTTGCTGAAGTTGACACCGATCCTGCAAAATTTTTATCTGATTCAAAAAAATTTCAGGCGCTTCCAGCGTCTGAGTAAAAAAATCAAGATCTTCGGAAAGACGATGCTTAAGCCGATACGCCAAAGCGGTTCCACCAGTCCAGACATACGTTTTCCCCAAAGAAGAGGTTCCGACAGCATTAAGAATCTCTTTTTGAAGCTGAGTGAGAATGTTCATGCCACTTAATAAAATTTTTTAGGAAACATTTTTTATCCGGGTCGATGTCCAACCTTGAAAGGTATTTTTTTAACAACCTGTAGTCAATCGCCGCCCAATCACTCACATCAATTTTTCGCTTCAGATACCACGCGGCCACTTCCGGATCGGTCAAATCCAGATTCTCTGTGTTGTAATCCCATATTCCCAACACTGTTTTTGTCATACATTCATAATTATAGCATATTGATTGGCGGAGAACCTCAATAGAGGCCAATCGAGGCACGGACGATTCAGATCCTCAATGAGTTCATGAACCGCCCATGGAAATTTGTTTTGGGGCTCAGCGACGTTGCCGACTTTTCGGCACAACCATGATTTCAGCGTTTTGCCGGATTAGAAACTCACCCTGTTTGCAATCGGAAAATTTCTGTCCCTCTCTACCCAGAGAAGGACAGAAATTTTTGAGTTATTAATCCAGACGCCCCTCTCCGGGTAGAGAGTGGCTGTTGCCCACTGATTGCAAACGGGGTGAGTTTCTAATCCAACGCTTAAAGTTTTAGACCCTTAGCGAGGCACGCCAGCCCCTGTTCGGGTCGGAATTGCGGGCATCGAGCCCGAAGACGAACACGACACCGACACGACGGATGCCGCCCACGGCGCGGCCCGCCTCTCTCATCTCTTCAGATGTTTTCCAGCCAGCTCCAGGAATTTCTATCATACGTTCCGTCTTTCTGCATAGCCCTATTAGGATTTCTCACTCTGGAACCTTACGCCCGGGCCAAATTCTTTTCTCTGAGCATCCGCCTGGTCAAAATTCCTGTTTCTGCGTCCGGAGGGAGATTCTCCAGAGCGGTCTTCCACAACGAATTGACCGCCCTCCATGCCGACCATCTGGGGCTCACCGCCGGTTTTTTCAAGCTGCTCAATGGAAAACAGAGCTTCTTTATTCTCGCGGAGGCGTTCTTCGAAGGCGGCGAAATCGATGGTTTTACGGAGCTTTTCGTCGGCGGCGTCGAAACGGCCTTCGAGTGTCCGGATGAGGGCATCGGCCTGTTCGGGGGACAGCTCATATCTGGTTTCCGGAGCGCCTGCACTGCTGCCGAGGGTTTTGACCACATCGGAAGGAACCGCGCCCAGGACAGAGATTCTTTCCTAAAGAGCCCGAGGAAGTTTCCCTTCAGCTCTGGCAGCCTCAAGAGTGGCAACGGCGGCTTCTAGCCGTGCAGTATAAACATCAGCGGTGGACATATTTATTGAGTTAATATAGTATTATAATGCTATATTTTTTATATTAAAGCAAGTGATTTTTAAAAAAAGCATTCCGGGCATGGCCTCACCCTCCTCTTTTCGCTATCATGAGCTCACTTGTTTCTACTCCGCTTTATGTATTTTATGGTTCTCTTCGCCTACGCCATTCTTGTACTGATTGTTTTCGCGGTCGTGGTCTTCATCGCCCGTCATTATAGAAAATATGGATACCTCGCGCCACGTTTTAGAGTGGCGTTGACTATTTTTGCCCTGATCGCGCTGGGGCTTTTGACGGTTTCTTTTTATTTTTTAATGCACCTCAGAGCGCTTGAAATGGGTGCGACGGCGGCCCCCTCCGTTTCGAATTCCGTTTCTTTTTAAAAAACCTATGACTCTTCAAAAAAATACCCTCACGCTTAAAAAAGGCCTGGCTCAGATGCTCAAGGGCGGCGTCATCATGGATGTGGTAAATGCCGAACAGGCAAAAATCGCCGAAGACGCGGGCGCCGTGTCCGTCATGGCGCTCGAGCGCGTGCCCTCGGATATCCGGGCGCAGGGCGGCGTGGCGCGCATGAGCGACCCCAAGATGATCCGCGAGATCATCAAGGCGGTCACGATTCCCGTGATGGCCAAGGCGCGCATCGGCCATTTTGTGGAGGCGCAGATTCTGGAAGCGCTCAAAGTCGATTACATCGATGAAAGCGAGGTGCTCACGCCCGCGGATCCTGAAAGCCATATCGATAAATCGAAATTCCGAGTGCCCTTTGTGTGCGGCGCGCGCAACCTGTGCGAAGCGCTCCGGCGTATCCACGAAGGCGCGGCCATGATCCGGACGAAAGGCGAAGCGGGCACGGGCAATGTGGTCGAAGCGGTGCGGCATGTGAAGACGATCGCGGACGATATTCGAAGATTACAAGATTACAAGATTACAAGATTACAAGATTATTGCAGAGAAGAGCGGGTCGATATGGAGCTCCTGAAAAAGACGCTCGAGTTAGGACGACTGACCGTAGTTAATTTCGCAGCCGGAGGGATCGCGACGCCGGCCGATGCGGCCATGATGATGCAGTTGGGATGCGACGGCGTGTTTGTGGGGTCCGGTATTTTCAAGTCGAAGAATCCCAAGAAACGCGCCCGCGCCGTGGTGGAGGCCGTGACTCACTTCAACGACCCTGAACTGCTCGCCCGCGTTTCCGAAGATCTGGGAGAGGCGATGCCGGGACTCGAAATCGCCACGCTCGGGACGAAGATGGCGGAACGGGGATGGTAAAAATATATTGACAAGTAAACTTTTGTTCACTATACTCAAGTTATATTAGTAGCTTGATGGATTTTTCGTGACACTTTGCCGCGAGCTTAAAAAATGAGACCTCTGTAACCATGAGCAATCAAAAAATCAACGTAAAGGGTACTGAGATCATTATTTTTCAACAAAAAGACGATGACTATATCTCGCTTACCGATATCGCGAGACATAAAAATTCAGAAAATACAGGATCGGTCATTTCTCACTGGCTGAGTACTAGATATACGGTTGAATTTATGGGAATTTGGGAGCAAATGCATAATCCCAGTTTTAATGTTACGGAATTCAGTAACATTAAAAATCAAAGCGGGTCGAACGGTTTTGTTCTCTCTGGAAAGCAATGGACAGAAAGGACTAACGCTATTGGAATTATTTCTAAGACCGGTCGATACGGGGGTGGCACCTATGCCCATAAAGATATCGCTTTTGAATTTGCCTCTTGGATTTCAGCAGAATTCAAACTCTACCTAGGGCGTGTTAACACTAACGACAAAGTATGATAGAGTGTGGGCAAATCATATAACCCACATTTTTATGGAACTCACAGCGGAGCAGTTTGCTCAGATAGAGGGCATATTGCCGATAAAGAGAGGTAACGTGAAGTTAC
>JACRIE010000070.1 GCA_016220165.1 Candidatus Peregrinibacteria bacterium
CCTGTCAGGTCGAAGAAGGCTTCGAGTCCTTCGGGGAGCATGGCCCACAGGAGATCATGTTCTTTCATGGTGTTCGGGGTTAGGAAACCGACACCGTAAAATTTACACTAAAATTTTCTCAAAGAAAAAATCTGGTGATCCGAGATAATCGCCTTCCGGGTTTTAGAACAAGGGTTCCGACGGCGGAATATTTCGAATTGACCATTCAGTGGTTGAACCAACTTAGGTGAAAAACTTGGCGGTGTCTGTTTGAAAATATCCGAACGGAACTCTCTGGGCTCGGCGGGCGGAATTCCCCCCACACCCCCCTTCCGCCCGCCTTGCCTTGCCTGCCCGACCGATAGGCGGGAACCGGAGCGGAAAGGACGATTTCAAGTTTTTCTTTGGCGGCAAATTCTTTGATCCGTTAGGTTAAATCTTTTTTCTTGTCCTCAAACTCTTTTCTGTCAATCTCGCCTTTTGCGTATCGTTCTTTCAAAATTTCAAGCGGTGATTTTTCGTGGTCATGGTTGCCATGAGATTGACCCGAAAGCCATTTGATAAGTGCGCTGATAATCTTTTTCATATTTTCCCCACCAGACCTATACCGGGTTTTAATGTTTTCTTGCCCGGTTTCCAACTTGCCGGACAGACAAGGCTCTTATGCTCTTTCACGAATTTGGCCGCCTGGAGTTTGCGGATGATTTCTTCGGTACTCCGGCCGATGGAGTTGTCGTGAACATCATACGCTTTTATGGTTTGCGTGGGGTCTATAATAAACGTAGCTCGGAGCGAAAGACCCTCTTCCTCGATATATGTGCCCAGGAGTCGGCAGAGTTTGCCCGTCGGGTCCGAAAGCATGGGAAACTCGATCTTTTTGATCGAGGGGGAGCTGTCATGCCACGCTTTATGCGCAAAACCGGTGTCCGTGCTTACGCTCATTATCTCGGCGTCAAGCTTTTTGAATTGGGGATAATACATAGCCGCTTCCTCAAGTTCGGTGGGACAGATGAAGGTAAAGTCCGCGGGATAGAAAATAAGAACAAGCCATTTTCCTTTATAGTCGCCGAGTTTTATCTCTTTGATATCGTTCTGGTAATAGGCAGAAAGCGAGAGGTTTGGGAGTTTTTTGCCAATTAATGGACATGTGAGGATAGGATTGTTGTGTTCTTGTGTCATATAAGTGATTTAAAAAACTAAAACCCTATCCGAACCCTCGACCATTTTGAGTAAATCGGACATCGTGGAAATTGGACAAACCTTGCTTTCTTCTTTGCCGCGTAATTTTAGACAAGTGCCGCAAGCGTAAATTTCTCCTTTCAATTCTTTGAACTCCGCCACTTTCGCGGAAATGTCAAAATCTTTGCTGTCGGGAATGATATCAAGTTCCGAACCCTCGTTCATCAAAAAAATTTCTACTTGATGACCCGCTTTAAGCGCGGTAATGCCGAGGCGGAATGTATTCCACGCATGTTCCGGCTTGTTGGATTGTAAAATGATGCCGAGTTTCATAAGATTATTTTACTAAATCTTCCATTGGAACACCCAATGCTTTTGCAATTTTTGCGACCGTTTGCACACTTGGCTTGACGACCACGTTGCTCTCAATTTTTGTAAGTGTTGTGTGCTTTACGCCGGATTTTCTCACTAAGTCGTCCTAGGTTAAGCCAAGCCTATTTCGTGCCTTTTTGATGTTTTCGCCAATCGTTGCCATAGTTTCAATACTTTGATATCATTACTTGTGTTATATTGATTACAATACTATGATAGCAAAATTATTTAATTCTTTCAAGAAAAGCCCGCTTTGGGACTAGACCCAAAGTGTGTGGAAATTAAAGGACAGATAGTAATTAAGGGCGGCGACTCTGTGCCGGTAGGATTTCAGATTATACCGGAACATGAATTCTTTTAAATAATTTTTTAAAAATCTTTTAGGAATGCCGCGGTATGTATGGACAGCCATCGGCTTAAACAGGCTCCATACTCCTTCCTGACGGTTGGTATTGATTTGCGGAGAAAAGGGCGAGACAAACTCTTTGCTGTGGTTCACGGTCATATGAGTTCTCTGCCACAGCAGATTCCGATAACCGAGCCATTCATCCGTAAAGAGATGGCTCTCTTTTGTCGTATAATTGGTAATGAGCGGAAGGAGCGTGTTCTCATCCCGTCTGAGAACCTGCCTCAGAACCAGCTGCCCGCTGTCGCGGCATACGGCGCCCCATACCCATTGCCGGGTCATCGTCGTCTCATCCGATTCCACAATCCCGTTGAGTTTCGCTGCGGGAAGCCCCGCCATCTGTTCCCTGAGCTTCCGGTTCACCCGTTGTCCCAGCTTTCTTTCTTTTCCGAGAAACCGTGCCAGATCGGCGCCTGAGATACTGCCCCTCATAGAAAAAAGTCTGACGCTGTCTTTCCATTCTTTATCCGAAAGGTGGGAATGAATCCGTGCGGTACCGGTGCGGCCGCAGAAGGTCTTCCTGCAATACCGGCACCGGTAACGGATACGTCTTTGTCCTGAACGGCCATGACGGTAAACTTCAATCCCGCCGCAGTGGGGACAGGGAAGAGATTTTTGTCTCTGCATTGTAAAAAGTGAGGTTAATGACTTATTTTAGCCATAGAGGCTATGTCATTCCACACTATTTGGTACTAGTCTCCCCGCTTTTGGCCTTCATAAAGTTTGAGCCGACATTTTTGATAGGTTCTTTGGCAGTTTGCCTTTCCGCTCCGGTTCCCGCCTATCGGTCGGGCAGGCAAGGCAAGGCGGGCGGAAGGGGGGTGTGGGGGGAATTCCGCCCGCTGAGCCCAGAGAGTTCCGTTCGGATATTTCCTAACTGGCGGAGAGGGAGGGATTCGAACCCTCGGTACGCCTTTACGACGTACAACAGTTTAGCAAACTGCCGCCTTAGGCCACTCGGCCACCTCTCCACGCCTCAAAACGCGCTACGAGTCTAACGAAAAGAGGCCCTGATGTCTAGGGCGGCGCAACTAAATTTCGTACTCTTCAAAGAGTTGCGGAATGTAGACATTCGCCTTGGTGATTTTTTTGAGGCGCTCGGCAAAGGGTTCGGCCTGACTGGCTTCACTGTGGACTACGAAGACATCTTTAATGCCTTTGGTTCTACCGATATGTTCATCCAGTTCATTCATATCCGCGTGGGCGCTGAAGGAGTTTAAAACCACAATCTCACTACGGACTTTATACATTTCGTCAAAAATTTTGACCACGGGCATTCTTTCGACGAGTCGTCGTCCGAGCGTGTCCTCGGCCATATAACCCACAATGACTATCGTATTGGCCGGGTTCTCAATGTTGTTTTTCAGGTGATGACGGATGCGGCCGGCTTCACACATGCCGCTCGCGGCCATGATAATGCAGGGACCCTGAAAAAAGTTGAGTTGTTTCGATTCATCCGCGGTCGCGGTAAATTTTAAATTTTTAAATTTGAAAGGATTGCTACGTCCGCGAAAAGCGGATTGCAAATCTTCGTCATAGCATTCTTTGTATTGAGCAAAGATATTCGTGATACTACTGGCCAACGGGCTGTCGATAAAGATGGGAATGTCTACAATATAATTCGTTTCCCGGAGTCTGTGTAAGCCATAAATGATTTCCTGCGTGCGTTCCAGAGCGAATACAGGAATGATCACTTTCCCGCCGCGGCGAGCGGTTTTATTGATGGCGTGAGCCAAGGCAGGCATTCCTTCTTCAATGGGGTCGTGTTCGCGATTTCCATAGGTTCCTTCGGTGATCAGAATGTCAGCTTCCCTGATGGTTTCCGGATCCTTTAATATCGGTAAGTTCCGCCGCCCCATGTCTCCGGTGAAAAATAGATGATGTTTTTGTTTGCCTTCCTGAATTTCGAGAAAAACAAAGGCGGATCCCAGAACATGTCCCGCATCAAAAAAAGTGACTTTGACGCCTTCCGATACTTCAAAAGTTTTATGATAAGGATAGCCCTTAAAGCATTGTAACGCGCACTTGGCGTCCGCAACGGTGTAGAGCGGTTGGATGGGTTTGATGGCTTCGGCGCAATGGCGTGAATAATAGGCTGCGTCACTTTCCTGGATGTGCGCGCTGTCGAGCAGCATCACGTCGCAAAGGCTTTTGGTCGCTTCAGTGCAATACACCACCCCTTTGAATCCTCGTTTTATCAAATAGGGAATGTTGCCGCTATGGTCGATGTGCGCGTGCGACAGAACCACAGCTTCAATGTCGTGCGGATCGTAATCGAAATGGGTATTTCGCTCCATGGCTTCCTGCCGTTTTCCCTGAAATAATCCGCAGTCGAGAAGAATATGTTTATTATTGACCGTCAGCATGTGCTGGGATCCGGTCACCCCTCCCGCGGCTCCGCAGAATTTAATTTTCATTTTTATTTTTTAGCGATGTACTCGCAAAGCTCGACGAGCCGTTCGGAATAACCCCATTCGTTGTCGTACCAGCCGAACACTTTGACCAGTGTGCCTCCGATCACCTGCGTCAGGCCCGCATCGATGATACAGCTGTGGGGGTCGCCTACAAAGTCATGTAAAACGAGAGGTTTAGTTTCAAATTTCAGAATTCCTTTCATAGAACCATCGGCAGCCTTTTGGTACGCGGCGTTAATTTCTTCCACGGTTGTTTTTTTGTCCACGACGACCGTGAGATCCGTGATACTGCCCGTGGGCGTTGGAACGCGGATAGAAACGCCGTTCAATTTTCCTTCAAGTTCCGGGATCACCAGGCCAATCGCTTTGGCCGCGCCCGTGCTTGTGGGTATCATATTGATGGCCGCGGCGCGCGCGCGCCGCAAATCTTTGTGAGGCAGATCGAGCAGGCTTTGGTCGTTGGTGTAGCTGTGGATCGTGGTCATGAGGCCATGCCTGATTCCAAAATTTTCATGCAGAACTTTGACCATAGGAGCCAGGCAGTTCGTGGTGCAGGAGGCATTCGAGATGATGTGCATGGTCTTGGGATCGTAGGTTTCGTGATTCACGCCCACGCAGAACGTGCCGTCGATTTTGTCTTTGGCTGGCGCGGATAGGATCACTTTTTTGGCGCCCGCTTTCAAGTGCAACGCGGCTTCTTCTTTTTTGCGGAATCGGCCCGTGCATTCCAGGACGATGTCGACGCCCAGTTCTTTGTGCGGCAGAGCGGCCGGATCTTTGGAAGCCGTGATGCGGATATTTCCATGTTTGGTGGAAAATACGCCATCTTTAAAAGAGACTCCACAATCGTAGCGGCCATACGACGAATCGTATTCGAAGAGATGCGCGAGCGTTTCCCCGTCGGTCAGATCATTGATGGCGACGACTTCCAGCGGAGAATTCTTTTGCTGGATGATGCGGAGGACTTGGCGTCCGATACGGCCGAAGCCGTTGATGGCAATTTTCATAAAGAATTTTATGGGATAAAATTTTTAACTTCTGACATTTGGCACCTGACATTTGACAGAAATTCAAAGGGTCAATTGTCAAAGGTCAACGGTCAAATGTCAGAAGTACAACTCGCTGACGGATTTTTCGAGGGCGACGTTTTCCACGACGTGCGCGATCAGGGGCGCGATGGAAAGAACAGCCAATCCCGGGAATAGTTTTTCTTTGGGCAGAGGAACGGAATTTGTTACCAACACTTCTTTGAATTTTGCAGTCTTGATTTTTCTCACGGCTTCTCCGGAGAAAATCGCGTGCGTGGCGCAGAGATAAATTTCTTTGTTGGCTCCCGCTTTAAGCAGGGCGGCATGCGCGCTCAGGACGCTGCCTCCGGTGTCAATCATGTCGTCATAAATGATGACGTTTTTGCCTTCCACGTCACCAATAACGTGCGTGGTTTCCGACACGTTGTGTCGCGGACGATTTTTATGGAGAACGGCTAAAGTTCCGCCCAAATCGTCCGCTAATTTTTTCGCGTTTTTCGCGCCGCCTGCGTCCGGGGAAACGATCACGAGGTTTTCCAGCTTCTTTTTTTTGAAATAACCCGCGAACATTCTTCGCGGATTCAGGTTGTCGACCGGAACGTCGAAGAACGCCTGATTCTGATCGGAATGCAACTGCATGGCAATGACATGTTCGGTGCCGCTATGCACGAGCAGATTGGCGATCAGCTTTGCCGAAATCGCCTCACGCGGGTCATGAATTTTGTCCTGGCGCGAGTAACCCACGTTGGGGATGATGACATGGACTTTTTTGGCGAAGGATCTATGCATGGCATCACACATGATGAACAGTTCCATGAGATCCTCGTTCACGTTTTGAGTGCAGGTCTGCACCAAAAAAACCTCCTTGCCGCGCACGCTTTCCTGGATGCTGACGTAATTCTCATTGCAGGCGAATTTTTTGAGCGTGATTTTTCCCAACGGAATCTTCAGACAATCCGCAATTTCCTGCGCTAATGCCAGATGTGAGGAGCCTGAAAATATTTTGAAGTTGTCTTTGCTCATTTCATTCGGAAGCTAGTGCAATTTTAATTGTAGTATACCTTAAATGCTCAAGTGCTCAAGTGCTCAAGTGCTCAAGAATCCAAGGAGAATTTTATGAATCCGCGTGTCCTTAGTGAGCTCAGGATGAAACGTGGCGCCCAGGATTTTATCCTGCTGAACAAGGATCGGTTCTCCTTCGATGGCGGCGAGCGTCGTGACTTTAAGCCCTGTTTTTTTGATGCGCGGCGCGCGGATAAAGATGGCGGGAAATTTTTTTGGTGAGGAGTGACCAGTGACGAGAGGAGCATTCAAATTAATAGCGGTTTCGAAACTATCGAGTTGGCTACCGTAGGCGTTGCGATCCACGTCGATGTCGAGCAGGTTTAAATGGGACCTGGAAAGCAGGATTACTCCCGCGCACGTTGCCAAAACGGGCGTGCCCGCGCGGATCGCGGCGCTCAACCAATCCCTGAGCGCGTTTTTTTCCAGAAATTTCATCATGGTGGTGCTTTCGCCTCCCGGCAAAATGAGCGCCTGCGGATCGATGCGTCTGACGTCTTCCAGACTCCGGATCTCATACGCTTCGTGGCCCAATTTTCGGATCATGGCCGCGTGTTCGGCAAAGGAACCCTGGAGCGCGAGAACGCCGATGCGTTTTTTGGATTTGGAAGGCATTTATTGGATCAACAATAATGAGAAGGGGATTATCCCCAAGATCAACCACAAAATACTTCTTTTATCATGCCACAGGTAGGCGAGGCTGACGACAAATAAAAGCCATGTTTGCCAGCTGACGAGTGACTTGAGAGCAAATTGTAACGTCACGGCTAAAAGAAGTCCAATAAACCCCGTGGAAAATCCTTTGATTACGACGCGGGTCAGTTTCATTTTTTTGATTTTGGCATGAACGCTGGAGAGCGCGATCATGGTTCCGATGGGCGGAAGAAAAATGGCCAGCGTTGATACCGCCGCTCCCCATAAGCCATTCACTTTGTAGCCTACAAAAGCGGCTGTGGTGGAAACAGGCCCTGGCGTGATTTGCCCCAATGCAATGCCGTCGCGAAATTCAGTTAAATTGAGCCATTGAGAAATATCGACGACGTGTTGTTGCATCAAAGGGATCGCGGCATAACCTCCTCCAAAGGCGAATAAGCCAATATTAAAGAATGAAAGGAATAAGGATCGTAGCAGTCCGGAGGCGATGAGGATTGCCCCTATTACTAATAGCAGTAATGCCAAAGGCAAAAAATCAATCAGACGAACCCCTCTTTCCAAATGCACTGGCGTATGGAGTTCATCTGGGCCTTTTGTTTCCCGTTCTTCTTCGAATTCGTGGGTGAAGTGGAAGAATAAAATTCCTAGGAGGCCCGAAAGTAGGATTAGTTCGATCGTATTGATTTTTAAAAAAAAGAGTCCGACGAAGACGAATGCCGCTATGATCACCCCTTTGATTTCACGGATGTCTTTTTTTCGGAAAATGGTTTGTCCCAGATGTACGACCGCATGGGTCAGCAACGCCACGACCAGCGCCCCCAGGCCCGTCATGACGGATTTCATGGAGGGGAGGTGTCCATAGTTGAAATAAATCCAAGACAGGATAACGATGGTGATGGCTGAGGGAAGGATGTAAAAAAGCGGCATTAAAATGCCGCCCCAAAATTTTTGAAGGCGGTATCCGATGTACCCCATCATCCCTACGCCCGTCGCTCCTGGAAGGATTTGGGCGAGACTCAAGACATCCACGAATTCATGTTCGTGCATCCAGCCATGGCGATGAACGACGCTTTTTTTTATCGTCACCAGATTGGCAGGGCCTCCGTAAGCAATCGCGCCCAAATGGAGAGCCTCTTTGCACAAATTGAACAGAGAGGGGTGTTTCATATCATTTTTTTAGCATCTACCCACTCGTTGAATTGTTGTTCGGTTACCCATTTTAATTCAATGGCGGCTTCTTTCAACGTTTGGTTTTTTTCGAGCGCGCGCTTGGCGATCTTCGCGGCCTTTTCATAGCCGATGCGCGGGCTGAGCGCGGTGACGAGCATGAGTGATTCATTCAGATTTTTTTCGATACGATCCTCATTTGGTTTGATTCCGACGGCGCAATGGTCGTGGAAGGAGCGGCACGCGTCGCCGAGGAGCCGCGCGGAGCGGATGAGGTTGGACGCGATCAGGGGTTTGAAGACATTGAGTTCAAAATGGCCGCTCATGCCGCCGATCGTGATGGCGGTGTCGTTTCCGATCACCTGCGCACACACCATGGTCAATGCTTCACATTGGGTTGGGTTCACCTTTCCCGGCATTATGGAAGAACCGGGTTCGTTTTCCGGTAGATGAAGTTCCCCGATTCCGCACCGCGGACCGGACGCGAGCAGGCGGATGTCGCCGGCGATTTTTATAAGGCTGACCGCGAGCGTTTTGAGCGCGCCCGAGGTTTCCACAAAGGCGTCATGCGCGGCCAAGGCTTCAAATTTATTCGGCGCTGACGTGAATGGATACTGTGTCCACTGGGCCACCTTTTCTGCCACGGCTTCGCCGAACCCTTTTGGGGCGTTGATGCCCGTGCCCACGGCCGTGCCGCCGATCGCGAGTTCTCCCAAATGAGCGAGGGTGTTTTGGAGCGCCTGCAGTCCGTGGTCGAGCTGGGAGGCGTACCCGGAAAACTCCTGCCCCACGGTGAGCGGCGTCGCGTCCATCAGATGGGTGCGGCCGATTTTAACGATGGTTTTGAACGCGTCTGATTTTTTACGCAGAGTGTCGCGCAATGTTTCGACGGCGGGGATCGTGTGGCGTACCACTTTTTCGTACGCCGCGATGGACATCGCGGCGGGGAACGTGTCGTTGGACGATTGGGATTTGTTTACGTCGTCGTTGGGGTGCAAAGAGGCCGCGCCACGGCGCGGCCCTACGAAATGCGCGATGACTTCGTTGACGTTCATGTTGGTCTGCGTGCCGCTGCCGGTCTGCCAAATGACCAACGGGAATTGGTCATCCAATTTTCCCGCGATGATTACGTCGCACGCTGCGGCGATGAGGGTTGCTTTTTCCCGCGTCAAAATGCCCATGTCCGCGTTCACTTCAGCGCACGCCTTTTTCAGAATCCCAAAGGCGCGGATGATTTCGATCGGCATGCGCTCGTCGCCGATCTTGAAATTTTCCAGCGAGCGCTGGGTTTGCGCCCCCCACAGCTTGTCTGCCGGGACTTTGATTTCGCCCATGGTGTCGCGTTCGATGCGGTAGGTCATGATAGTGTCACTATTTAGGTTCAACAACGGTTCGTCCGCTTTCGTCTTTGACGACGTAGCCGGCCGCCTGGATTTGATCACGCAATGCGTCCGAGGCTTTCCAGTCTTTTTTGGCGCGCGCGGCGTTACGCTGGTCGACGAGTTTTCGGATGCCCTCCGGAATGTCGAAGGTCGTTTTTTCGTCCAATTTAAGCCCTAGAACTTTGTCCATCTCCTGAACTGTGGACAGTTTGTCCATCGCCGAGATCGTCCCGTCGTCCACGAGTTCCCAGACGAGCGCCAATGCCTGCGGCATGTTGAGATCGTCGGCGAGAGCGGCGGTAAAAGAGGAGAGATATTTGTTTTTTGTTTTTTGTGTTTTAGACGCAAAATTTTGCGTCTCTACGAGGATTTTTTTTATTTTTTCTTTCAATCGCCTCAATGCGGTTTTGGCGGCGTCGAGGCCTTCCCAGCTGAATGTCAGCTCCTGACTGTAATGCGCCTGGAGGCAGAAATAGCGGTAGTCGAGTGCGTCGAAGCCCTTGTCTTTTAGGACTTGGAGCGTGAGAAAATTTCCACCAGATTTTGCCATCCTGGCGTCTTTGATCGTGAGAAAATTTCCGTGCAGCCACGTGTGCACCCATTCCTTGCCAAGTGCGCCTTCACTTTGCGCGATTTCGTTCGTGTGGTGCACGGAGATGTGATCGATGCCGCCGCAGTGGATGTCGAAATGGTCGCCCAGATACTTCATGCTCATGGCGGAGCATTCGATGTGCCAGCCCGGGAAGCCACGACCCCAGGGGCTCTCCCATTGCATGTCCTGATTGCCGTGCTTGCTTTCCGTGAACCAGAGGACGAAATTGCGCGGGTGTTTTTTGTTGGGATCGGTTTCGACGCGGGCGACGTCCTGTAGGGACAAAGCATGCCTTGTCCCTACGAATGCGGCGCCCGCTAATTTGCCGTAATCGTTTAACTTCGATGTATCGAAGTAGACGTTGCCGCCGGCCACGTAGGTGAATCCGTTTTTTTCGAGGCGCCGGATGAGCGCGATCATTTCCCGGATGTGGTCTGTGGCGCGCGGGTAGCGCGTGGCGCGCCGGATGTTTAGCGCGTCGACGTCCGCGAAAAATGCGTCGGTGTATTCCTTCGCGATTTCCCACACGGTTTTATGCTCGCGTTTTGCGCCCTTCGCCATTTTGTCCTCGCCCTCATCCGCGTCGGACGTCAGATGACCCACGTCCGTGATGTTCATCACCTGATTGACCTTGTAGCCGCTGAACTCGAGCGCGCGGCGCAGGAAATCCTCAAACAAAAAGGTGCGCAGGTTTCCGATGTGCGCGTAATTGTAGACCGTGGGTCCACAGCAATACAGGCCGATCGTTCCCCTTTTGAGCGGCTTCAGTTCTTCTTTTTGACGGGTGAGGGTGTTATATAGATTCATTATTCATTATTCAAGATTACAAGATTATAAGATTCAAGATTATTCCAGAGAGATAGTAACAAAAGGCCCGTGGCGGTACAATATGCTCACACTTTTGTTTTATGGAGCTTTCCATCATCATTCCTACATACAATCGGGCTGACATCCTGAGGCGATGTCTGGAACATCTGGCACGGCAGGAAGGTGCGCCAACATTTGAAGTGATCGTGGTGGGGGATGGGTGTACGGATAATACAAAAGATATAATTCAAAATTCAAAATTAAAAATTAAAAATTTAAAATACATTGAACAACCGCCGTCGCAGCAGGGAATTGCGAGGAATCGGGGAGCGCGGGAGGCGCAGGGCAGGATTGTTTGTTTTATCGGTGATGATATTTTTGTGGCGCCGGATTTTGTGAAGCGTCACGTCGAGGCGCATCAAAAGCACCCCGAAGAATTCGCGGCGGTGCTCGGCTTCACCACGTGGCATCCGGAGCTTCCGATCAATGCTTATATGCATTTCCTGGAACGGGGCTGGCAGTTTAATTATCCAATGCTTACGCCGGGGCTCATTACGCATCCCGCGCCGTATAAGTTTTTCTACACATCCAACGTGTCACTGAAAAAATCGTTTTTCCAAAAGGAACCGTTCGACGACGGGTTCCAGGGATACGGATGGGAGGACATCGAGCTCGCGTACCGGCTCTGGAATCGTCATGGCATGCAGATTTTTTACGCGCCGGAAGCGAAAGCATACCACTATCACGCGTTTACTGAAGCGGACTTGTCGGCCAAGATGCGCCAAATCGGGCGCGCGGCCAAGGTGTTTCAGGAAAAACACCCCGAGCTCGCCGTGATCCCGAAGGGATTTGGAAAATGGCGGCGCACGGTGGGCGTCTGGCCGATCTTTTTACCGCTGTTCAAGCGATTCTGGACGTTCGGTTATTATTACTTCTTGTCGTGGAGGGAGTTCTTTAAAGATTTTAAAAATTCAGAGAAAGCTGAGGTTCCTTAGATGGAGCCCTCCGACCATCACCCTGATGCGTAACCGAAACGGTAAAATTTGTGTGGCTCAAGACCTCTTCTATTAACGGACGAACTCTGTCAATGAGCTGCGTTTCGGTTTCAGCGCCTTCCGTACAGACGCTTATTTCCAGAGACGCTCTCCCCGGTCTTTTTCTATGGGCCAGGCTTGTGATTGTTCTTCCCAGCTATCGGTGTCGATGCGCAGGAGGAAGGCCTTTTTCCAATGTTTTTCTTAGCGCTTCACGATATGGCGCAAAGGCTGGAGCAATTTCACGCGAGACCACGGCAGACGGCCGATTTTTCGGTATTGTCCATTCAATGACTAGTTTTTCATGACATGAATCTATGCGGGAAGACATAGTTTTTTAGGCATAAAGGTAAAATTTGCGGGCTGAAAAATTAAGTTTTATGCTAAGAGAAGCCATTAATACTTAATATTTTTTGTAATGCAAAAAAAAGTGCCCGAGATGCGGGAGCGGAAGTATAAAAAAGAATGGAAAGC